>DHVJ01000060.1 GCA_002412595.1 Anaerolineaceae bacterium UBA5211
GTCCAATAATTGGGGTGCACTACACAAGAAGCAGTCTCTTAAAATTATTATTTTGTTGTTTTAGAACAACACGGAATTTAACTCTGCACGATAATCGCGGGTCTGGGGGTCTTCATCTCCCATGATCTCGAGAATGGCCAGGACCACCTGGCGGGCACGCCCGTTTTGGTAGCGTTTATCCTCCCGCAAAATATCCAGAAATCCATCCAGCGCGATGGGAAATTTTCCCTGGCTGGACAGGCGCAGACTGTTCTTAAAAATAGCATCCTGTGTGCTTTCTTCGGGCAGCAGGTCCTGCTGCGCATCGAACAAGCTTTGTGCATAGGGTATCAGTAATTCGGCCTGGGCAAATTCACGCCCGGACGGGATATCTTTGAGCAGCTCCATTGCCTCTTCAGGCTGGTTCTGGGCCAGCAGCGCTTTGGACAGTCCGAGTTGTATGGCGGGCTCTGCCGGTCTTTGTTCCAGCGCCTCGCGCAGGATGGATTCTGCTTCGCTCCATTTCTGCCCCAACAGCAGCCCTTGACCTTTTTTAATATCCAGCTCTAATGGGCTGGGCGGGGTCAGGTTGCTGATAAATTCACGCAGCCGGCTTTCCGGTTGGGCGCCGACGAATTCCGCTACCACCTGGCCATTGATAAAAGCTTTCACGGTTGGAATGCTGCGCACATTGAACTGCACAGCCAGGTTGGGATTTTGGTCGATGTTTACTTTTGCCAGGCGCAAACTACCGTTGGCTTCATTCACAATTTTTTCCAGGGCCGGTCCAAGGACCTGACATGGTTTGCACCACTCGGCCCAAAAATCAACCAGGACTGGGATGTTCTGGGAATAGGCGACCACTTCATACTCAAAGTTGAGTTCATTAACATTGATTACAGGATCAGTTGCATTCATAAGGTATTACTCCTTGTAAACTCCTGCAGATTGAGGTTTTATTCATCGCCCTCTGCCGGTATAGTGGGTTGTTCAACTCGAATCACTTCACCGTGGTAATTGACAACAATCTTGAAACCGAGCATTCCCAGATAGGAACGGCCGGATTCCGGCAAGCCATTTTCCAGGATCTTGTCCATCTGTTCATCCACATTTTCAAGTTGGTTTTGGATGATGGCGTGCGTAAAAAGGTCATCGTGACCAATCATTTTGACGGTTTGTTCGGTAATCGCTTCTTTATTTTCCTCGATTTGACCAAAGAGGGCATTCAATACCTGACGGTCAATTTGTGCGGAAGAAATATGACGTAGAAAACCAGCGTCGTTGATGACGTAGCAGGCTTCGTTACCGACAAAGGAAACAGCCAATTGTTGGTCATCCTCATCAAATACCAGGCCTTCAAAAACTGCTTTTATACTCATAGTTGTGTTCATCATTGTTTGAAATTTTAACGATAAAGAAGATAAATAAATCTTAATAATTTCTATGAATGTTAAAAAACTTCTACGCGTGTACCGGAATTGGAAACGTATTTTTTTTCCCGCGGGGGAACCACCGGCTGGGTCCATCGATAGATCCAGCGAGCGGCCGGGATGGGCAGGTTGATACAGCCGTGACTATTGGGTTGGTTGAAGTCGTTATGCCAGTAAGTTCCATGGAAAGCAATGCCGCTGTCGGTGAAGTAAGAAACCCAGGGGACGCCATATAATTCATTGTCATTGATGCTGATACGGTCGGTATGTACCATGTGACGCGAAGGGCGTTTGTAATTTACCTCAAAATTTCCCTGCGGAGTGGTTAAATCCGCGTCGCCGGTCAACTGCCCAGAAGACAGTGCGGATATGAAGATGGGTTGCTCATTCTCATATGCTACCAGATATTGTTCTTCCAGATTGATCCGGATGACCTTCTCGGTTTGATCCACCGCGGTAGATGTGGGAGTCAGTTCATTGTCTGCGATCAGACGCATATGGGTTGCATTGACATAATAGGAATCATCCCAGCGGTCTTCCCGGACCTGGTAATAATAGATGCCCGCTTCATCTTTTCCCAGTCCATAAATCCAATGAGTGGATCCATAGAAGAACATCTGATCTTCTTTTTCCCTTTGGTTTTGGTTCCATTCATCCACCACAGCCGTAGTAAAAGGCACGCAGACCTCGGCCAACTGGCCGCTGGTCGGAATGTCAAGCACCGGTTCGCTGAGCTGGTTTTCCACGGGCTGTAGATTTTTATATAAGGTATAGCTGCTGTCTGAAAGCCTGCACCACATGTCTTGATGCGGATAGCCGTTGTTCACTGTCTGTTGGCTGGAATATTCCACCAGGTCGTTGAACATTAGCGTTTTTTGCACCGGGCTGTCCTGACTGGGCTGGTCATACACCACGACATCATCAAACAGCACACGTCCCAGTTTGTTGGCATTTGCTTCAGATGGGCGTGAAAGCGCAAATTTCGAGCTGGCCCGACTGCCGGCCATCCATGCGCTGGCGGAGAACAGAGCTGAATATTTTAGAAAATCACGGCGGTTGATGGCTTCTATCTTCATCGGATATTTTGCATAAATATTAATTATGAATAAATACGTATGTGCCGACCGGGGCATTTTCATAAATCCAGGCGGCTTCTTCGGTATTCATGTTCACACAGCCCCGGCTCATAGGGGTGCCGAAATTATTATGCCAATAGGTGCCGTGGATGGAGTAGCCCTTGTAAAAGAACATCGTATAGGGCACATCCGGGATATCGTAATCCGGCCCGCGCATGGTGTACTGGCTGTATTTGGCGTAGATTTGGTAGGTGCCTGTCACGGTAGGAAAAGCGCTGGTGCCGCTGGAGATCAGGAAAGCGTTGATGATCTGGTTACCGCGGTAAGCGTACAGCGTTTGCGTACGCAAGTTGACTTCAATCCAAAAATTATTGCCTGCGGAGGCTTCCTCCGGGATATCCCAGGAATGGGCGAAGTAGTCGGCATAGTATTTATCCGGTGTTTGTGAAGGAGTAGCTTCTACCTGCAAAGGACCAGCGTTTCCCTGCGGACTGTCCGAGTCGATATTTTGGGCATAGACCGAAGGGACTTGTAAACAGAATAGCCCCAAAGCAGTCACGAAAAATAAAATAACAGCGGCAATTGATAGAAAGAGCGGCTGTCGCCTGGTAGGGGTGTGGTTGGTGGGGTCAGGTGACGGATTCATATGATTGGCTTTATTCAGCGTTCAGGAAACATTGGATTCCGGCGACAATTCCCTCGGCCACTTCATCAGGATGATTGAGCAAAATCGTGCGGTCGGTTTTCAGAGAGCCCATCTCCAACCGTACTGCGGGGGTATTCAAGCTGATATCCCGGAAGATGTGATATGAAGTGTTTTCTGCGTTAATGACTTCATAAGTAAATGGCAAACCGGTTGCCTGCTGATATTCCTGTGCCAGGCAGGTGGCCAATTGATCCACCAACTCGGGATTTTGGGCGCTATAACTACCGCCGATGCTGAAACCGCTGGCAGGCAGCGGATTTTCCGCGCAGGAACCGGAGTAAAGTGCGATGAAAGCGGCGCCTTCATAATTGAGCAGTTCCAGGTCATACTCCGGGAATACATCCACAATATAGCCCAGGTCTTCCAGTTCTTGACTGACCAGCGCGGCAATCGCCTGGTTCACATCCGATTCAACGGTCCCGTCCAGGCAGACTTCCCCAGGGTTGGAGTCTTCCAAGTGTCCCGCTAATATACCGATGTGCCGACTGCTTTCATCCTGATTTTTTTGTTCCGCTTCCAAAGCTGATTGGGTCGCGCCGGCTTCCACCAGGGAAGCCAGGCTGGGCGTGTTGAATACTTTGCGGGGGTTCCACAAGGTCAGCAGGGTAGCCATGACCAGCGCAATGCTGATTACGGTCTGAACCCCGTTCATCACCGTATATTGCGAACGGCGCTTGGGTTGTTCGGTTTCATCTTGGGCTTCCGCATCATCCGTTGCTTCGGCTTGCGGTTCCTCAATCGGTTCTTCTACCGGCTCTTCTGGCAGTGGGTTTTCCATTGATTACGTCTCTTTATCTTGCTAACAATACATCGCTGCGGAATGTATAATTCCGCCATGAGATGCTGATCTCACTTTCAATTATGAAGATTATAACTGAAGCAGACCAATGTTTCTGTAAAATAAAGATATCGTTTATGATGTGAAATCAGCAATAAGGATGGATTTGATGGAAGCGGATCAGAAATTAAGTGAAGCAGATCGGGGTATTCTTTTGGGGATTGCCCGGCAGACCATTCAACTAACAGCCGCCGGGCAGCGCCTGCCGCGGCTGGAACTGAAAGATTATTCCGAGGATCTACAGCGTGATGGGGTCAGTTTTGTGACCCTGACGATTGGTGAACAGCTGCGCGGCTGCATTGGCGCGTTGGAAGCATACCAGCCCCTGGTGCTGGATGTGCAGGAACACGCGGCCGCCGCGGCTTCGGAAGATTATCGCTTCCCACCGGTCCGTCCGGAAGAAGTGCCGCAGCTGTTAATTGAAATTTCCCGTCTGACGCCTACCCATGCGCTGGCGTATGAGAATGAACAGGACCTGATGGGTCAGTTACGACCCGGCTTGGATGGGGTTTTAATAAGAGACGGCGTCCGGCGTGCGACCTTTCTCCCCCAGGTTTGGGAAAAGCTACCTGACCCGCGGGAATTTTTGAGCCATTTGTGCGTTAAAATGGGTGCTCCCTCTGATTACTGGCGCACCCAAAAACTGGATGTATTTATTTATCAAGTAGAAGAATTTAAGGAAGACACACACTGAATCAAATGGAAGATAACCACCAAGAACATCCCATCGATCCGGAGCAGGAAACCCCTGCGCAGCGGCTGCGGCGCATCCTGTCCTCGTCTCAGCACAAGGAGCAGGATCTGCATACTGAGCAGCCTGAACGACAGCCTGCAGAAACCCCCGCGAGGGATGTACACGCGCAAGATGAACCACTCCAGGCTGGTGAAGATTTGGATGAGCAGGTCCCTCCAGTCATGGAAAAAGTGGAAGTCAGTGATACCCAGCCTATCCTTACCTCTGTAGAAGGCGATGAACAGCCATCCACACTGGATGAAATCTCCGAAAAAGTTACCAATTTCTTTTCCGCTGCGGTTGATAAAATCAGCAATTGGATTGGCAGCATCCAACCGCCCCGGCGCGGGGGAGGCGGGAGAAAGCCGCCGCGTTCTTCCGGCCCCGTAAAATCCGGCTGCCTGATGAGAGGGCTGGTTATTCTGGCTTTCAGCTTTGTCATCATCACGATTTTGGGCCTTTCCTTTATATTAGTGCAATACTTCACCATTGCGGCTGGATTGCCCAGCGTGGATGATTTGCGCCAATATGCCTCGCAGTTTGAAACTACGCGTATTTATGACCGCAATGGCAGCTTGATCTATGAAATTCTGGATCCCAACGCCGGGCGCAGGACCTATACCAACCTGGATGATATCTCTCCCTTCCTCATTGCTGCAACCATCGCTACTGAGGATAAGGATTTTTACACCAACCCCGGTTTCGATCCGCTGGGTATCGTGCGGGCTTTCTGGCAAAACTACACTACCGGGGAAGTCGTTTCCGGCGCTTCGACGATCACCCAGCAGCTGGCGCGCAGCTTGCTGCTCTCGCCTGAAGAACGCAGCCAGATCACCACGCAGCGCAAAGCGCGCGAGATTGTGCTGGCGGCCGAGATCACGCGCCGCTACAGCAAAGACGAGATCCTGGAATTGTATTTAAATGAAATTTATTACGGTAATCTGGCTTACGGCATTGAAGCCGCAGCCGAAACGTATTTCAACACCAGCGCCGACCAATTGAACCTGGCGCAGGCTTCCTTCCTGGCTGGTTTGCCGCAGGCGCCGGCGGTTTATGACGTCTATACAAACCGCGATGCCGCTGAATTGCGCCAGGCGGATGTGCTGGGCCTGATGTACCAGCTCAGCAGCGAACGCAGCTGCATCCGTGTGAACCAATCCAACGTGCCGATTTGCGTGACACTGGAAGAAGCAGTGGCTGCGGCCCAGGAAATCGATAACACCACCTTTGAGTATCACAATATCAATATGCCCTACCCGCATTGGGTGAATTACATCCGCACTCAATTAGAGGCGCAGTATGATCCCCAGACCATCTATCGTTCAGGTTTCCGCGTCTATACCACCCTTGACCCGACCCTGCAGGATTACGCGCAGGCCAGTCTGACCGATCAGGTGGATGCGCTGGCTGCCAACAATGCCACGGATGGCGCGTTAGTGGCAATTCAGCCTTCCAGCGGCCAGATCCTGGCTATGGTTGGTTCAGCGGATTTCTTCAGCGAAGCCATTTCTGGACAGGTGAATATGGCCGTTTCCCCGCGTCAGCCCGGCTCTTCCATCAAACCATTGACCTATACGGCCGCTTTTGAGAAAGGTTGGACGCCCGCTACCCTGATATGGGACGTTCCCAGTGAATTTCCGCCCTCCGGCGACCCGAATGACACACGCGATCCTTATGAACCGGTCAACTATGATGGCAAATTCCATGGGCCGGTGCTGGCACGCACCGCGCTGGCCAATTCGTATAACATTCCGGCTGTTAAAACACTGGATTTCGTCGGTATCTATGATGACCCGGAAACACCGGAAAAAGAAGGTTTCATTGCGTTCGCTGAACGCATGGGCATCACTACCTTCACGCGCGATGACTACGGCTTATCGCTCACGCTGGGCGGCGGGGATGTTTCGCTATTGGAATTGACCGGAGCTTTTGCCATTTTTGCCAACCAGGGCCAACGCGTGACACCTTATTCTATTGAACGTATTGAAGACCACAGCGGCAATGTGGTTTACCAACATGAGGAAGCTGAAACCGAACAGGTCATCAGCCGCGACCACGCTTACCTGATCAGCAATATCCTTTCCGACAATCAAGCGCGTACGCCGGCTTTCGGCGCCAATTCCGTATTGAAGCTGCCCTTCAGCGCAGCGGTGAAAACCGGCACAACCAACGATTTTCGTGACAACTGGACGCTTGGGTACACACCCGATATCACCATCGGTGTATGGATCGGCAACGCGGATTACACCCCTATGACCAACATCAGCGGCGTGACCGGTGCCGCACCGCTGTGGGCAAATGTCATGCAGTGGGCAGTCGATTACTATTGGGGCGGCAGCCCATCCCTGTTCAGCTGGCCGGAAACGGTGCAGGAACAGACGATTTGCGCTGTCTCCGGCACTTCGCCTTCCGCAAATTGCCCCAGCGAATCCAAAGAACTCTTTGCGGATGGGCAACCGCCGCTGGATAAGAAAGAAGATTTGTGGAAAGAAGTGGAAGTGGATACCTGGACCAACCAGAAAGCCAGTTCAGCCTGTTCGGAATATGTGGAAGAGAAGATGACTGTCAATGTCAGCGATCCCTGGGCAATCAAATGGCTGACAGAAAATGACACAGGCAAAGCCTGGGCCAAGGATATGGGATTTTCCTCGCCGATAGTGTTCACGCCGCAGGAGGAATGCAGCGGTGAGAGTCCTCGCCCGACCATTATATTTGTGGGATTGGATGATGAGGGTAATATCACCACTCCGCTGGTGGATATTTACGCGGTTGTCAACGCTACCAAGAATTTTAAAGAATTTAAATTGCAATATGGCGTGGGCAACAACCCGACCAAGTGGAAGACATTGATGAGCAGCGAAGAGCAATATACACAGCCCAAACGCTTGATTGGCTGGAACGTCTATGAAGCCGACGCCACCCGCATCACCCTGCGTATTTATATGGAAAGCTCCAAGGGCACTTTTGCCGAAAAACGCATCCATTTGAACCTGCTGGTGCCGACTTTGACCCCCACCATGACCCTGGTGCCGACGGAAACGCCCGCTCCAACCTTCAGCCCGACTCTGGAGAATACCAATACGCCGGAAGTTTCAACCGTTACCCCATCAAAGGTCCCCGGCAGTGAAGAAAGCACGCCTGTGCCATAAAAAAACCCATTCGCTTACAACCGTGATAAAATTAGCACCCGCAGGAATTATGCGGTATTTTTTTATGTCCGGTATAGACGAGCTGTTTATGAGCTCGATAAATTAATATTGGAGTGTGTGTGCATGAAAGAAACAACAGTAATGGTCAACAATAAGGTAGGACTACATGCCAGACCAGCATCATTGTTCGTTCAGGCTGCCGCGAAATATTCTTCCACTATCCAGGTTTCTTGCAAGGATCCGGATACGAAAGAACTGCGGGAAGCTAACGCTAAATCAATTTTGGGAGTTCTGACATTAGGTGTCTTCCAGGGAATGGACATCACTATCAAAGCTGATGGGGAAGATGAAGAACAGGCAGTTGTAACGCTTGCTGAACTGGTAAAAAATAATTTCGGAGAAGATTGATGAAAACCTTATCGGGCATTCCTGCTTCTCGCGGAATTTGCATTGGCCCGGTTTTCCAGTTTTTACGACAGGAATTGGTAGTAGCTGAATGCAAAGTTGATAATTCGCAAAAGGAATTAGAACGGCTGGATGAGGCTATTGAGATCGCTAAAGTTCAGATTTCCGGCATTTATGAAAAAGCATTGACGGAAGCCAGCAAAGCCGACGCCGAGATTTTCCAAGCCCACCTGATGATTCTGGAAGACCCCGAATTATTATCCGAAGCTAAGAAGAAAATAGAAACGGAACACTGCAGCGCCGATTTTGCCATGAAAGAGACCGCGCAGGCGTTCTCCAACATGATGGCCGCCATGAATGACGAATATTTCGCAGCACGCGCCACTGACATTATGGATGTCGGCAACCGGGTGCTGCGAATTTTGTTAGGTGTGGCTGAATCTCCCACAGCGGATTTACGGACTCCCTCAATTATCATCGCGGATGACCTAACCCCGTCCGATACCGTTTTACTGGACAAGAGTCTGGTGATCGGTTTCTGTACGGCGCGCGGTTCTGCCACTTCGCATACTGCGATCCTGGCACGCGGATTGGGTATTCCCGCGGTTTCCGGTGCCGGTGAGGAAGTGCTCGCTCAAGAGACTGGCTCAAAGATGATCCTGGACGGCACCAAAGGCCAGGTTATTCTTTCTCCGACCGAAACAGCTATACAGGATTATACAAAGCGGATTGAAGTTGCTAAGAACATGCGTGAAGCTTCCATGAAGCATGCCCATGAACCGGCGCTTACCCTGGATGGCAAACAAGTGGAAGTGGTCGCCAACATCGGTAACGTGGAAGGCGCCCGCAGCTCTATAGAGAACGGCGCTGAAGGCGTCGGCCTTTTGCGCACGGAGTTTCTCTATCTGGAACGCAGCAGCATGCCAACTGAAGAAGAACAATACCAAGCCTACCGCGCGATCCTGGACGTTTTCGACCAGATGCCGGTGGTCCTGCGCACGCTGGATGTGGGCGGCGACAAGGAAATTCCCTATATGGGCCTGGAAGCGGAAAGCAATTCTTTCCTGGGTCAGCGCGCGCTGCGCCTGTGCCTGGTGCGTCCGGATATTTTCAAGCCTCAATTACGCGCGGCGCTGCGCGCAGGCGTGGACCGCAATCTGAAGATTATGTTCCCCATGGTTGCCACGGCCAGCGAAGTGCGCGACGCACGCAAAGTGCTGGAAGAATGCCGTACGGAATTGCGAAAGGAAGGTAAACCCTGTGCCGAGAACATTGAGATCGGTATTATGGTGGAAATTCCTTCAGCAGCCCTGGTTGCTGACCAATTAGCCAAGGAAGTAGATTTCTTCTCCATTGGCACCAATGACTTGTGCCAATACACCATGGCGGCGGACCGCACCAATCCCAAGGTTGCCAGCCTGTCCAACTCTTTTTTTCCGGCCGTGCTGCGCCTGATCAAGATGATCATCGACGCCGCGCATAAAGAAGGCAAATGGGTGGGCATGTGCGGCGAATTGGCCGGCGAACCGCTGGCAACGCCTATATTATTAGGCCTTGGTTTGGACGAGTTCAGTATGAGCCCGCCCATGGTTCCAACCGTCAAGCAGATTCTGCGCAGTTTGAACGCGGAAGAAATGAAAGCACTGGCTGAAACCGTGCTGCAATTGGAAACGCCGCAGGAAATCCAACAATACGTCAAAGATCAGGTTCCCTTTATCACCGAACTGGTTAGCTAACCTATGAGGGCCCGGATATTCCGGGCCTTTTTTATTTAAGGAACGTCCCTGCTTTGCCAAAAAGCTTCGCAATCGACTGACCTCAGGGATCACTCCTTTATTTAAAATAGTTGGAATTGGTCGGAGGGTTCTGCCAGGGGTGGGTCGCCGCTTAACAAGCTTTCCCATTTATCCAAACTTTTTTCCTCCTGGGCTGCCAGCCAGCGTAAATAGCGGTATTTCATCAGATGCCAGCCGCCTTCATCCAGCGCTGTTTTCAGGTGTGCATTTTCCTGCAAGCGATGCTGGAGCCAATGTGAGCGGCTGCCGGGAAATACCAGCACATTCTTTATTTTCTCGTTGATCTGATTTGCGAACACAAAGTTTGAAAAGGTGGCACTGTTCAATAAATAATAGCGGTGCAAGGGGCGTCCCTGGGCGTCTATCCAGCTAACTACCGAATTATCCTCCAGATTAAACTCCAGGCCAAAGCTGCGCGCGCGTGCTTCCAGCAGAGCGGCCATTTCAACCATATCCGCCTCACGGGCAGTGCGTGTTTCCCCCGCGCGCAGCATGAAAAGACCGGGCATGGTTGGGTCTTCATCCGCGTAACTTTGCAGGCAGAGCCGCAGGTTGTCTGTCTCAGGCGTCAAGCGCCCGGGCAGGCTGCTAAAGACCTGCTTTTCCAATTTATCTAATCGGATTTGCGGCTGCTCCCATAAAATTTCGCGTATGGTCAGTTCCAGGCGTTCGGATAAAGGTGTTTGGCCGACGCGTGCATCTGCCAATTCCCATAAATTACCTCCAGAGGGGGAGGGGTATTCCTGAGCGAACTTGGGGTTATGCAAGGCCTCGCTGATCGCCTGTTGGAGCTGGCTAAAATAGGTTTCCTCCAGGTTATCGATATTGGCCGGCAGGTTGTTTTGCATAGCCAATTGCGCCAGACAATCGCTGATGATAGTCTGCAAATGCACTGGTTCGCCGCGTGTTTGCAGATAACTGCGCAGGTTGGATTGGATTTTTGGGCTGGCCGGACTTTGAACGGGTTCAACAACCCGCCACAGGCATTGGTAAACCTCCTCGGATGGGTTGGCAGCAAAACCGCTCAGCTCGAAACCAGAGGCATGCGCGCCCGCCAGCAATCCCAGCAGGTGGTTGGGCGCAGCCTGCGGCAGCAGCCCAAACATGGGGGTATCCGGCGGAATGGCGCTGCATAAATCCCGCAGAGCTGTCTCAAGGGCCAGGGCAAACCAGCGCCAATCATAACGCCGGCGCGTCAATGCGCTGCGCATGGGGGCGACCGCCTTGCGCCCCCACAGCCAACCCGACCACATGGCACTCAGGGTCCAAAAAGCCTGGTTGGGGCGAGGAAATACACTGATGACCGCAGCAGGAGGTTTTTGTTGGAACAGGTCCACTTTTTCAGGTTGGCGGCGGTTATATAAACAGATGCCGCCGCGCTCATCGGGCAGCTTGGGCCAGTAAGTGATGGGCACTGGCGTTTCATAAGCTCCCCAGCGCGCCGGAGCACTTTCCAATGTCAGCCACAGGTTCTTTTCCAGGAATTTGGCCGGCAGACTGAGCTGAAAATGATATTGGCCTCGGCCGGGCCAGTGCCACAGGGAAGTGGCATCGTCAAAAACCTGCAGCAGCATGGCCTGCATGAAAAGTTTATCTTGCTTGGCCCATTCCAACTGGTCCAGGCGATTGGACAATGTCATGCAGACGTATAACGCACGCGGCAGGTAACAGTCCAGGGCGGCTTTGATGCTAGCTTGTTCATATTCACTGCCTTGCAGTACACGCTGGGAAGCTCGTGCGCGGTGCAGCCGCAAGCTGCCCAGACGTTCCAAATTTTGCAGGTCGTAGGCACTGATTTCACGCTCTCCCTCGTCACCGCAATGCGGGCAGCTATAAACCCGGCTGAGCGGCTGCGTGCCGCCGCGCTCCCACACAAAGCCCTGCGGTTGGATCATCTGGCCGCAGCCCGCGCAGGGCGTAGCATACAGCCCGCGTAGATGTTTTTCCATGGATTCATCCGCCCGGCGTGAGATGAGCAACGGAGAAAGCACTTTCCATAAGTGGTCGCTGCCGGGCGCACGGCAGATGGTTTCCAACATCAGCCATAGAATGGGGTTATTGCGTGCCATGAGTACCCGCCGCCCGGTCAACGCTGCTTCCACCGCTAAAAGAGGATGCGCGCCTAAGGGGTCAAGCATCAGGCTGGCAGGTGGGGTGTTTTCGGCTGCCCAAGCGCCGATGACACCTTTGGGCAGGGCGGGCAGGAATAATCCCAAAGGTAGATCGTAAGAACCCTGACTGGCAGGGAGATAAGCGAGTGGTTTCTCTGCCATGTGATTTTTTATTAGTATACAGGATATAAAGCAAAACCCGCCGCCGATGTTAGAATAAATTGATGAATAAAGCTTTGACTGCCATGCAGACCTTATTTGGGGATAAACGCAGGCCATTTCTAATGGCGCATCGCGGCAACCGTGCGCTGTGTCCGGAAAACACTCTGGCATCTTTCAGCCAGGCTGTGCGCGACGGTGCGGACATCCTCGAAACGGATGTGCATCTCTCGGCGGATGATGAGTTCATCTGCATCCATGATGGCACCGTGGACCGCACCACCAACGGCAGCGGCGCCATCGCGGAGTTGACCCTGAAAGAGATCAAAGCCCTGCGTGCGCTGGACCCGGCCGGGCAGGAGACGCAAGAAACTATTCCCACCCTGGCGGAGGTGGCAGCACAGCTGCCGCCCAAGGTTGCGCTGGCATTGGAACTCAAAACCGATCGCTTTTTGGAACCCGAAGTCTGCCGGCGTTTTGCAGATGCGCTGCGCCGCAGTGGCATCTACGCGCGCAGCTTTGCACTTTCTTTCAATCTGCCGCGTCTGCAATCCCTGCAGCGTGAGGCTGAGGATATGCCCATCGGCTGGATTAGCATGAGCTGGCTGCGCCCGGACCGTGCGGTGGAATTGATTGGCCCGTTCTGGCCGATTGTCTATCTCAACCCGGGTTATGTGAAGCAGGCCCACCGCCGCGGCATGTTTGTCTGTCCGCTGGACCCCAAGCCGGAAAAACGCTTGGGCCATTACCTGAAGATAGGCTGCGATGCGGTCATCTCCGATAACCCGGCGGTTACCCGCGCTGCGCTGGACCGGCTTATGCGGGAAGAATGAGATAAGTCCGGTTAAAATAATCACAGGAATCTAGGACTACGGCTTTGAAATATACCTTTACGATTCGCGAGAAATACCCTCGCATCACCATTATTCACCACCGCAGCGCGGACGGCACCCTTTGGGCGACCTCCAAACGGCGTATTATGGTCAACCGCGGAAGCGGGTGGGTACCTGCGGGAAAATTTCCACGCAGCTACCCGCGCGACTTTTTCGGCTGGTCGCGCCCCACGGCGCGCGCCATGCGGGCGGATAAATGCAACCTGTATGTCAACCGGCCAGGAAACGTGCTGGGCATACGCGGCGGATGGGTATATGCGCTGCGAGCAGACAGCTTGCAACCTTTGTTCCCTATCCAGGGTGACAGTGTCCTGCATCGTTCTTTTAGCGAAGACGCGCAGGGGAATATCTACTTCGGTGAATATTTCATGAATCCTGAACGGCGCCCGGTGCGAATCTGGCGCGTGGCGCCGGATTTGAAAAGTTGGGAGGTTGCCTGCGAGCTGCCAGGCGTGCGCCATGTGCATGGCATTCATGCTGACCCCTTTGACCCCGGTGTCTTTTGGGCTACGGTGGGGGATTTTGCCGGTGAGTGTTTCCTGGTGCGCACGCAAGATGGATTTCAAAGCACGCAGCGTTTTGGCGACGGCAGCCAGATTTGGCGCGCGGTCAACCTGTTTTTTACAAAAGAATCAGTCAATTGGCTGACCGACAGCAACCTGGAACTGAACCATGCCTGCCGCATGAAGCGGGTTGATGGCACGCTGGAGGTCGGGCAGGATATCGATTGTTCGGCCTGGTACGGCTGCACCACCCGGGAAGGCTTGCATGTAGCCTTTACAACTGTGGAGCAGGGGCCGGGCATTTTAAGCAACCAAAGTTCCGTGCTGCTTAGCCGGGATGCTTTTCACTGGGAAAAAGTGGCTGGTTTCAAAAAGGATTTCTGGCGGCCGGTCAAGGTATTTAAATATGGAGTAATTTCCTGCCCCTCCGGCAGCCTGGGTTTGGATGAACTGTATCTGAGCGGCGAAGGCCTGGTGGGGTTGGATGGCTGCAGCATCCGCGCGGAAATCCAGAGGGAGCAAAGCAGCCGTGATTAAAAAAGCCCTGGGCTGGCTGCTGGGCCTGATGGCCGGCTGGTTTGATCATGAAACAAGCGTGGAAAATGTGCGTGAGTTTGTTGAAAAGCATTACCGCTCCCTGGCGCTTAAACAAAACTTGCCGGAAGAAACCCGCAACGATATGGCACAGCTGCGAAAATTGCTGCTGCAGTTAGGTTGGCAGGCCGGAGAAAAAGCGGATTTAAACGTTAAAGAAAAAGAAAAAACCGGACAAGCCCCTCTTGATTTTGCGGATTTGAACCCCGCTAATTGTTTTGAGCGCGGCGTGCTGCGGCCTGGCTGCGGGCGTTATCTGGATCAGTTCAGCACAGCCAACGCGGAGCGGGACGTTCTCATGCAAAGATTACTGCGGCATGTGGAGGTCAAGCGCCAGGCATCCCTGCAGAAGTTTTCACAGGAATTGCCTGCTGAAGCGCAATGGCTGGAGCGTTGTGATATCAGCATTTTGTTCAGTCATTATGCCCGCCGTACGCGCGATTTGCGTTTCCTGAACGCGGCTTTCAAGTTGGATGAGTGGAATATCAAAATGATGCGCCGCTCGCTTTCGGATGCCGGCCGGGTGCGTTTGCTGCTGGCCTTGGCTGAGCAGGAAATCAGCGCGAAGGAGCTGCTGGCATGCTAAAGATCGTGATTTTCGCTCCCATCGACAACAGCCTGTATGCGCGTTTGCTGGCGAATGAGCTGTGTAAAACAGAAGACGTTTCGTTGGAAGCGATTGTGGTGCGCAGCCACTGGAATTGGAGCCGTTTGCAGAGTGAATTCGCTCGCGATGGGGCACGTCTGTTGGCTAAGATTTACCAGAAATACGTGCTGGGGGATGCGCGCTTTCGCAATTCCAATAACCGCAATTTGAGCCGTTACGCGCAGGAAACCGGATTGGAAATCCAATCTCTGAAGGCTTTCGCGCGGTCGCAAGGCCTCCCTTACCTTCTGGTGAAGGATTTGAATGACCCGGCCTGTGAGAATATTGTGAAGCAAAGCGCTCCTGATTTGGTTGCCTTCACCGGCGGCGGCTTGATCCGCCCGAATATTTTGGCACTGCCCAAATTGGGTGTGTTGAACTGCCACACCGGCATCCTGCCGCCTTACCGCGGCATGGATGTGGTGGAATGGACCGCGGCGGAAGGGCGGGTGGATACGGTGGGTTTTGGGGCAACCCTGCACTTTATGGATAAAGGCGTGGACACAGGCCCTATAATATTAAAAAGGACCATTTCCACCCAGTCTGAGGATGATTTTAAAACCATCCGTGAGCGTTTGGAAGTGTTGATGGTGGAATTGATGCTGGAAGGCATCCGCGGGCTGCGGGACGGCGTCTTGCAGCCGCAGCCGCAAAATAGCGAAGATGGCCGTCAGTACTTTGTCATGCACGCACGCGTGAAACAATTTGCAAATGAACAATTGACGGAACAAATCAACTTATCCAATATGGGAAAGCAAAGTTGACAGCAAAATTTACCGGGATAACCCGGCAGGAGGCAAAATGAAAACCAATTTGAAGTTAGCACAAAAACACGGTGAGTTGGCCGGAAAATATTTAAACCTGATCCAGGTGACTGGATGGAAATTAGGCTTGGGAAAATTCTTTAATTGTTTTCCCGCCTTATTTGGCAAAACAATGGTGTTGGATTTCTCCCGCCGTGAGGCAAAGGCACCCGCTCAATTGCCGCTGGTTTACTATCCCCAGGGCGATGTGCTCTACTGTACTGCTTTTGGGAGCGTGCAGCCGGATTGGTATTTGAGCGTGATAGCCAATCCACAGGTTGAAGTATGGCTGCCGGACGGTTGGTATACCGGAAAAGCGGAATTGGTGGAAGATGAAGAGGAACGTGCCGAAATATTATCAAAATTAATTCAGAATGGCGGTGCGTCTGCGTCTGTTTGGAAGAAGATAAATTGGGTAGATATGGATGAAGATATGGGAGCAGAACTTCCTCTGCTGCGCATCAAACGCCAATCGCCTTGCACCGGTGCGGAAGGGCCGGGCAGCCTGGCCTGGTTGTGGCCGTTTTTCTTCTTCTTATTCTTGTTCCGTCCGCGGCGGAGACGAAAATAACCGGTTTAGGTTTCTTTCAGGTCGAATTTAAACATCTCTGTTACCGGCAAAAATTCCACTACCCCAATTTGGGTGGCATGCAGGTCCACCGGCAATTTAATGTTGCTGCAAACGGAAACTGCTTGGTCCAGCTTTTCCTGATCCATATCCAACGCCAGGGTGCAATGCGGCACCCATTTGCCGGGTTGGTAGAGTTCCCAGGCTCCTTTAGTTTGGCGGTCCAGCAATTTGTGGATGTGTGTGTGAAAGTCGATCAGTTCACGGGTAGCTGTGGGGGCTAGAAAGAGCACTTTTTCCGGTTGAGTGAAAATGCCCAAGTGCGTGCACTCCAGATGTAAATGCGAAGTCTGCGGGGCAAAGCGGGAAAGTTCGTTATCGCAAGGTTGGCATGTCAAATCATCATAAATACCCAGGGTGATATGCGGGCGGATACCCACATGGTGGATTTCGCTGGGGATGCCATTATCGGATAGCTTGGTCCAGATTTCCCGGATGAATTTCTCGGAATGCTTATTGAAATAGAGTACAACGGCATAGGGCATGTAGAAGGGTCCTTTAATTAATGATATTGCAGCGAGCTGCCGCCAATGAATTCCCGAATAACAGAATCAGAAGGCACAAACGAATCGTCTGCCAGCGGGGAGATTTCATTCAAAACTTGCTGGATGCGGGCGGCGCGTTTGTAGGCATCCTCGCGCAGCGGGTCATCCCGGTAGATCTCTACCCATTTATCAAAATAGCCTTGCAGTTTGGTTTTATAAATAGATAACTCATACGGCATGGCGCTGTTGATGATAAAGTCCGCGTGGATATGGTTGGGGATGATGTTGCGCATTTCGCTGTTGCGCACATAATGCCAGTGTGTCAGGGTTTTTTCCGGGTCGTAGGAACGGAAAGCCTGGTCGCGCAGCATGCGGCGCATCAGGCGAATGTCGGTCCAGCGGATGTAATTACCGTGCATGTCCTTCATCTGCAGCAGCGGTTCCAAATACAGTTTGAATTTACGTTCATCCGCAATGTTGGCTGTCATGGGTGGGTAAAGGCCGTGCAGGCAGTCAATCAGGATGATGTCATTCGGTCCGATCTTCATGGGGATGTGCTTTTCCAGCCGGCGCCCGCTTTTAAAATCGTAAATGGGAGTTAAAACTTCTTCGCCCTTCACCAATCCTTCCAGATTTTCATTTATCAGATCCAGGTCAAGTGCCTGCGGAGTTTCAAAATCGTAATCACCGAATTCATCTTTGGGATGTTTATCCAGGTTGTGGAAATAATTATCCACGTTCAATGCTACCAGGCTGATGCCCTGCTGGCTCAAAATATTCCCAATCTTGATCGTGGTAGTGGTTTTCCCGGAAGAAGATGGGCCAGAGATAAGCACAATTTTCACTTCTCCGCGCCGCTTTGAGATTCTTTCGGCGGCCAGCTTGATGTCTTCTTCATAAAAGATTTCCGATTCGGATGTGATTTGCTGCAGCTGACCATTGGCCAGCCGTTGATTGTATTTTTCAATCGTGTGCAGGTCGTGTGAAGCTGCCCAATCCAGCACCTGCCAAATTTTTGCCCAGGGGATGTTCTCTGATGGATGGATGGTTTGGAATTCACGTTGATGGCGCATGCGCGTGCGTTCGTCGCGGTACAGGATGTATGCCTTAGCCACTTTGGCGTGACCTTTTTCGATCAAGGTTTTCTCAACCGCGTCTTGAATTTCCTCCACGGTAGGTGTTTGCCCCTCTGGTAAGGCAGCCTCCAGATTTTCTATTACATTGGCGGTCAGGTCTTCCGCCATTTGCCGGTCGCGTCCACCCACGGCCACGGCAGCCCGATAGATGGCATTCGAAATGCGTTGAGCGGTAAATGGTACTTTTGCACCATTCCGCTTAATGACATAATTAAATTGGGTCATATTCTCCTCGCTTCACCTGTTTTTATTATAGCAACAGAAAAAACACGGCCGAGAATTATTACGAATTACTGAGAAATGGCTCAATAGGCGGATATCAGCAAAAGGGCTGTCAGGAAGGCTGCTGCCGCTTGAAATAAAGAATGATGAGCAGGGTGCCAAGCAGCATGGCGGTCAAACCGACCAACCCCGCTTCAGGTCCAAAGGAGCCGCCGGTCAGCAGCTCGTTTCCTTTTTGCTTAATTTGGATCAGGTTGGCAGCGGAAAGCGTACCGCTGATGGGGAAGCCAAAAATAATGCCCTGAAAGAAATTCCAGGTAAAATGCAATCCGATAGAAAGTGCGGCTTGACCGTTGTAAATGAAACCGATGCTGAGCATCATTCCCGCGAAAAAGATGTTCAGGGTGGATATCCAGGTGGCATGCGGGTTGCCCAAATGCGCCAGGCCGAAAATGGCGGAGGTCAGGATGGCGGCTAACCAAGCTGCCTGCTGTTTGTTGATGCGATTGTGGTGGAATCCTTCCGTCAGGTTGATGAAAGGGTAGGCACGGAAGAACAACTCTTCCGCGAAGGCTGCCAGAAGATAGAAAATAAATGCTTGAGCGAATTGGCTCCAGAAATAGGATCGGGTGGGGAAAGAAGAAAGCATCGTGTTCGTGCCAAAGAATCCGGTCACTTTTACCCAACCCAACGCCCATTCGAACAGGAAAATGGCGGCTATTAAAACAGCGCCCAATATCAAACCGAAGCACAGGTCTTTCAGCCAGCGTTGGTCAATACGAAAGCCGAACGCCGCAAAAGCGCGCCGGTCCAGTAATCGGCCGCTTGACCAAACCACCAGCAAGGCTAACCCCGCTTGGACAATGCCGGAAGCGATCCGGCTGCTAAACAGCGCGTTAGCACCGGTCAGGCTGATCAGTAAGGAAAAACCCAAAAAGCCGAGCAGAATGAACAATACATACAGTATCAGACGCAGCACCAGCCGCAGCCTGCGCTGCTCGCGGTTCCAGAATATGTTGAGGAATTTCATCACTTAGCGGTAATCTGTGAAGTATTCGCCGGTGATAGATTCCCAGGTTTCCTGCGATGCCGGCCGGAAATAATCAGCAAAGAGTGGGTAGCGAATTTGCAGCTCGTCTGCCAGCCGCTGGGCTGTCCGCCGGATGGCAAAGTGGGCATTAGGAGCACTGCGTAATTTTACAAAATGCAGTGCGCTGCGCAGGTTCATGCACAATAACACGCGGCGGTTGAAAGCGTTGGGTAGGATGTAAGCGGCAGCTTCCGGGTTGAGCACGGCTAATTCTTCGTAAACGGTGATGACTTCCTGCATGTCCGCGCGGTAGGAATCCAGCAAACCAGCGTCTTCGAGCAATTTGGGTGTGGCATACCCCAGTCGTGCAGTAAAACGCTGGGGGGTCTGGGTCATCATACGGTGGCGTTTGAGTTCGAAATATGCGCCTTGATCCAGGAGCATATCCACCGTAATTGAGGCGTATTCCAGTTCGCGCAGGGGAATGTCATGTTCACTCAGTCTTCCCAGAAACTGCTCAGCCATGGCAGCTTTTTCAACTTGTGAGAGCATTTTTACATGGGCGAGCGCTTGCGTATAGGAAATTTCTCCGAAACGGTACAATAGCGCCGCCAGCACATGTTCCTCGCCTTGCGGCTCGCTGGNNGATAAAAACCCGGTGCTGACACGCTGCATGCATTCATTGCGCGCGGCGTATTTCACCAGGGTGGGCACGTTATCCTGGGCTACCCGCTTAATATCCGCTCCGATGCGTTGGACTTCTTCCAATGGGTGCGAGAGCATTTTGCACAAGGCGTGTTCCAGCGCGCGCGCGTTGATGGTCATACCCAGGTTGGCCAACGAACAAGCCGGCAGGTAATACCGGCAGACGTCCGCGCAACGGGTGCGGATGCGCATTTTGAATGCCCCTGCGGATTCATTTTCTTTCTGGGGGTCAATCTTTTCCAGATGCGCTTGAACGGCCGTGACCGCTTTTTCATAGCTGGAGAAGAGGCGCTGACAAGTTTGTCTGAAGCGGGTTTCAACCGGTGTGCCCACAAATTCACTGGGAGTATGGAAAGATTCCATTCCCCAAATTTGATAGCGCGAAGATTTTTCCGTGTAAGATGCCAGCCGGTTGGATTCCAGACATTCGATGGCTAATCTGGAAACATTTTCAACGGCAATATGCAGCACGGCGTGCTCGGCTACGGAAGAATGGCCGTATCCAACCACCCATTTTTCATTGAAATCAGCTGACTTCTCATCTGAGAGTTCGGCAGCAATTTCGCTGAAAGACTGCGCTGAACGGGAGGTCTTAGCAAAAGTTACGGCAATGGTTTCGGGGCTTAGTTTTTTGGGGTCAAGCAGGTAGATCTGTCGATTTGGGCTCATCGGTCAACACCTCGCGCGTGAATTGAATATCTTGCTTAATTTGTACCATCAATTCCTCGGCTCCGGAGAATTTCTTTTCCGGACGAATACGCTGGATGAATTTGAGCTGCATTTGTTGGTCGTAAATATCCTGATTAAAATCGAGCAGATGGGCTTCGACGGTTTGCAGCGTAGGTTTTTCATAGAAAGTTGGGCGGGAACCGATATTTACGACTGTCTGAAAGCGCTGATTGCCCAATTCGGCGAAAGCCGCGTACACCCCCGGGCAGGGCAGCAATTTCTCAGGCCAGATTTCCAGGTTGGCGGTTCGCATATTAAATTGTCTGCCGCGGGCATCGCCATGGATGATGCGCCCCCTGGCTGAATATGGACGGCCGAGTAGATCGTTGGCGCTGCGAATTTCACCGGCCTGGATCAATTCGCGAATTCGTGAAGAGGAAACAGGTTGGGCAGTTTTAGAAAATGGCTCAATTGCCCTAACACAGTAGCCCAGCTCTTTTCCTAAAGCACTCAGGATATGGATATCGCCTTCGCGATTGGCGCCAAAACGGAAATCATAGCCGATCAATAAACAAGAAAAATGGATTTGGTTGTATAGGATGCGGATGAAAGAATCAGCGCTTTGGTTTGCGAGGCTGTGGGTGAAATGAAGCGTTAGGATGGTATCCACACCCAGTGATTTTATAATTTGATTCTTTTCTTCAGGGGTAGTCAGGTAATAAGGACCCTTTGTATCCCGCAATACTTTAACGGGATGAGGGAAAAATGTGACCACTGTAGAGGATTTTCCGGCCTGGCGGCTTTCCTTAACCAATGTTTGAATAAGGGTTTGATGTCCAAGATGGACTCCATCGAATGCTCCAATGGTTGCCCAGGTTCCGGCAGTGTTGTTTGGGTGGTCATTTTTCTGGTCAGGTGTCATTTACGCAAAAAATACTTTTCGAGGTTGATATTCGCTGGATTCAGCATCGAATTCCATCAATGCGACCAGTTCACCTTGTTCTGTGATTGCACGTACCAATTTATCAGCGCCGCTTTCTCTGGCTACCCGATGTCCATGCTGTACAGCATCGACTTCTTCGTTATTAAGCGTGATTGATGGCCAATCAGCCAAAGCTTCAGCGGCTGGGATTAAATATTGATACCAACTGTTGGTTTCGAAAGCTTCCACCAACTTGCGCAGTGATATGGCGTCTTTCAAAGTAAACCGGCCGCTCTTAGTGCGCCGCAAACCGGTCAGGTTGGCGCCGCAGCCCAACACCTCACCCAGATCGTTGGCTAATGAACGTACATAAGTACCTGATGAACAATGCACATCTACCACGGCTTCCGGTGTATTCCATTCAATCAATTCCAGGCTGTGGACAGTGATGATGCGCGGTTCTAATTCCACCTCTTCACCTTTGCGGGCCATCTCGTAGGCCCGTTGCCCCTGGACTTTGATAGCAGAGTAGGGTGGGGGAACCTGTTCAATTTCTCCCACAAATTGCTGCAGGGCTTCTTCAAATTGTTCTGAAGTGACGTCAACATTGGACGTTCCCATAACGGTACCATCTCCGTCGTATGTGTCTGTTTTTTCACCCAACTTGATGGTGGCCTGGTAACGTTTATCTTCTGCGGATACGTATTCGCTTAATCGAACGGCTGGACCGATAAGAACCACTAGAACACCGGATGCACGGGGATCCAACGTACCAGTGTGTCCGGCTCTTTTAATATGCGTGCCATTGCGGATAACCTGCACGACCTGGTGAGAGGTCATGCCGATAGGTTTATCCACAACCAACACACCCGAAGCTGAGTTTCGGGCAGGATTATGCCTATTTTCCATAATCATTTTCTCCCTTTGATTTGTTTTGCTTTAAATAACTATCAGTAATTTCTAAAACCATATTTTGCACCTCTTGAAGACTACCGGTAATTTCCGCCCCTGCCGCTGGTGGATGCCCGCCGCCTCCGAAACATTGGGCAATCACAGAAACATTAACAGTCGCGTTGGAGCGCCAGCTTACTTTAATAATACTATTGTCTTTTTCGTTAAATAATACACTGACATCAATGTTTTCAATAGCGGATAAGATGTTGGTCAGGTCAGCATCGTCGCGTCCGGCATAACCGGCTTTTTTACGATCCTCTAAAGTGATTGAAGTCCAGGCAAGCCGTCCTTTCTTTTCCAGCCGACTTAACGCAAAGCCCCATAATTGACTGGCTGAGTAGGTTTGGCTGACCAGGGATTTCTCGTATAAATCTGTCAGGTTGGCCCCATTTTCTATGAGATTAGCGGCAAGTCGCAGGGAATTTGCTGACACATTAGAGGTGCGAAAACCAATAGTGTCAGTCAATATACCGGTTAACAATGCATCTGCTATGTTTGGGGTAATGGGAAAACCCCATTGGGGTAAAAACTGCGCCAAAATTGCAGCTGTGGCCGGTTCCTCCGGCAAAACCATGTTTTGGCGCGCGAAATTATCGTTTGTGATGTGATGGTCGATATTGATATCAACGTTGAAATCGGCAAAATCAGCCCCCATCCTATTTTTGTCGGCACAATCCAGGGCGATGACCAGATCGTACCCGGGTTCAGCTTGTGCGCGGATCTGATCACTGCCTGTGAGAAATTTGAACTTCGCGGAAATTCCTTCCGGAAAAACCATCTGGACTTTTTTACCGTCCGCTTGCAATGCCAGCCCCATAGCTAACACAGAAGCAACTGCGTCACCATCTGGACGAATATGCGAAAGAATTAAAGGCTGGTTTGCGCTATGCAGCAAGGAACGGATTTCCTGACTGCAGGTCTGATTATCCCTGCTCATTCTTAAGTCTTAACCGTCCTTTGAAGAATCTTCCTTCAAATTATCCAGCATGCGTTCGATTTTATCTGCGCGTTCTGGTGTTTCATCCCAAAAGAAACGCAATTTGGGAAATGAGCGCAATTCGATTTTGTCTGCCAAGTTGCTGCGCAAAAAACCGCTGGCGTGCTCAAGACCCTGAATTATGTTTGCTGATTGGTCCTGACCATCCAGTGAAGAAACGTAAATATTGGCAAAATAGAGTTCGCGATCCACGATGACGTCGGTGACAAAAACAGAACTCAATCGTGGATCGTTGACTCTGCCGGTTACAAGCATTTCAGAAATTTCCTGCTTGATCCGGTCAGATATTCTTTTTAATCGTAATTTTGATGGCATTTAATCGCCTCCAATTCCAATAGGTAAACCTATCGCTGAACTTCCTCAACGGTAAAGGAGATAACAGTATCGCCGACTTCAAAATCATTAAACCCGCGTATTCGCAGCCCGCATTCGAAACCTTCGCGGACTTCCTTCTCGTTATCCTTTTCGTGTTTTAATGACGCAAGTTCGCCTTCAGCAACCTTCTCGTTGTTGCGCATCACCCGCACCATTGCGTTCCGGCGGATTTCTCCGGAAGTGACGCGGCATCCGGCAATTGTACCGACCTTGGAAATTTTAAACGTTTGCAAAACTTCTGCTTTCCCAATGACGGTTTCTTTCTTTTCGGGTGCCAGCATACCTTTGAGGGCTTTCTCTACATCCTCAACCAAACGGTAAATAATATCATAAGTTCGGATGGAAACGCCCTCATTTTCCGCCAAACTCTTTGAAGATGCGTCCGCATGAACATTAAAACCCAGGATGATCGCGTTTGACGCGGTGGCTAGCAGAACATCGTTTTCGGTAACATTTCCAGCTTCAGTATAGAGCACATTGATTTTAATCTCACTCTGATCAATTTCTTTTAGCGCATCGATGATGGGTTCCAATGAACCCTGAACATCCGTTTTAAGGATCAGGCGCAGTTCGCCCATTTCACCGGCTTGCACCTTGGCGAATAAATCCTCCAATGTAGTCATTGAGCGGGTGGATTTTGCTTCTTCGGCTTTCATCTTACGTTTATTAACAATGGCGCGTGCTTCACGTTCGGAAGCGCAAACCTGGAAAATATCTCCAGCTTTGGGGACATCGTTCAAACCCAGAATTTGCACCGGTGTGGAAGGTTCAGCTGATTCAATCGGGTTCCCTTTGAAGTCAAACATGGCCCGGATATTTCCGCAAGTCATGCCGACTGCGATAGCGTCGGCAGCTTTCAAAGTCCCATTTTGCACAAGCAAGGTGGCGGTGACGCCGCGGCTTTTATCCACAGCAGCTTCAATTACAGTGCCGATCACGGTTCCCTGGGGGTTGGCCATGATCTTGGAGTTGTCGGCTACCAGTACGATACCTTCCAACAGATCCTCAATACCCAAATTCTTTTTTGCGGAAACAGGAATAATCATGGTATCGCCGTCCCACTCATCAGAGACCAGGCCGGCATCTGCCAACTGCTGTTTAACATAGTCGGGGTTGGCATCTGTTAAATCAATTTTATTGAGTGCCACCACGATCGGAACGCGGGCAGCTCTAGCGTGGGCGATGGCCTCGCGCGTCTGCGGCATTACGCCGTCGTTGGCGGCTACTACCAGAACTACAATATCTGCACCCTGGGCACCTCGTGCGCGCATGGCGGTGAAAGCCGCATGCCCGGGAGTGTCCAAAAAAGTGATTTTTTTATTTTTGTGAATGACTTGATAAGCACCGATGTGCTGGGTAATACCGCCAGATTCACCGCCGGCCACATTGGTATGGCGGATAGCGTCCAGCAGTGTCGTTTTACCGTGATCTACGTGTCCCAGGATGGTTATTACCGGTGGGCGATTGACTAGATTTTTAGGGTCTTCATCTTCGATTAAGCGCCGCCAAAGGGGCACTTCACCGACCATTTCTTCTGTGATTTCGGGAACTTCCAGCGAGGCTTCAAAACCCATTTCCGCTGCTACCACAGCAGCTGTGTCAAAATCAATTTGTTGGTTGATATTTGCCATGACCCCATTGGCCATTAAGACTTTAATGACCTGGATGGGACTGCTGTTAACTTTTTTTGCTAAATCGCGTACTGTTGTGACGTTGGGTAAATTAATTGTATTTGTGTTCTTGTCGCTCATAGATGCCTCCATTTAGATTGCCCCTGCGGTGAATACTTCTTTGAAACCATTGTCTCTTTCCTGGTAGCTCGGCGAGCGATACGAACGCTTGTTGTTTACATTGAATTTGCCTTTGTCATCATGAAGTGGTCAGTGGTTCTCACTCGTCGTCCTTTAACTCTGAAATGATTTGAGCGATGTATTCCCTGTCCGCTTGTGTTAATTCTGTTTTCAATGCGTGTGCCAAACTACCTCTAAGTGCCCGCTGCCAGCATGATTTTTTATCATGCAGATATGCTCCCCTGCCTTCCGCTTTGCCGGTCGCATCGTAACGTACGCCATCCGGAGTACATACAATGCGCATTAGCCCTCTTTTGGAGAGCGTTTCCCGGCAGCCAACACATGTTCGCTGCGGAATGTGCTTTACGCGAGACTTTTGTTTATTCACCGCCTTTAAAATTTTCGTTTAATCGTTTATTCTTCCCATTCGTTCCAAGGGGTTCCATCACGTTTGTGCTTTTTCTTGGTAACCACCATATCCCGCTCAGGATCGTATTCCAATTCGCGGAATCTCTTTACTTTTCTCTTTTTCTTCTTTTTCCCGGTAGTGCTGTCAACTTCTTCAGTGCTGTCGTCATCATCTTCTTCTTCCCCTTCAACTTCTCCGTTCGCTTCCTCGGGTTCAAAAACCTCAGGTTTGATCACGAACATTTCATCAAAGGTAAGTTCTTCTTCGGATTCGTCTGACGACGGAACTTTCGCTTCGGCATCTGTAGTTTCTTCAATTTGAGCCTCAGGTGCAGCAGGTTCGCCGGCTTCAGGCTGGCTCTCTGCCTGTACTTCGGTTTGTGATTCAGCTTCCTGGTCAGGTTGTTCCTCAACCGGCTGCTCTTCAACAAGTTCCTCTTCCTCAACGGGTTCGGGAACCAACTCGGGCAGTACTTCGGCAAATTCAGCAACCCGTTCCAGGGCTTTAGGTCCAAAGCCGTTCACTTTCAGAAGGGCATCCGGGTTTATTTTGCTGGTCAACACCAATTTTCCGGCGTTATCATAACCAGCTTCTACCAAAGCTTCCAAAATATTGGCTTGCAATCCTGTCCCGGAAAGGTCCATTTCGAAGGCGGTTGGTGGAATGGTTTCCATGGCTTCATCACGCAGTTTTTGCTGTTTTTCAACTTCTGCCTGGTGTTTCCGGATTGCATAACTTTCCAACCGGTCATTGAATTTGGCCAGCAGGTCGTGTTCTTCTGGGTTGATCACGCGGCCGTCGGCTTTACGGGCCATAATATCTTCGGCCTGCGCAATGGCTGTTTTTTCTTCCTCAGCCATTTCTTTCAGGTTGGGGTTGTTTTGCAGTGCGAACAGCCAATCCGAAATTGATTCGGTCAGGCTCTTGATATCGATGCGCCAACCGGTCAGTTTGGCAGCCAAGCGGGCGTTCTGCCCGTCGCGGCCAATTGCCAGACTGAGTTGGTCTTCAGGTACCACAACCAGTGCGTTGCGGGAACCATCCGCACTTTCTCTCAGGTAAACGCCGTTGACACGTGCCGGGCTGATGGCCTTGGCAATAAAAGCAGTTGGGTCGGGGTTCCATTCGATCACATCGATCTTCTCATCGTGCAGTTCGCGCACAATGGCTTGAATGCGAACACCACGCTGACCTACACAGGCACCCACGGGGTCAATGCCCTGTTGGGAAGTGGAGACAGCTACTTTGGCGCGGTGGCCGGGTTCGCGGGCGATGGAACGGATTTCCACCACACCGTGGAAAATTTCAGGAACCTCGTTTTCCAGCAAACGCCGCAGGAAATCGCGGTGGGTGCGGGAAAGAATGATCTGCGGTCCGCGGCCGGTCTCTTTGATCTCTGCGACCAAAGCGCGTACACGGTCGTGAATGCGGAAGCGTTCAAAGGGGATCATCTCTTTACGCGGCATAGTGCCTTCGGCGTTTAATTCCAAGCCGATGGTCATTCCCTGAGAATTGGTAGCTTGTACGATACCGCTGATAATCTCGCCCAGTTGTTTTTCGTAATATTCAATTTGAGCGGCATACTCGGCCTGGCGGATTTTCTCCTGAATAACCTGACGAGCATTTTGAGCCGCTACACGGCCAAAATCTTCCGGGGTGCTGTCCACCATGACCAGGTCGCCTAAATTGGCTTCCGGTTCATACTCTCTGGCAATCTCCAAAGTGACCTCGGTCAATTCGTTTTGAACTTCCTCGACGACTTCTTTTTCTGCCAGGATGCCGAATTCACCTTTGTCTAAGTCGATTATGGCCTTGATTTCCTGCGCACTGGAAACGTTCATAGACTTCCGGTATGCAGAAACAAGCGCTTGCGCCAAAGCTTCCAGAATGGTCTCTTTGGGCAGCCCTTTTTCTTCTAAGACTTCGTTGAATGCCAGCACAAATTCATTTTTCATGCCAGTGTTACTCCAAAATTTACTTTTCTATTATAAGCAGAAAAGTGGGGAAAACCCACTTTTCGACGGAAACGATAAAGCTTATACTTACCTTTGAAATTCTATCATGCTTTAATATCAGTCGCAAGCTGATTCAGGAGCATTAAGAAAAGATTGACAATTATTCGTTCTGCGCAGACAGTATGTTTTGATCTATTGCAGATTCCATATACTGCATATCGGCATAAAAAACCGGCGATTTTTCAAGCACGTCAGCCCTGATCATATCCGCAGCGGTATCTT
Organism: Anaerolineaceae bacterium UBA5211; assembly: GCA_002412595.1. Lineage (GTDB taxonomy): Bacteria > Chloroflexota > Anaerolineae > Anaerolineales > Anaerolineaceae > Pelolinea. Next base: position 28,381 of record DHVJ01000060.1, read on the forward strand.
CCAGGGCGGAAATCAGATTATCGTCCAATCGCATATTGAAATCAACCCGCTTAAAGACGATGTGATAAGCGGCCGCTGGCACATCCAGGCCGTAAACAGCTGCCTGAGCGGAAGCGGTGCGCGCGGCTAAGGCGGAATCCTTGTGGATCAAAGCGACTTTATCCAGTTGACCTTGCAGGAATGCGACCAGGCGCTGGCTGTTTTGCTCGGCATACCTACGCGTGGTCACCAGCACCAGCGGAGCCGGGCAGCTGTCCCCGTAGCTTTGTAGCACTTTCATGCCGCCGGCGGCCTGGATCATGGCCGGGATAGGTTCGGTGGCCGTGATTGCGTCCACGGTGCCAGCTGTCAAAGCGGCGGGCATATCCTCCACTGGCAGGTTGACCCATTCAACCGCGTCCCAATCCAGATTGCTGTTCAAGGCAAAATATCGTTTGAGTGCCAGTTCTGCACCGCTGCCGCTGCGCAGGGCCACTTTTTTCCCGGCTAAATCAGCCCAGCCTGAAATTTCGGAATCGGCGCGCACGATGGTGCTGACGCGGTTGTCGCTTTCTGTTACGGCGATGATGAGCGCGTCTTCTCCCATCTCAGAGAAAATCTGCGCTGACTGAATGTCCGAAAAAAGTGCCACATCCGCTACACCGGATTGGAAAGCTGTGATTAAGTCATCCGGGTTCTTATATAGTACGTGTTCCACCTGTCCGTCGTATGGCGCCCAGACGTCCAGACCCTGCAGCAAGAGTTCATCTGCGTAAAGCTGCCCGCCGTAATGCAGCGGCTGCTCTGCGGCCCGGCAGGCGCAAAGGGAAGCCGATATCAGAATCGGCAAAAGTATGCCTAAGGAATTTTTTAAAAAAGGTAAATGTTTCATAAGAATGAAAGGCCGCAGTCGATTTGTATTATCATCACATTATAAATTAATGTAAGGAGAAATTCTCATGGCTGATGTAGTTTTTAGCGCTAAAGCTAAATTGTTGGATGGGCTGACAACTCAATGCGAGTCAAGGGGTTTTACATTCACGTTGGACGAACCGCCATCATTGGGCGGTAAAGATATGGGCATGAACCCGGTAGAAGCGCTGCTTTCCACTCTGGGCGCCTGCAAATGTATCGTTACTAAAGCGTTTGCGAAGAATCATGGCATCAATCTGAAATCAGTACACATTGATTTGGATGGTGTGCTGGATCCGGACGGTTTTCAAGGAAAGAACAAGGACGCCAAGATCGGTTTTTCTAAAATCACTACCAAGTTCTACATTGAAGCCGATAACACCGAAGAAGAAATCCGCAAGTACGTTGAATTTGTGGAAGGCAACTGCCCAGTGATGGATACGATTATCAACACCCCCGAGTTTGCCACGGAAATTCACTGCAGCTAACAGCAAGTTGTAGATTGACAAGGTAATTTCTGCCCTATTGCTTTGAGTCACATAAAAAAACCTCTGGATATAATCATGCCAGAGGTTTTTTTTACAAGATATGAATACCCGGTCCCATTATGCTTCTTTTTGTTTACTATCAATCGTGATTTAGAAAGTTTTTATTGATGTTCTGAGTCTATGATATGGATAAACCATTGAAAATACAGCGAGCCAATTTAGAAACTTGTGGTCTAGAAACGGATTTCGTCGTCGTGATTGACGTCCTGCGAGCGTTTACAACTGCAGCAGTAGCTTTTGCGCAGGGAGCGCACGAGATCATTCTGGTCAGTACAGCGGAAGAGTTATTTAGTCTGTCCAGTTCTTACCCGGGTTCCCTTATGATTGGAGAAATAAATGGCATACCCATCGATGGTGTGGATTATGGTAATTCTCCCTCCGCAATAAAAAAAGTGGATTTGTCCGGTAGAAGTTTGATTCAACGGACAACTGCTGGAACGCAGGGTGTGTTGCGTTCTTCAAACGCCAGATATTTATTAGCGACTTCACTCTGCTGTCTTACTGCCACGCTTCGTTATATTGAATGGGTGCAACCATCCTCCTTGACTCTGGTCGAATCCGGTGTTTTTGAAGGAGGTTGGGGGGATGAGGATAAAGCCTGTGCGGATTTAATTGAAGCACGTTTGTTGAAAAAAGAAATAGATCAGGAAGAAATCCTGGATCGAGTGGCGAAATCAAAAAGCGGGGAGAAATATCGTGGTTGGGAAAATCAAATCTTCCCCAGGGAAGACCTGATTATTGCCTCTGAGATTGACCGGTATAATTTCGCAATGAAAGTAACCCTTGAGTCCAATTTGCATTTTCTACGGACGGTAAAGTAATACGCCGCCGGATCTAATCCTCGAAGCCTTTTTCAACTTCCTCTTCCAGTAATTCCAGGATCTGTTCACGGTAATGCAGGTAGTGATCTTCCACGTAGGAGCGGTTGCGCGGCAGGTCGATCTTGACTATGCCTTTGACCTTGCCGGGGCGGGCGGTCATGACTACTACCAGGTCGGCCAGGAAAACCGCTTCGATCACGCTGTGAGTCACGAACACCACCGTTTTTTGTTCCTTCTCCAGGATTTTGACCAATTCGCGCTGCATGTGTTTGCGGGTTTGGGCGTCCAGCGCACCAAAGGGTTCGTCCATTAGCAGCACTTCGGGGTTGTAAGCCAGTGCGCGCGCGATAGCCACGCGCTGTTTCATGCCACCGGAGAGCGTGTGCGGGTAAGCTTCCTCGAAGCCCTGCAGGTTCACCAGGTTGATGTAATCGCGCGCTTTTTCCTCGGCCTCTTTCTTTTCCCAGCCATTGTGGGTCAGTCCGAAGGTAATGTTGCCCAGCACGGTCAGCCAGGGGAAAAGGGCGTAGTCTTGAAAAACATAACCGCGGTCAGGGGCCGGCTTCAGGATGGGCTTACCATCCAGTAATATCTTCCCGCTGGTGGCCTTTTCAAAACCAGCCATGGTGTTGAGCAGGGTGGTTTTCCCGCAGCCGGAAGGGCCGATCAATACGGTGAATTGATTGCGGGGAATATCCAGGTTGATATGATCCAGCGCCACCAGCTCCTTGCCGTTTTCAGTAAAGGTTTTGTATAAATCCTGAATTTGTATGATTGGATCCATGTTTTCTTCCATAGTCGATTATTTTTTAACCGCCATGCCCCATTTTTCCACCGTGTTGCGTTCCAGAATGGTGAGGAAAACCCTATCCAACAGGTAACCGGTGAAACCAATGATCAGCAAACCCAGCAGCATGACCGATGCGTCGTTGAAGTAACGTGCCTGGTAAACCATTTTACCCAGCCCCCATTCGATCATGGCGGCCAGCAGTTCACCGCCGACCAGCGCGCGCCAGGCATAACCGATGGCCAGGCGCAGCCCGTTGATGATGGAAAGCATGGAGGCCGGCAGGAGCACTTCCAGGAATAAATGCAGCCCGCGCAAGCCCATCAGGTGGGCAGCATTGACGATGCTTTTATCGATCATCTCGATACCGCGCATAGTGTTATAGGTGATAGCGAAGAAGCTGCTGGTGAAAATAGCCATTATGACGGTCTTATCACCCAACCCCAGTGTGATCAGAAAGATGGGAATCCAGGCAATCGTCGGTACAGACATCAATAGGTTCAGGGTTGGCTCAAACATATCATGCGCTACCTGGTTCTGTGCCAGCAGCGCGCCGATGGCTGTGCCGATGAACACGGCTAGCAGATACCCTGCAAAGAGGCGGTACAGACTGCTGAAAAGATGTTTCCACAAAATGCCATTGACAAAGGCCAGCTCCCAGAATTTGACCAACAGGGTGGATGGTGCCGGCAGTGAATGCAGCTGTATGACGCCTGTACGCACCAGTATCTCCCAGAGAATGCCGATCACCAGGAATGGGAAGAGGAAATCGAGCGTATTCTTTAGGCGGGAGGACAGCCCGGAAGGTTTTTGTTTTTGCTCGGACATGCGCGCTTACCCATCCTGCTTCTGTGAAATCATGCCCCAACGGGCGATGGTCTTTTTCTCGACATTCTCGATCAGAAGTTTATCCAGAATAAAGTAAATCAAGATCATAACTAATATGCCGGCATAAACCACATCTGCTTTAAGCCGTTCGGTCGCGTACCAAATCATGTAACCCAATCCGTAGTTGCTGGCGGCCACAAATTCGACCGCGATAACGGTCATCCAACCGCGCACCAGGCCCAGCTTGACCCCGTTGAAGACAAAGGCAGCTGACCAGGGGATGTACACACTCATGATGACCTGCAGTGGAGTGGCGCCCATGATCTGGGCTGCCCGCACCATTTGCTTGTCCACGCTGCGCACACCGGTTGTGGTGGAATAGACCACAGGAAAAAAGGTGCTCAGTGCGCCTAAGGTGATGATGGTGGGGTCGCCGAAGCCCAGCCAAATAATAAAAAGCGGAGCCAGTGCAATGCCAGGGATAGACATAAGTACCAGGATGAGTGGGTTGAAAAAATGGAAGACAGGGTTGCTTAAACCCATCAACACTCCCATAAAGATGCCTGCCAGGACACCCACACTGAAGCCAATGCCCAGCCGTTTTAGAGTGGCCAACGTGTGATTAATTAATTCGGAATGAGCCGGAAGACCTTTTTCAAAAAGGTCCACCAGTTCGGAAATAATAGCTGAAGGTGCTGGAAATAAAACGGGATTGACCCATTCCAGCCTGGCCGATACTTCCCACCCCAATAGAAATATGAAGATGGGAAGTATGGCTAAAAGTGTTTTACGTTTCAATAAAAATCCTGATTATCTGGATTGCTTGGCTTCTTCCAGGAAGCTGGTATCCACATAGAATTCAGGAATTGTATCAATTGTGCCTTGATCTTTCAAGAACTGGGCGGTGTCGTTCAGGGAAGCGATCACTTCGTCGTCCACATCCAGGGAGAAATCAACGCGCTCAAAGATGGTTTTGAACACTTCTGCGGAGACTTCGCTGCCCTGTGCTGAGGCGGCTTCAGCGGCGATGCGCGCTGCTTCATCAGGATTGTTTTGGATCATATCTGCTTTATCGAGCTGGCCTTCCAGGAAGGCGACCAATTCGTCATGGTGGCTTTCGGCGTAGGCTTTGGTAGTATGGATCAAGACTGGCGTGAGGGCGTAGTCACCGTAGCTCATCATGACCTGCGCGTTGCCGGTAGCTTCCGCGATGGCTGGGGTGGGTTCCCAGGCAGTGAAGGAAGCGATGCTGCCGTCGGCCAGTGCAGCAGCCATATCTTCGACTTTAAGGTCAACCCAGTTGAAATCATCCCAGGAAAGGTCGCCGACGGCCTCAAAGTACCTGCGCACAACCTGTTCCGCGCCGGTGCCCAGACGAATGCCGACGATCTGGCCTTTCATATCGTACCAGCTGGTTATACCGGAATCGGTATTGACCATGGTGGAATAACGGTCGCCGCGCTGGGAAGCCGCGATGATGACGACTTTGTCGCCCATGGCATTGAAGAGTTCCACGCTTTTACTGTCGGAGCCGATGTTGATGTCAATTGCGCCTGAAATGAGCGCCTGGTTGTTTTCGCCGCCGGAGCTGAACAGGGTATGTTGTACGGTCAGGCCATATTTGGACCAGAAATCCTGCCCCTTGAGCAGATATTCTTCCGGGTAAAGCTGGCCGCCGTATTTTACGACTTCCATTTCGGATTCGGCACTGCTGGCCGAACTACCGCAAGCTGTTAGACCCAATAAACCGATGAGCATGATTGCCATGAAGGTTGTGAGTAAATTGGTTTTATTTTTAAACATTGTTTCTCCTTGAAAAAAAGCAAGTTGAGGCTTTTTATACTGGCAGGCTTTGACTGCGAGCAAATAAGAATAATTTATGCGGTTGCAGTTCCACGGAGGAAATCAACGGTTGATCAACGCTTTAGGCAGGTTACGCGTTTCGTTGGCAATTTTACCGGTGAGCGCGATGGCTGCTGTTTTCAGGAAGCGCCCGAAAAGCGGCTTGAAATCGCCCCAATCCACGTCGTGGAATTTGCGGGTGATCTTTACCGGTAAACGCGGATTCCATTTGCCGAAAGTGGTAAGGTATTGCAGGCGGGCTAAAGAAGTCTGCGGGTAGAGGAAATAATATACATTGCCCGCGTCATATGCTGGCTGGGTGACTTTTTCGCCCATCAGCAGGTTACGGATGAGCACCGGGAAGCTGACACCGGATTGGATGGACAGATCCAGCGTGCCCCATAACTTAGGGTTGATTTCCACCAGCTTGTACTTTTTATCGCGTTGGTCGTATTTGAACTCCACCTCCGCGGGTCCGGTCCATTCCAGCGATTCCATCAGGCGCGTGGCAACCGCTTCAAGTTCCGGGTTGTGGGTGGTGTAGTTGATGGCGCCCACGCCGCCGGTGATGGGGTACATCAGCTGGCGAATTTGTGTCAGCGCGGCCAGCGTTTTGCCGTTTTCCAGCAGCAGGCAGGCATCGTGCACATAACCGGGAATAAATTCCTGGATGATGGGATTGGCGTATTTCGCGTTTTCGTTGGCATGGATCATATCAGTCAATTCATGGTACTTGGCCAGTAACTCGCTCTGGTTGGTGGCGTAGCGCAGTCCGGCTTTCACGCCGGAGCCGCTGCGCGCTTTGATAACCACCGGGTAGCGCAGCGTGTTGGCGATGGAGGGCAGGTCTGCTTCATCGTAATCGAAGAAGGTGGCCGGCGCGTCGATGCCGACTGTGCGGCAGTGCTGCGCGGTAGCTTGCTTGTCGTAGGCGATTTCGTGCGCGCGGCGCGAGGGCGTCAGCAGGCGGGTGTACTTGCGCAGCTCGTCCTGGGCGCGGTTGACTGCATGGTTGGCGTTATTTCCGAAGGGCAGGATCATATCGTAAGGGTGGTTTTTCAAGAAATTAACCAGAGCTTGCGCGTAATCGTCTGAATCTTCCCGGGCGGCCGGGATGCGATACAGATCGCGGATATATTTGCTTTTGAATAAACGGTCGGTGTTTTTGATTTCCCACGCTAAATCACAGCTATCCCCGTGAAGGGAGAGCGATTTGATACCGGCGATGACCTGTTGGCCAGCATAATCAGGGATAAGAATGTTTGCCATGAGTTTTGATTATATGAATATTTCTGCTCGGAGCGGAATTTTACTAGGATTATTTTGGTGACAATCCTTTAATCAATTGCATGTCTGGGTTTAATCAACATGCTAATAAATTGGATACTTCCATTGCGATAAGTTGAGAAGATATTCCTTCCACAGAATTTTATCAGGGAATTGTGCGCAGAGACTTTTAAATTATTCTTCAAGTTGGCACCCAGGGAGGCCAGGTTGCGTTTTTCCACGATGGTATATACCCGGCTGCAGCCCTTTTCCTCCAATAAATAATGGTGGGCATAGACAATCAAATGGGAGTAAATTCCCTTTTTGCGATACTCTTCTATCACGTAAGCGTTGAATACCAGAGCAGTCCCCAGCGGGATACGAAAGGCATCGTGGAAGTATGTCTTCTGCACGGATACCAGCGACCAGTAATACCCCAGCGGCTCCTGACTGACTGTATCCACTGCCAGGAAAAGGTCCACATCCGGGCAGGCCAGGCGCTGGGTGAGGACTTTTTCCTGGATGCGGGCGGACAGAAAGGCACGTACTGATGCGGGTATCTGATTTGACGGAAATCGTTGAATGGTGAAATTGCCTTCCGGGGAAGAGGGGCTGTCGGGCAGGTCTTCGCAGGTTAATTGCAGTAAAAGCCTTTCCTTGTAGAAAAGCTCATGCCACTGTCTGTTTCCCTGAGTTTGCTCTTTCATTTTTTCATAAAAATAATTGATAAATATATTGAATTAAATGCTATACTTGCTGCATCCTGATAATTATAGCCTCGTAAAAATAGAGGAAATTTGAAAAAACCAGCCGCCCTTGTGATGAATTGTCATTACAACGGATTAGCCATCATTCGCGAATTAGGTCATCGAGGGGTGCCAGTGATCGCTTACGATAACCAGCGCAATATCGGCACGTATAGCCGTTATGCCCGTTACTACCCGGGGATCAACCCGGCCGAATACGAAAGCCGCTTCATAGCTTCCCTGCAAAACCTCATCTGTAAACTGGACGAAAAGCCGGTCATTTTCCCGACCAACGACGCTTGGGCTATGGCATTGGCCAATAATTTGGAGACATTGGAAAAGGTGTCGTATCCCTGTGTGGCGGAAAAGAAGGTCATCGACCTGTTGGTCAACAAGGAGGCCTTTAACCGCTATTGCCAACAACAGCATTACCCCATTCCGGAAGCCTGGACCAGTGCAAACTATGCCGGTGTGCCGCCGGAGTGTTTCCCGGTGGTGATAAAGCCCATTTCGCGCCGCAAGTCCTCCGACCAGGCTGAGAACGCGCACCTGCAGCAGATCTTCGACAACCATCGTCTGACCCTGGCCAGGGATCGGGATGAGCTAGAGGCGGGTTTGTTAGTTTTGGGGGAGGCCAGGGAGTATTTCTTCATCCAGGAATACGTGGCGGGGTTGTCTGATTGTATGTTTACCGTGGGCATTTATGCCGATCGGGCGGGGGAGGTCAAAGGTATTTTTACCGGGCGTAAGCTGCGTGGATACCCTGCCGATTACGGCGATTGCGTGCTGGGGCAGAACGAGATAATCCCGGAATACCTGGCGGAGATGGTCAGAGAGTTCTGCCGCAAGGTGGGCTATCACGGCATCGCTGAATTCGAGTTCAAGCAGGACGCACGCAGCCAGGTGTTCAAGCTGATTGAGGTCAACCCGCGTAGTTGGTCCTGGGTGGGCATTACGCCTGCCTGCGGGGTCAGCCTACCTTGGATGGCTTACACGGACTCCTGCGGATGCGCGGAGGTACCCGAGGTGCAATGCCGGCTGGCCACCGGCACGGTCAAATACGTACGGCTCTTCAATGATTGGCATAATTGCCTGTTCCGCTATAAGCGGAATGGCTTTCCGCAGTGGTCATTGAACCTGAAAGATTGGTGGCGCTCTCTGGCGGCGGAAAAGCTGGTGGTCGCCGAATTCGGCTGGCGAGATAATTTACCTGCACTGATCGCCTTTCTCAACGAGCTCAAACACATGCTCACAGATAAGCGCAAGCGCTCCGGTATGCGCCCTTGAGTGCTGTTTAATCTTTAATTCAATGGGGAAAAGAGAGGCGGGAGCCTGTTTAATGCGCCATTTCCGTCAGGGTCCTGATCCAATCTGGTAACTGCCGGCCCCATTCCTGCCATTCCCGGCCCAAACAGGTGTTGTGCCACAGCATGGTGAAGGTGCCATTTACTTTTTGGCAGGTGCGTGCCAGCTTCATGATACTCTCAAAGCCTTCTGCGGGGCTGAGTTTACGGTAAACCCGCAAGCTGGTATCCATCACGATCAGGGGCAGCTCGGTGAATTCCAATTCCTTATCCTTCAGGATATCAAAGACAGTGTATGGGAAACAGGTGCCGCAGCGGAAGCCCTCGTGTTCAGAGAAGCAATAGGATTCATCGTATTCCAGCCCGGCTGCGTGCATCTGGTTCCAGGTATAAGGCGTACGGATGCGCAGATAATGCTGGCGCGACCCGTGGCAGGTTACACCGATGGCATCTTCCAGACGCTGCTTTTCCGTATCATAGAGCGCAGGTTTATCATAAGACTGGTAGCTGGCATGCAGCCCGATTTGCATATCGTTTTCTTTGAGATATTCCAGTACTTTGCGAACGCGACGTCCCTTCAGGGAGTATCCGTCGCGCGCGAAGGTTTCCTGCGAAGTTAACAGGTAGAACACATCATGACTGTTGTTGGCCTGGGCTATTTCCACCAGTCGGCACAGGTCACGATAATAGGCATCCTCTTTGTAATTATGGAAAAGGCTGGGAAAATCTTGCCGGAAGAAATCCAGGCGTCCCTTCGCCAGGTCGCGCGCCATAACGTCCAACCACTTATGGAAAGGATGCGACAGGAACATGTAGTCCACATCATGCGAGAAGTGAAATTGGAAGCGGTGCGGCGGTGTGATCTTCTCGCCGGTCAGAGCTTCCAGCCAGGTCTTCAGCACCAGGGCATAGATATCCACAATGGGCAGGTCAATCAACCCGTAGCGGCTGGCCACGCTGGCGCTGTATTGATAGCGCCCATGCTTATCCAGGTGCGGGCTGTTTACCTCCTCGTATCGTGCGAGCATGAAGAAGGCGGAAGCCAGGATATCCACATGCAGGGTCAGCTTTTTACCCTGAATTTCGGCGAATTTCGCGGGGGGCGCATCGCCCCAAAACATTATGGGCAGGCTATCAAAAGGAAAGCCGGAAACCTCTGCCGGCAGGAATTGCGCCGGGGCCAAGTTATTCAGCTTATCCGGATTCCCGGCCACCATTTCGTCCGGGGCGTTTGCCGGGCAGGCTTGGATTTGGAGCGTAAACTCCGCAGATTTCTCTGCGGCGGAGGCTTGCGCGCCATAAACACAGCGGACGCGTTTGTTTCCCACGGTAATAGATTCCGCCTGGTAATCCAACCCCAGGCGGTAAAATAGCTGTTTCCATGAATAAGATATGGCTGCAGAAGAGAGCATTTACAAGTCCTTGTTGCGAATGGCGAAAGCTAAAAATTCCTTGGTGATGTTGGTCAGCGGCAGCATGCGATTATAGCAGATAAATATCTTACGGTATAAATCCAGGCCTTCTACCTCAATTTCCTGTAGCAGACCGGATTCTATTTCCTTTTTAATACCTAAAGAAGAGATGATGGCTGCACCATAACCGGCTAATACAGCACTTTTTACTGAATCCTGCAGACCAAGTTCCATAAGGATGTTCAGGTCGCTGAAGGTCAATCCGCCCGTAGCCAGCGCTTCCCTTAAATTGATGGTGGCGCCGGAGCCGGGCTGCTGCATAATGAGCGGAATTTTGCGCAGCTCCTGAAATGAGATTCGTTTTTTCTGTGCCAGGGGATGGCTTTGCGCGCTGACCAGCACCAGCTTGTCTTCCAGGTAGGATTCAAAATACAGATTCCCATCACGGCGTTTGGTGCCGACAAAGCCCAATTCCACGGACTGGTTGAAGACCTTGTCGATGATCTCGCTGGAATCACCCACCTGCAAGTTGATGATGCATTCGGGATGTTCCATCTTGAATTCACCCAGCAATATTGGGATGGGATAATCGGCCGGGCCGGAGCTGGCCCCGATGGTCAGGCTGCCGGTGAAATTGCCGCGATTGCTAAAAACCGCCTGGCGGGTTTTTTCGTATAAGGCCAGAATTTTCAGGGAATTTTCATAGACGATCTTGCCTTCATCGGTGGGCAGGATATGGTGGCTTTCGCGGTGCAGCAATTCTGTGCCGAACTCACCTTCCAGCGCTTTAATTTGCAGGCTGATAGTGGGCTGGGTGATGCCCAGGCGGTCGGCTGAAAGAGAAAAACTTTTCAGCTCAACCACCGTGCAAAAGGATAAGAGTTGGTCTATTCGTGTCATAGGTTTTTATGGATTTAATCTGTAATTAATTCATTTTTACCATAAACGCGCGGGTATCGGTGGGCAATGTGAATGATTTGATATGAGCATTTAATACCCATGATAAAGCAATCGCAGGGTGCGTGTCTGAACGCACCACAACCGGACAGTGCGCGAAATTACTCGTTCCTTGACAACACCAGACAATCAGCGGAATCAACTTATTATAAACGGCAAGATTACGGTAATCTACTCCCTCCCCCTGAAAGAACCCATATCATAAAAAAGAATACAAAATTCAGGGGGAGAGCCAGCCGCTTCTATACCGTTCAGAGAATGTAGATATATCTGCACGCGATGATTATTTAAATACCGGCTGCGGGCATTAGCGGCTTGCCGGGCATTGGGCGCTATATTAGAATAAGCCATACTAAAGAATCAGGGTCCATAAATATATGCTTTTCCCGTCATTGGTCTTTTTATTCATATTCTTTCCCATTGTTCTGATCCTTTATAATTTAAACAGTTCCAGCACCTACCGCAACATTATCCTGCTGCTGGCCTCTCTGGTTTTCTATACCTGGGGCGAGCCGCTATTCGTTTTCATGCTGGTTTTGCTGATTCTGTATAACTGGGCGGTTGGGCGCTGGATTGATCATAAAAATGCTGCCGGCGGCGACGCTGGACTGCTGACAGGTGTTTCCATCGCAGTTAACTTGCTGCCGCTGGTAGTGCTCAAAATCGCTACTACGGCGCAGTTCAATCTGCCCATCCTCTACAATATCCGCCAGCAGTTCCCAAATCTGAGTTTTCCCCTGGGTATTTCGTTCTTCACCTTTTCGGCTATTTCTTACCTGGTGGATATCAACCGCGCTGAGATCAACGCTGAACCGAACCTGCTGCGCCTGGCCAACTATATGGCTTTCTTCCCTAAGCTGCTGCAGGGGCCCATCACACGCTTCAAAGATATGCGGAATGCTTTGGAATCCCCGCGCACCCATCCGGATGAGATGGCCGAAGGCATGCGGCGCTTCATCATCGGCCTGGCCAAGAAGGTGCTGATTGCCGATAACCTGGCAGTGGTGGCGGATAAGGTATTTGGCTTGCAGGACAGCCATATGTCCGCCGGCTTGGCCTGGTATGGGCTGCTGGCCTTTGCCGTACAGATCTATATGGACTTCTCCGGCTATTCCGATATGGCCATTGGGCTGGGCCGCATGCTGGGCTTCAAGCTGCCGGAAAACTTCAACTTTCCTTACATAAGCCGCAGCATCGCAGACTTCTGGCGGCGCTGGCATATTTCGCTGATGAATTTCTTTCGCACTTACATCTTTATGCCGCTGGAAATTGCGCGCCGTAAGCAGAAACATTTCCGCCAACAATCCAATTTATTGATCGTCTTCCTCGTGACGGGCTTCTGGCATGGCATCACACCCACCTTTATCCTATGGGGCGTGTATTTTGGGATTATCAGTGTGTTGGAATCCACCTTTTTAGGGCGCTGGCTGAAGAAACTGCCGGCCGCGCTGCAGCATATGTACGCGCTGCTGCTCATCCTAATTGGGTGGGTGTTCTTCAGGATCGAAGATATTGCTAACTGGGGGCCGTTTTTCAAGGCGCTATTGGGAGCGGGGCGGCCATCTGGTTTGTACACTGCTCGTACATTGAACGTCCTGATGTACTTCCCCTTGCTGATATTGGGCATAATTGCCAGTACACCGTTATTAAAAGGAATTTATGACCGTGCCCGTGATAATAAAGTGACTTCGCTGGTGTTGGATGTTGTGCTGATCGCTGTATTTGTTTTGTGCACTGCTGTCACAGTCTCCGGCAGCTACCAGGCGTTTCTCTATTCGGAATTTTAGGTTGAGTATGAAAAAGAATATCCAGAACTTTGTTTTCATCATCGTGATTTTTGCCCTGCTGATCGGCCCGGGGATTTACTGGCTGTCGCGCGGTGGAAATTGGACTGAGGATTCCATCCTGGAGGACCGCAAGTTGGTGGTTTTCCCGCAACTTTCCCTGCAGGAATTCAAAACCGGTGTAAAGCGCATTTACCAGGGTTTGTACGCCGAAGCGGGAGAGGTCTTTTTCAACCAAATTATCAGCGGTTCTTTCCAGCGTACGGTCAACAAAGCCGCGTCCGAGCAAATGCTGCTGCGCATTCCGCTGGTGGAGTTGGCCAAGTCCTTTGACCGCACGGTGATCAAGAGCGCCTACCTGGCGCTGCCGGACGCGGCTTATCCAGCCACCTTTGATTCAGGTCTATATGTCTCACGCGATGGAAGCAGCCTGATGCAGGACCTGGCTTACTTTGATGATGCTGAAAAATCAGTTATCGACTCTCGCATTTCGAATTATAAAGAGCTGCTGGAGAAGTACCCGGACACTTATTTTTACGTGTTCAATATCGAGACGCTGCCTTATTCGGGTTTTCATCCCATAGCCCCTTATTTTCCCCAAGCGGATAATGGACAGTCACTTCAATATTTTTTGGAGAATAAACCGGCAAATTTAGCCTTTGCGAATTTTACACTGACCAGTTATGCGGATTACCAGGAAAAGTTCTTCAAGACCGACCAGCATTGGAATATCCGCGCTTCGCTGGACGCTTATGAAAAAATTTATGCTCTCCTGCAGCAGCAGTACCCGGATATCAGCCCCATGCTGAGCACGCAGGAAATTAATAAACTGGACGGCTTGGAATTTCTNNATTGTGAACATGCCTGCGTATGACACTTATGTGGATGGGGAGTTGGTTAACTATAGCGGACGCGAGGATTATCTTAATGGCATTTACAACCACGACAAGTTCTACAACCATTATCGCGGCTTCTATGGTAGGCAGCAGGTTCTGATCCAGTTCCACTTCAACAACGACTCGCCGCGCAATCTCTTGATGATCACGTCGTCCTATTCTCGTACCATCCAGATGTACATTGCATCGCACTTTCACGATACCTATGTGATCGATTTGCGTTTTGAGGAGAACAGCTCCAAAAGTCTGCAGCAGTTTATCGACGATTACGGTATCACGGATGTGCTGGTTTTCGGCCAGCCGACGGTCACGTATTATTCCGCGGAAGACGCCATCAAACCTTAACGGATAAACGTTTTATACGTTGAGCTTGCTCTCGATGCAGGCGATCATTTCGCCCACGTTGGCGAAGGAGCGGATTTCCTTTTGGGTGAACTCGATCTTGAATTTCATCTCAATGGCGATGATCAGGTTGACATGTGAAAGCGAATCCCAGCCCTCCACATCATCAGCGGTTAATTCAGGGGTCAGTTGGATGCCCTCATCGTCAAAAACTTCGCGGAATATTGCGGTCAGCTCTTCGGTTACGTTCATTTTTCCTCCATGGTAGAAAGGTCGCCGGGGTCTTTGCCCTCATAGCGGGCTTTCAACACCCGCCGCAGAATTTTACCGCTTTTATTTTTGGGAATGCTGTCAACCAGGTGGTACTCCTGGGGCGTGGCGGTGGTGGAGACTTTATTAGAAATATTCACACGGCATTTCAGTTCCAGTGCACGCGACCACTCACAACCCGCTTTGAGACGCAGGAAGGCGATGATCTTCTCATGCAAAATGGGATCCGGCACGCCGATAACGGCCACGTCCACGATTTCCTCGATTTCCAGCAGGGCGCTTTCAACTTCAAATGGTCCCACCAGGTGCCCGGCGGTATTGATCACGTCGTCGGCGCGGCTGACATACCAGTAATAACCTTCCTTGTCCTGGTAAGCCAGGTCACCGGAGATGTAAATATCCCCGTTGAACTTCTCCTGGTAGAGTGCCTCCTTGTTGATATAGGTGCGGAACATGGAGCCCCAGTCCTTTTTCAGGCACAGATTGCCCTGCCGGCCCACCGGTAGGGGCTGCATGGCGTCATCCAGGATCATAGCCTCGATATAACTGAGCGGTTTACCCATTGAACCCGGTTTGACTACCCGCCCGGGTTTGTTGGTGATCATGATGCTGCCCGTTTCGGACTGGAACCAGTTATCGTAAACTTCGCAGCCGAAAACCTTTTTGGCCCAGTGATAGACTTCCGGGTTGAGCGGTTCGCCTACGCTGTACATGCGCTTTAGTATGGAATAATCATATTGATGGAATAGCTCGGCTTCCTCCTGCATCAGCATGCGCAGAGCGGTAGGGGCGGTGTACCAGATATTCACCTTCTCGCGCTGCAGGATCTCCAGCCAGGTTTCAGCGCCGAAGTTCCCGCCGAATTGGATTTGGTTGGTGCGGCAGGCCAATGGGGAAATGACGCCGTACACCAGCCCGGTGATCCAGGCCGGGTCGGCTGTGCACCAGAAAGTCTCATCCGGTTGGATTTCAAATACTTCCTTGAATGAATCCAGCATAGTGCCCAGTCCGCCGTGCACGTGCAGAGCGCCTTTGGGTTTGCCGGTGGAACCGGAGGTGTATTGGATGAAAGCCGGCGTCTCAGCTTCGATCTCGGCTGAAAATTCAAAGTCATCCGGCGCCTCTGCCAGCAATTGCGGCAGGCTGCGGATGAAATCATCCTGGTGTGCTTCTAAATCAGTGACCAGGATAGCTTGCAGTTCGTTCAAGTCGCCTTCGATCTTCTGCACCTTCTTAAGCAAGCTTTTGCGCGTGATCAGGATGCGGGTCTGGCTATCGGACAGGCGGTCATAAAGCGCGCTCTCACCAAAGGTGGAAAAGAGGATGCATGCGACCGCTTCGTTTTTTAAAATCCCAAAAAAACTATCTATTAATTCCACTGATTTAGGCAGGTAGATACTCACGCACTGTCCGGGAGTGATGCCGGATTGTTTCAGGACCTGCGCGATACGGTTTGAAGCGCGGTCAATTTCCTGATAGGTGAATAGGCTCTCCGAAAGGTCATTATGGATCCATTTAAAGGCTTGCTCGTTTCCATGTCCTGTTTCACAAGGTTGGCGGGTGCAGGTAAAAGCGATATTTTGAGATGATTTCATTCCTGATCCTGAAAAAATTTATTAAGAGTTGCAAATTCTGATTTCAAGCTTATGTGAATGATTATAGAATCCCGTAAAATAAATTGCAAGAAACCCACAACGGGTTAACTGCCTGAACCGCTGCAATCTATTCCACGCATGATTATTTCGCATCACTCCTCGGGGCTTTGTTTGGTAAAATCTCAAGCAAGCTTATCGTCGAAGGAAAGGTCGTTCCATTTATGCGATTATTTATGGAGAGGGTGCAGGAGTTCCTGAACACCAGGCGGGGGGCGGCCATCGCATTGGTTTGTTTGTATATCGTTGGAGTGTTGTTCACCGGCCTGGTTGTGGACGCGAATGTGTTTGGACCGATGCATTTCAACGACGAAGTCCGCTATTGGGAAATTGCGTTAGATCTCTACAACGGCAATTTTTCATTTGCAAACAACTATGACTACCCGCCATTTTATTCAATAAGCCTGCTGCCGGCTTTTTATTTGTTTTCCCCGTTTACGCGTTACGCGGCGGCCAAATGGCTAAATGCCCTTTACCTGACCAGTGCCATCTTCCCGGCATACCTGCTGTTGAGGAAATTTTTGGATAAAAAGATCAGCCTGATTGCGGTTGCAGTCCTTTTGTGCGGTCCGATCCAACTGGTGATCGCGCGCACGTTGATCAGCGAGAATGTTTTTTATCCCATTTTTATGTGGGCGGTATTGCTGGCTTTCAGCAATGTGTTTCCGGTCCATCACAAAACGCATATTTTTGAAAACATTACCTTGGGGGTGCTGCTGGCTTTATTGTATGCCACTCGCTTCATCGGATTGGTCCTCATCCCGGCTTTCTTGTTGATTTGGTGGATAAAGCCCTTTGAAGGGGAAAAACTTCCGTTTCTTTTTTCCTGGAAGAAATTTGGTCATTTGCTGATGGTACTGGTTCCCATGCTGCTCATCCTGGCCGCCTGGCAGTTGGCGGGTGTGCGTGACGGGGTATCGCTGAAAACCATGTTGGGATTTTCGGTTGCCAGTCATCCGGACCCGGCTCAGTTGGGAAAACGCCGGCTTCTGATGTGGGCGATTTTTTATCTTTCATATACGATCTTGATCGCGGCTCCTTATTTGGGGCTCCTGTTGGCTTCGCTCTCGCGCTTTAAGTTGAAAGATTGGCAAGCGGATGAAAACCGCTGGTGGATTTCTCTGGCACTGATCGTATTCTTCTTCCTGCTGGCGTGTGTGCGCCATTCCTGGCGGGCAGCATACAATTACCCCGATCCGGTGAAGATACAGGGCCGCTATATCATGTATTTTGGCCCTTTGTTTCTCATCACTGCTTTTAGTTTTTTTGGGAAGAAATTAGAGTTTAAAAATAAGTTGGCGACAAGCTTGGTACTGGTGATTTTGGCGGCCGGCATGACGCTGTTCGCCTATGCGGTGCTGAATGAAGGTTTCCTGTATCATCTGGCCCAACCCCTGGCTCCCTCGGTCAACTCGCCCTACGGCAGCCTGGTGCTGACCATGAAGGCGTTGTATCCTGCCCTGGCCCTGGCCATCATGGCTGCCAGCCTGCTGCTATTGGGGCGGAATAAAACCCTGCAGGCCGGCCTGTTTGCGCTGCTCGTGCTGGCGTTCAATATCTATGGCAGTGTGCTGATCCATCAGAGGCAGTTGACACCGCGTCAACTGCTCAACACCCAGATCCACAATCTGATGGAGAATTTTGATAGCTGCACAGTGGAAGATCCCCGTATGGCCAAAGTCACCTTGGAGATCCCTGAGGATACGACTTCACGCGTTATTCGCTCCTGGCATCAGGCGTTGAATTTCAACGGCTACACCCAAAATGAACTTATTCCCAGCGAGGAAATCTCAGCAGATAAGCACATGCTTTTCAGAGCTTATTATGGAGATTGTGTGATAGATATCCTGCATGTGGATGAGCAGGAATTTGACGATGTCGATGGTGTTAAATTTTCCCATTCCGGCTATTATTACCAGATCCTGTCGCAGAAAACGGATTAACACTACCCATCTCGTGAATGTTTGATTTGCTAAATCCGGCGGCTGTAAATGGAATTTCTTGCCCTGATTAGATGATAGAATTCTTTCACTAAATTGTTGGCTAAAATCCAAAAGATTTTCAGGTAAAAGCAAATATACATCTATGAATTCTAATTCTCCCAATCTGGACGATCTCAACAAAGCTGAAAAAAGGGACTTGGAAAAAAAAGATTCCAATTTCTTCTCAGATGTTCTTAAACTGGTGACCGGCAGTGGTTTTGTGCAGGTCTTCCGCATGCTCATTTCCCCGATCCTGAGCCGCTTGTTCCTGCCGGAATATTTCGGTATTCTGCAAAATTATCTTTCCATTGCCAAACCGCTGGGTTTGATTTCCTCCCTGCGCTATGACCGGGCGGTGGTTCTGCCCAAGGAAGACAAATATGCGGCCAATATGCTGGTGCTTTCGTTGAGCCTGAACATTCTGACCTCCGGCAGCCTCTTCATCCTGGTGTGGCTGTTCCGCGTACCGGTGGCAGCAGCGTTAAATTCACCCGAATTGGCGGACTTTCTGTGGTTTATTCCGATTTCGGTGGCGGCCTTGGGCGTTTTTGAAGCGCTGAAGCAGTGGAATTCACGCGAACGAAAATATATGCGTGTGTCCATTGCCCAGGTGGGCAGCGAGGTATTGGGAGATGGCCTGACCGCCGGTTTTGGCTTTGCCGGTTTTACCAGCGGCCCCTTGATGATCATCATGCAGGTGATTGGGGAAGTGTTCGCTACCCTGATTTTTGCCTACATGGTTTTCCGGGAAGACCTGAAATTTATCCGGGATAGCTTCGATTGGCAAATAATTAAACAGGGTATTGTCGAATATAAGAAGCTTCCGCTGTTCAACCTGTGGAGCAACCTGATCAACAATGCTGCCCTGTACATTCCCAGTATTTTATTGTCAGCCTATTTTTCCACCACTGTGGCCGGATATTATGCCATGGGTAACAATGCCATCCGTCTGCCGGTTTCGATTTTCGGCAATTCGATTGGACAGGTTTTCTATCAGCGCAGCGCCGAAGCCTATCATGAGGGCGGCAATAAAACCATCATGGAAGGCACGTTGAAGTATCTCAGCCTGATCAGCTTTTTTCCGATGATGATGATTGCTATTATCGGAAAGGAACTGTTTGTAGTAGTCTTTGGTAACAGCTGGGCGGATGCCGGTTCCTACTCGCAAATCCTCAGCTTGTGGGTCTTTTTGGTATTTATGACTACACCCTTGAGTTATATTCCCAACATTTATGGAAAATACGAGAAATTCCTGGTTTTTCAAATCATCAATCTGATCACGCGCGTTGGCTCGCTGGTATATGGCGGCATGCGCGGGGATGTCTGGTTGGCGTTGTGGTTGTTCACGCTCAGCGGTATTGTGGTGTATGCGGCCATGCTATTTTGGATCACCGGCCTGACCGGTGTGAAGACCAGGCAAACCCTGAATTATCTGATACGCGGTTTCACGACCAGCCTGCCTTTCCTGCTGGTCATTCTGGCTTTCAAATTGTGGAATCCAGTGGCGCATGTGAACATTGGATCGACCGGGCTGCCTCTGGATTATGTGGCCTTGCTGGGAGTGTCAGTGATTTGTGCCCTGGCGTATTATTATATTTATCTGTTGAAAAATAAAACTATTAAAAAAGAAGTCAGCCGTGTGATGGGTGTTATTAAAACGAAGAAAGCATAACCTGCGGTTATCGGGACGAATATAGAAAAATATTAGGGGTCTGTTCAGAAGGAAATATATGGCGAGTGATAATAAACACAACGATGTCGTTCAATCAACTTTAAAATTCTTGCTGATGGTCCTGTTGCAGGGAATCGCTGTTGCTGTTTGGCTATTGTTGATCCCCAAGGAAGCCGGAAATGCTGATTTTTTGGGATATTCGTACCGGCGCCTGGCGCTGCTGCTGCCCATTTTAGGACTGGCTTTTCTGGCTCTTATCCTCCGCCAGATGTTGGCGGGAAATCCGGGTTGGCGGGCAGCTTTGCGGGATAAAACCCGGCGGGCCGGATTGTCGCGCAAGGGCATCCTGCTCAGTTTTCTGCTGGCCTTGTTTAGCTGGAGCATCGCGTTTTTCTTTCATTTCCTGCGCTTGATGGATGACATGGGCGCCTATGTGCGCTTATTGCCGCTCCTGTCTTATGCTTTTCTGGTGGGGTTGGAAGGCATGCTGTTCATTGGGCAAGTCTGGCTGGTCGGGCAGAAGAAATCTGTTGAACGCAAATTAAAAAGTCTCTTTGGCAAGCCTTTTTGGATAACGCTGATTATCCTGGCAGCATTGTGGCTGCTCACGGAACTGACCGGCATCGGTAAAGCCCCTGAGTTTGTATCCATCATTTCTTTAGGTGTTCCGCTGCTGGAAGGTCAGATTTGGTATGTGTGCGGCTTGATTGTGCTGATGCTATTGCTGGCGAGCAGCTGGTCGCGCTTACCGAAACAAAATAAGCGCAAGCTGAATATTGATCTGTTGGTCTGCCTGGCGTTGTGGCTGCTGGCTGCGGGCTTATGGTTGAGCCTGCCGCTGCCGCAGCATAATTATTTCGCGCCGCAAACCCTGCCGCCTAATAATGCCATTTACCCCTTCTCAGATGCGGAACAGTATGACATGAACTCACTGTGGGTCTGGAAAGGCTCTATCCAGAATACAGTCATTTCCAAGCCGTTATATATTGTATTCCTGTCTATCCTGCATGCGCTGGTGGGGCTGGATTACGGCAAGATGATCCTGCTGCAAACGCTGGTGCTGGCTATCCTGCCGGCCGTGATCTACCTGATCGGCAAGGAAATGCACAGCCGCCTGGGCGGTTTGATGCTGGCTTTGCTGGTGATCCTGCGCGAGGTAAACGCTATCCAGGCCACTAACACGGCCAACGTTTCCAACTCTAAATTATTGCTTTCCGACATGCCCGCCACGCTGCTGGTGTGCGTGTTGATTTTGGTCATGATCCGCTGGTTCAAATCTCCGCGTGAAAAAGTGGGGCTGCCGCCTTTTGCGGCCGGCGGTATCATCGCCTGCCTGATCCTGATGCGCATCCAATCGCTCATCCTGGTGCCTTTGTTCGTGCTGCTGCTCATCATCCGCTATTGGAAACAAGCTAAAAAGATGCTGCAGGCTGGTGCTCTGCTTTTGTTGGCGCTGATGTTGGTGCTTACACCGGTGCTGATGCGCAACCACGCCATCACCAACGTTTATTGGGTGGATAATCCCTCCAATTACGCTTTATATGAATGGCTGCTGCGCGGCAGTGATGTGCAGGTAGATGTGCCGGATTCGGGCACAGCCGAGGAGATGATGGATGTCAATGTGGAAGTGGTTTCCACCATCATCAGCAGCAACCTAGGGGGCTATGCCTATCATGTGGCCGATAACTTCATGCACAACACCATCTCGACCATGCTGATCTTGCCGGTAAGGCTGGGCAATGGGGTAGGATTCGCGGATTATATGCAGATCCACGAACCTTTCTGGAGCGAAGTCTATAGCCGCAGCAATTTCTGGAATGCGCTGGTGGTGTTATTCAACCTGCTGGTCATTTCCATCGGCACGGCTTCCGCGGCGCGCAAACATCGCCCCGTCCTGCTGCTGGTAGTGTTGTTCTATGTTGTGTACAGTTTCAGTTCGGCTGTGGTCAGGCTATCCGGCTGGCGTTACATCCTGCCGGTGGATTGGCTGGTGATGGCGCTCTATATTTTTGGTATGGTCGATATCCTGCGTTATCTGCTGGGGCATTGGCTGGGTTGGAATGGCTTTGATGAAGATGATGAGCTGACCATGTTTGAACCGGTGGTGGAGACTACGGCTTTTACCTGGAAACCGGTGCTGGCATTGGGTCTGGTGTTCTTCTTTGCGGGTGCGTTCATCAATCTGCGCGAGACTATCCTGCCGGCCGATTACCCGGATTACACTCGTGAGGAGGTCTGCTCAGCTATCCAGACTGCTCTAGTTGGCAGCCAGTGGGAAGACCAAAGCACAGAGTTGGTTGAGTATTGCCAGCGGGAGGATGTGCTGGCTTATGAGGGCATGGGCGTCTATCCGCGTTTCTTCAAAGCGGAGAGCGGCTTTTACAAGCGCACCTATGACCCCTATTTCGGTATCCAGGATTACGGTAGATTGGTTTTTCGCACGGTGGGCGACCCCAATTCCAAAGTGTATATCAAGACGGATGATCCGGATATCCGCTTCAAGGATGGCACGCCCGTTTACGTGGTGGGGCCTCAGAAGGCTAAATTCGAGGCGCGCATCGTCTTGATCGAAGGCGATGAACCCCAATTGATCGTATCTTCCGGGGACTTCTCGGAAGCGGAATAAGATAATTGACAATCCCGAAGGAAACTTCGGGATTGTTTTATAACAGCAGGACGCGCTTCTATATGTGTCTCTTTTTTTCTATAAAAGAGGCGGCTATGGAAAGCCGCCTTGTATGGATTGGGGGACATTCACAATTTCCTTTGTTCATTTCCTTGGCAGAAAGGGCAGTGCCAGACTGAACAGCCCAATCAGGCAGATGCCGTACTGGTAACGGAAGGAAGGCGCGAAGATGATCACGGCCAGGATGCCGGTTTGCAGCAGCACCGGCAGCAGCAGGATGGCCATCTGGCCCTCGCGCCGGCACAGGCAGGCCGCGATGATAAGCACGAGCGAACAATAGAAATACAGGGCCGGTTTGAGCAAGATGCCGGTTTGCCCGCTGAAAAAGCCCAGCGAGCCTAACGCGCCGACGATTGGCGTTACCAAATTGGGCAGCAGCGAGTGCTCTTCCAGCCCATACTCATTGGCTAAAATCCAGCTTTCCGTGCCAGGGGTTACATCGTTGAAAGCGTGCAGCGATTTGAGCGAGCAGCGGTTGCCGCAGAAGACCCAGTTCATCTCGCTGGCGCATAATTGCTGGCGCAGGTCCACCATTGGGTCGAGCAGGAAAAGGTTCACGGTCAAGCGCAGGTTATCGGGGAAATGCTGCAGGTAAGTTTGGCGGTCAAAGTCAGGGTTGTAAGACAGCCCGCCAATGTAACAGCAATCGGATTCCCAATCTGAAAGCGGCATGAGGTTGTCGAGATACGAGCTCTCGTCATTGGTCAGTTCGGTGCCTGCTTCCACGTGCGCGGCGATGTGTGAGAGCAGGATCAGGTTGGCCTGCGAGGAGCTGCCGGATTCCGGGTTATATGCCCAATTCAAGATGCCCCGCACGCCCACCCAGGCCAGCAGCGCAACCGCCAGACCGCGCAAAATTGTGCGCCAATATGGCTTGAAGAAAAAGACTAATCCCAGAATGGATAAAAATGCTACCGCCGGGCCGTTTTGCCGGAAGATAGCCACCGCGAAACCGGCCAGGCCCAACCACAACCAGCTGCGTTTTTGCTCCAGCCACTCGCCGGAGGTGAGCGCGATGCGCAGGAACAGGATGAACAGCGCCAGCAGCGCGATGGCGTAAGGGATGTCTTTCCACAAGGTGATGCTGAAAATGGGATTGAAGGGGAAGACGGCGAAAATTACCGCGACGACCCACAATACCCAGCGCGGGACACCGTATTCCTGCAGCAATCCCAAACCGCGTGCGAATATTAGCGAGAGCGCCGCGATTTGCAGCATGGCCGGCAATGCGGGCGAGTACCAAAGTTTTATTAACATCGACAGCAGGAAGGTGTGAAAGATGGGATGCCAATCGCCCATTTGCCCGCTGAGCGCCTGCCCCCATTGCCCCAGGGAGTCGTTGCTGAGCATGCCCGGCCAAAAGACCAGCAGGCTCAGGCCCCATACCAGCAGGGCGGGCAGGGCATATCCAAGCCAATGACCGTTTGGCTGCCCAGATTGCGTCTGCTTGACTGGCAACTTATCCAGAATTGCCCATAACAGCAGCAGCGCATAAGTCGTAAGAACCAGAAAGGCCAGCATGGCCGGCAGAAGCTGCCAGGTGGAAATGGGGAAATCCTGGCGGAAAGAAACAGCATATTCGCTGCCGCTTTGCAACTCCAGCAGGCTGCGTTGGCCGTCCACCCATATCTCGATCGTGCGCGGTTGCGCGCTGGGTTGAAAGACGATTTGCAGCAGGCCGCCGGTCTTTCCTTGCCATTCCAGCGAAAAATCCGTCTCCGGACTGATTTGCAAATAATCAGCCTCTTCATGCCAATCTCCCTGCGGGGTTAGGTTCGCATAGGGAATCGTACCGAGGGAATTTTCCAGGTATTCGAAACCCGCCGCCTGCGCGCCTGCCTGGGCGGGCACCAGCACGCGCAGGCTGTGGCTGGGCAGCAGGGCGTAGAGCGGCTGCGGGTCGAAGTTGAGCAGCAGCAGCGCGCTGATCAGGACTGCGGCCGCGACCAGCCAGCGGGCTGTTTTCCGGCTCAGTGAAGTAAGAAATGGTTCCAAGCAGAAGTGGTTGGCCGCGTAACTTGCCAACGCACCGGCACCGAAGATGAACAGGGTCACTGCCAAATATGTTTTACTGAAATAATTTCTTTGAAAAACGGAGGTGTAAAGCAGATAAGCTGACAGCCCTCCCAGCATCAGGGAGGTGGTAATTCGGCGTTTTTTGTTGTTTACTGTCATGCGGCTCCTGAAAGATTGCGCCTTAAAAGAGGCGTCATATGCTTATAATTATACGATTGCAAAATCGCGTCATATCCATTTACTGAAATTGAGCGCGGCGCTGCATTCCAATGAACTGACTTGACAGGACTTAGCAATGAAAGAAACCTTAAATAAACTTCAAGAAAACAAGTGGATCTACGCGCTGGCAGTAACGCTGGTGGTTTTGGCCTTTCTGATCCAGGCAGTGATTTACGCGCATCAAATGCCTTCGCGTGTGGACGAAGGTTCCTTCCTGATCAAAGGCTACTACTACGTCAAAGGTACCTACCAGCCCTTTCAGGATTATGGTCCCTGGACCAACAACATGCCCTTGTCGTACTACATCCCCGGCCTGGCGCAGGTGCTTTTCGGTCCCGGTTTGCAAACCGGGCGCTATTTTGCTATTTTCGTCGCGCTGCTGATGCTGTTGGGCATGGGATTGCTGGTAAATCGTCTGCGCGGCAAGTGGTGGGCGCTGGCGGCGCTGCTGCTTATTGCCCTCAACCCGGCCCTGATCAAAATCTATGTGCAGGCCGTCTCACAGGTGATCGTGGCCTGCCTGGTGACCTGGGCGCTGTACTTTCTGATCGACGAAAAGCGCAGCCTGCTGCAGATTGGACTGGGCGCATTCTTCTGCGCGCTGGCCACCCTAACGCGTCAGAATATGATCTTTATGATGCTGTTCGTAGTGCTGTATGCTTATTTCATCTTCGGCAGGAAAGCCGGCCGGGTGGCGCTGTTGAGCGCCGGAGTGCCTTTCCTGCTGATGCATGTCATCTTCTTCCCCAAAATCCTGAATCTGTGGGCGGTTTGGCTGCCCGGTTTTGTGCGCGATTTATTCAATTACCGCGTGATTTCGGGCGGGGGCGAGCAAGTCTGGTCCCCTGAAATCGGCTTGCTGACACGCTTCACTTCTTTCTTCACGGCCGTGCGTTATTATTTCATCCCGCTGATTGGGATGTTGTTGTGCCTGCTGACCCTGCCGCGCAAGGATGCCTGGCGTTCGAAATATGAGCGCAAGACTGTGCTGTACCTGAGCATCCTCTTCATTATCATGTTCCTGATGCATGCTTGGGCCTCACTGGGCAAAGATTATTGCGTGTACTGCTTCCCCAACTACCTGGCTTTCTTTATCCCGGTGGCAGTCTTGCTGGCAGTGATTGCCCTCAGCAACCTGGCGGAATTACAGCCCAAGGTCAATGGATGGTGGGCGTTGCTGCTGGTGCTGATCTTCCTACCGGGCGCTTTCCTGGGCAGCCTGGAAACGGTCGGGCGCTGGGTGATGGGCTTGGCAGTGCCGCGCGTCAAAGGCGGCCAAATTCTCTCCGGCAGTACGGAGTTGTGGAAGCTGTTTGAGAACCGCTTCGGTTTTACCTACGATCAAATCCTGCCTTATCTGTCGGTTGCCTTTGGCCTGGCAGTAACTATTATCTTCCTGCTGCTGGTGTGGGGCTTGTACCGCTGGATGGGCAAACGGAAATTCAACCACATCGGCAACTTCATCCTGACGTCGCTGATCGTGGTGTCCTTTGTCTTGATGCCCAGCCCGTTGCTGGGAAATATGGTCACCGAAAACACCTGCGGCGGGGACGTTTTGGCGGCTTATGAGACTGTCGGCGCGCAGTTGGATGAATTGATTCCAGTCGGCGCAACCGTGTATTGGGCGGGCGGCAGCGAGGTTACACCGCTCTTGTATCTGACAGATGTTTATTTCCAACCGCAGCTGCTGAACGGTGTGTATTCCAAACGGGTGGGCGGGGATCGCGCGGAGCTGGAGAAGAATGGCTACTACAACCAGGAATCGGTGGAGGTCTGGCGGGCCGAGGCGGATTTCGTCATCAACGGAAATACCAAGATGGTTGGAGGTTGGCTGACTTTTCTTAATGCGGATGACTTTGACGAATACCGGCATACGGATGCGCTGGATCCCTGCGACCCCGCTACCTATTTGCGCATTTATAAAGCGAAAAAGTGATCATCGAACGGGCTGAAGTTCTCAGCCCGTAAAAAGTAGGCTGAGCGTGTCGAAGCCTACAGATGGAAGAACCCTGTCATTCCGAGCCCTTTAGGGCGAGGAATCTCGGCCGGATGGACAAGAGGACTTGGACAAGTGCATTGCCATCCGAGATCCTTACGGTCGCTTCCCCTCGACAGGCTCGGGGCAAGCGCTCCCTCAGGATGACAGAAAAACTGTCATTGCGAACAAAGCGATCGCGAAGCACTCCCTCGGGGAGATATTGCGTTGATCCGATTCCAACCGAGATCCTTCAGTCACTCTGCTCCNNCACTGACCGGCGTCTTCTGGATCTACCTTCATAGTGTCATTCTGAGCGAAATGCCCTGAAAGGGCACGAGAGAAGAATCTCGGCCGGACAGACACAAAAACACCGATGGATGCGATACGCTGGTCAGGCAGTAAACGCTAACTCCCGAACTTGATTGCGAAAGTATGCTTGCACACCCCATCACGGTTGAGCGCTTCAACATCCAATTCCGGCAAATCCAGTGCGCTGCTCTGGCCTGGGCTGAAATAGCGCGATGAGGCCATGTGGATGGCGGAGAATTTGCCGCCATAACGCAGGTTTTCTAACCGAATGCTGCCGGTCTTTTCCACATTGTCCTGAATTACCACCTGGTCGGGTTGGAATTTCAAGCTGCGGGTGCGCTTCAGGGGCAGGCTGCTCCCGCCGCTGATCAGCATGCGTACCAGCACTTTCTTGACCAGCTCGTTGAGAAATCCCACGCGCATGACGGTCAGGTTCATTAGACGCAGCAGCAGGAAGTTGCCCGGGCCGGGCAGGGAGCTTTTGATGGGTTGAAAGTTGCCCCATAATTCAACGCTGTCCCCGCTCAGACGCCAGCCCTGGTCGGGCGCGGTTATTTGGGTGGAAACTATCACGCCGCGGTTGGTTTGGCCCAGCAGCCCGCAATCGTCCCAAACCAGGCGTGCTTTCTTTTTGTCGTAAATCTTGGTTACCCCGCCGGTGGAGGCGCCCATGATGCAGTAATACTGGTCCGTGGCGCGGATGAAGATGCCGGCTTCGGGGAAGTCATGGGAAAGCGTTCCTTCTACTGGGTCACTGGGCAGGTTCATGTCCGAATGGGCTGCCTGAAATGGCAGCGCTTTGATGGTGTTGTTCAGCAGCGGGGCGGTGTTGCCCATATCCATGTCCGCCAGGCGTGTGGTGCGGCCTTCTTCGATGCAGGCCAGCATGCGCGCAGTCATGGCCGCGGCCAGCGGGAACTCAGCGCTCAACAGGGCGATGCCGCCCGGGTAATAGATTTCCGTGCGGCGGCTGCCGTATTCCCCGCCAAAGCTGCCGTCGGGTTGCACGAAATACTGCAAAAAATCCAGCGAGGCAGCCAGCGAATGCTGCAGTTCATCGAATGGCGCGATTTGGTAAATTTGCGCCAAGTAATACATGCACAATGTTTGGTAACCGGGATCGGCCCCGCCGTACTCGACGTACCAGCCTTCCGAAGATTGTTTGGAGAGGATGAAATCCAGGATTTCGCGGCTTTTGGTGGTGTAGTCAGGCTGCTTGAGGTAATCTCCGGCTTTCAGCAGCGCCAGTGCCGCGCCGGCCAGGTGATTGGAAATGGTGCCGTGCAGCTCCGCGTGCTGATAGAGGAACTTCGCAGCTTTAGCGAGCATGGCTTTAATTGTCAGCTGCGTATCATTATCACAATCTGCTTTGACAGCCTGATAGGCGTCCAGCAGGTCGGGTACCAGAAAAGCCGTGGCGCCGTAGCTCTGCTCGTAGGGGTAAGCCTGGTCAAATGCCCCGCTGCGATGCTGGATGCGCGCGGCATATAGCAGGCCGGACTGGATGGTGCGCGTGAGCATGGCTCGCATGTCCTGCCCTTCGGGCTGTTCCCGCAGCCAGGCCAGCGCCGACAGGTTGCGCTGGAAGGTGGCCTCCGGAAAGTCCACCAGCTTCCAGCCCCAATAACGCCGGTCAAAACAGCCGTATGTGGGCGTGGCCGGGTCGCGGTTGATCTCGCTTAACAGGTGCCGGCAGGCGGTCAGGGTTTGGGTGCGCAGGTCGATATATGTTTTCAAAATGATGATCCTTAATTCTTAATATATTTTACTCTCTGGAATAAAGTGAGACATTCGAATGAGAGAGTTTAATATTCAAAGTGAACGGCGATTATTATTGTTTATAAAAAATAAAAGATTTTGCTGATGCGTCAAATCAATTACATCTAAATTCTTGATTTAATTGTATTAATGTATATAATTTTTTTTCCGTAAGCTCATTGCTTAATAATTGGATGGGAGAAAATATCCAGCAGGCATCTCAATAATTACTTAGTCCAATTTATTTCCTGTGTTGATATCACATTTGTACCCTTGGGTTATAAGCACTTTGATCTATTAATACTGTGTTTTATCACCAAACCTATGTTTTTATGCTGCACATAGTTTCGTTATTTTTGTGTCAAGTAACATCATTTTATGTGGGGGAAAAACCAAAAACAAAGGAGCCAATCATGAGTATTTTCAAGTTGAAAATCAATCAAAAGAAAGCCTTATGGATGTGCCTGCTGGCAGTGATGGCGGTACTTTTCACCAGCGGTGTGGTGCTCACCGACAGTGATTTGCCGGCGGACAGCCCGGCCAGCGGTAGGGCGACGGTCGCGGAATCAGACGGTGATGAATACTCCGCTGATACCCTCGCATTAAGCGACTCGTCAGGAGGTCAAAGCGACCATCAAATCTTCGGCTTTTATGGGCAACGGAGGTCATGGCATCTACGTTTTTATCAAACGGAAAACCAGCCGCAACCGGTATTGATCAATACCGTTTATGTCGGAAATGACACCGCTGGCAGCGGAGACGGAGATTTGGATGTAGAATCCGGTGTCCACCAGGGTGGGTTAAAAGAAACATGAACAGAGGGCGTAGAAATACGCGCCCTCTGTTTTTTTATGGACGGAATGCGTTAAATTAGTTGTTATGATTTCTTTTAAAGCTTATAAAATGCCTAAATTTAATCATCTATATAAAAAAAATATAAAACCTTGCGTTAATATAGTTAATGTATATAATATTTTTTATATATGTGCTTTCAAAATTTTATGAGTGAGTGGGTAATGAAACATCCTCGATGAAATTATTGATAGTTCAAACTGGATAGTGCATCCTTAAAGAAAATTGAATTCCCGCTGATTTCTGCGGGAATATTTCGTTAATACGAATTTTTAATATCGATACATTAAAAATTTTGTTTGTGCTTGGGAGGAAATTTAAGGCTCTTTAATATCTACTTTTGATATTAAAAAAAGAACCGGCCTTATGGGGAGCTGGTTTGTTTGAGTTATATGACGAAAGGAAGGAGGAAAACGTTGATAAATTATTGATTCAAGCAAGAAAAATAATAAAAACTTGGGAGAAAAGATGAAGAAAGCATTTGCACATACAAAAAATGTTAACCTGTGGTTTTGCTTGTTGGTTATAGTTACTACTCTGTTTATCACCGGTACTGTATTTGCCGATGACGATCTTCCGCCGGAAACATCGCAACCAATTACACCGGTATCCGAAGAATTTGGGATCGAAGCTTCTTCTGAAGAAGAACCATTGGATGAACCCATGGTTGTGGAAGATGAAGCAGCGATTGATGATTTACTTCCTGTGGAAGAACCCTTTGTTGAGTCAGCGTTACCTGTGGAAGCCACCTCAGAAGAGGCTGTTGAAATAAGCTCGGATGCGGAATCTTCCGATGTTCCCGAAATTGATATTGTTAATGATGAGACCAATGTGGAAATTGTAGATGAAGGCGGGGATCCAATCGATTTTACCAGCCAGGAAAGCGCAGAGCTGATTGGCGGGGGAGATCCATACTGGAAGGTTGGCACAAAATATTATTCAGTTGTCGAATCTGAGAGTGAATGCTACTCCGGAACCAGTGTGACGGCGGGAACTTGCTGGGTAAGCGGTACGCCGATTGCGACTGCGTTGGAGAAAATAGAAGAAGGATTACTGCCTACCGATCACAAGTTATATGTGTTGGCCGGATCCTATTCTGGCGATCTTAACATCAGTGGTACATATTTAAGCCAATTGAATGGGTTGATTGGTGTAAATGGTTCAGCTAATACAACCATTATCGGAAATGTCAGTTTAAATGGTAATAACGGGGGCTTTACCCTAAGCGGTTTTACCATTACCGGCGGTGTGCAGATCAATGATAGCGTCGGTAATATTTTGCTTTCGGATCTGAATGTTTCAAATCCCGATGGCGATGGTATCCATATTTCAACAAGCAGCGATGGGTATCATTCAGGGACCGTAACGATGGTGGATGTGGACTCAAGCGGGAATTTGGGTGCTGGCGCTTATGTTAAGGCGAATAACACCATCAAAATAACCAATTCGAGTTTTAATAGCAATGGCGGCGAAGATGGCGTGGATGATGCCGTCAATTCCTTGTATTTGGATACCATTGCTCCGGGAAAACTGGTGGTTCTCAGTGGCGTTAGCGCCAGCGATAACCACGGCACGGGCATTTGGATCAACGCTGGCAGCGCGACTATCAAGAATGTGGTCGCCAACAACAACCTGGCTCCAATAAATTGGGAATTCGGCTATGGTTTGAAACTGAATTCATCGACCTCATCCCCGCTGACCCTAGAGAATGTGATCACCAGAAATAATCAGGCGGATGGTGTTAATGTTGAAGGTAGCACCAATACCATCAGTATGAAGAATTTGGAGACTTCTAACAATGGCGGAATCGGTACTCACGCGATTACACTGGGTTCTGTAACTGCCAATAAGTTAAAGACTGAGGACAATGGTCTGGACGGTCTTTATATTATGGCTGGAAAAGTCGTGACCTTATCTTCCATCACCGCAAAAAACAATTCAGGAAATGGTATTGATGTAGAGGACTATACCAATTGGATTTATGATGAGGAAAACGACACATGGCTTGGGATTGTGATCGGACCCAGCATAGTCACTCTCAACAGTCCAAAAACCGGCGGCGGATCAGCAGCCAATACCAGCGAAGGCAATGCCGGTTATGGTGTGTATATCCGTTCCAAGGGTAATATAACCGTTTCCAACACGGATTCTTTCTCAAACGATACGACAGGTATGGTTCTGGATAACTGCCTGGCAGATTACAACACTGGCGTGTGCCAGGGAACTGGTACTGTGACCGTGAATGTCACCATCCCCAATTGGGTGAATGCTGTTAATGACAACGGGTTGAACGGTTTTTGGATTTCTTCCAAAAACAATGTGGCAATCAGTGATACCGAAGTTTTTTCCAACAGGGAAGAATACGGTATTTGGTTGGACACCTCCGGTACGATTAAATTAGAGCGGGTTAAATCCTATGATAATGGGAAAACCGGTGCTTATCTGGATAATCTGGACGGACTAAATAAAAGTGTTACGTTGATTGATAGTGAATTTGACAATAACACCGGCAGCGGGTTGGAAGTTTACAGCCGGGGGGCGATTATTTTGAATGCTGTGAATGCTACGGATAATCAGTCGCCTGTCAACGGCTGGCTGGATTATTCTCCCATTTCGGTATTTGACCAAGTTAGCAATGATATGACCGAAGTCTGGGGAATTGAAGGCAAGGGTGAAGAAGTCACTTTCCGTTTGGAGAGTAATGATTTCGACCTCAAGTTTGAGCTGCGTGACGGTTCCAATAATACTATTCAGACCATTAATGGTGGAAGCGATGTCAGTTTTACTTGCACGCTCACCAATATGGAAATATACCAGATCTACGTTTCCAATAATGTTGCTGGAGAATTTGGCGGTTATATTTTGTCGGTCAATGATGCGGAACACCAACATGCTCTCTATCCCGGTTCGGGTGTTGTTCTGGATAACTCAAGTGTCAAAGCCAATGTTACGATCGCAGGCTCGAAGACCAATCTGACTAACTCTTTCGACAATAACGACAATTTTGGATTGAAAGTCATGTCTCTCGGCACGATTTCAATCTCGAATGCCAACGCGAGCGGCAACTTCCGCACGGGGTTGTGCCTGGATAATCCCACCTCAACCGGCGCGGTTACCGTGCAGGATAAATCCCTGACGCCAGCCAGCACGCTTGACGACAATGGCTGGGAAGGGCTGTATTTGCGCACCAAAGGCATCATTACCGTGTACGGGATTGCTTCGGCTGGCGGTAACGGGATTTCCGGAATGGACCTGGATAACTGCCTCTTTGATGATGTTTTATCGGTCTGTACTGGCAGCGGTGTGATCAACTTAACCCGGATCACAGCGGATGAGAATATTGGGACGGGTTTAAGTGTTTATTCCAAGGGTAACATTAGCCTGACTAATGTATCTGCCAACGAAAACGATGAAAAAGGTATGGTGGTTTCCAATCAGTTCAGCGGTTCCGCGGGAAACATCACATTAAAGAATGTCTCTGCCGAAAACAACAATGATAACGGCATTTCACTGACCACCAACGGTCTGGTGACGTTGAGCGCGATAACCGCACGGCAAAATTTCAAGACCACCGGTACACTGAACGATGGGGATGCGGTCAGCGATTACTACAATGCGGATCTCAACCCGGATCGCTGGGATTTTGACGCGCAAGCCGGTGTCAACCTCAGCTTCCGCTTATACGCTTCCGATAACCCTGATTGGGATATCAATTATTTTATCGGCAATTTGGCGCTGTTTGATGCCGAAGGTAATCAGAGTTCTTTTGATTCATACAATCTTACGGATCAAAATCTAATTGCGACCTGGACTCCTTCGACCAGCGGTCATTACTATCTGGAAGTTACTGAAGACAGTGTCAATAGTGGTTTCTACCGACTGAGTATCAACAATGAAGATTTCTCGGATATGGCCTATTATTTTGTGGACGGCCTCAGCATTCAAGCCGGCAAGAACGTCACCTTCTCCGGAAGCGAAACCAGTTACCTGAACCACAATTCCTTGACCGGTTTGTATGTTGAAACACCGGCCAATATCAGCCTGCTGAAAGTAGAAGCCAGATCCAATGGTACCGAAGGGGCAGTCCTGGATAATCAATCAATGATTAACGGTATCGGAAATATAAATGTTTCGGGAGCCAATGAAAGCAACCGCTGTGTATTCAACGCCAACGGTTGGGAGGGTTTGAAGATCTTGACCAACGGCACTGTTAACTTGACCTACCTTGGCGCTACCAACAACGGTGCGGATGGCATCAAAGTGCAGTCCCAAAAAACAGTGACCGGGAAAAATTTTGACCTGTATGGAAATACAGGGAGTGGTCTGAGAATTATCAATCTCGGGATGATCACACTCAGCAATGTCTCCGCTGGCGGAAACGATTATGGCCTTAATCTGAACACCTATTCGGGTACGGGTAATATCACATTGACGGGAGATAATTACTTTATAGATAATGAGTCGGCTGGACTATATGCCTATACGTCCACCGGTGCAATTGCCTTGAGCGGAATTACCGCGGTGGGCACTACATTCAACGGGGTTGAAGCGCGTTCAACTATGGGCACGATCACCCTTAGTAATGCCGACATCCGTGATTCCGGTTATAGCGGTGTTTATTTGACGAGTGATGCGGCGATCAACCTGCTTAACGTATGCAGTTGGATGAACGGCAGCGGGAACGATGGCGATGGTTTACACATTGTTGCATCCTCAACCACCAAGGTGACCATCAGCTTATCCAACTTCATGAGCAATGAGGGTAACGGTATTGAGATCGAATATGAAGGCACAGGGTCCAGCCCGGTTTTGTCGATCATCTCTACGACTTATTTCGGGAATGACACGGATTATGATCGAGTCCCCTCAGAGGCGAACCTGCGTTTCAGTGCTTGGTAGTAGATTCTTCACGATAGATTCGTTCATTTGATACAAGAGAGGGCGCAACTTGCGCCCCCTCGTTTTATATGAATCAGAAAGTGAATTGAACAGGGCGAAATTCCCTCACGGCACTGCTATACAGACGGAAATCAGCTGTAACGCCCCCTTGGTATTTTCGTTATAATCATTAATATTACAGATTCATTAACGCTGTCATAAAAAACTGTTTCTTCTTGATCGCCAGCGTATAATGGATTCATGTTAGGATTCCCTGAATAGGGACATATTATGGTAGATCTGATGAAAAAAATGGTTATATTTTCTGCTTTGGTTATTGTCGTCTTACTGGCGAGCTGTGCTGCGGCCCAATCCGCTGAGGAGGCGCAGGTGAACACTGTGACAATTGAAAACCCATACGCTCCCCAGGCGGGAGATGAAGCGCTTAATCAAGACAGCACTATTGTGGAAAATGTCCGTTGGGATGAGGCGAATCAAACCCTCACCATCAGCGGCAGCCTGTCCACCCCATGCAACCAATTACGTGTAACTGTTACACAAAATAATGAACAGATCGATTTTACGGTTTATTCGGTATCGGAAAAGGAAATTTTGTGTGCTCAGATGTTGGAGCCTTTTGAAGCAGCCTTTAAAATCGAATCTTTTGACCCGCAATTGTTCCGCATTTTCATCAATGGCCAGGAAATGCAGCTTTAATCCAGCGGCTGCTAGTATTTTGGCGCGGGATTGAATTTAAAGGGAAATTATCAGAGTCAGTTTATGAATAATCGTCATTCGAAAAATCGGATAGGTCTCTCTATCCTTATTTTAGTTTGCATGGCAGCTGCCGTGCTGTTGAGCAGCGGCATTGCGCTGGCGGACGATAGCGCACCTGTGGTAAGCGCACAAGCCGAAGTCAGCCCGACTGCCACCCAAACCCCCACACCAACGCTCACGCCCACTGCTACGCTGGAGGCTGCTGCTGCACAGCAGGACAGTTCGCCTGAGGCAGTTGGCGATACACCCGCTGCCACAGCGACCTGGACGCCGGGGGGCGTCTCCGCGAATGCGGGCGTTCAGGCAACTGCCACGCAGGATCCGGCCGCATTGCCAACCGAAACCCCGGACTTAACTTTCACGGAAACGCCCACGCTCACGCCCACTGCAACAGAAGAAGCCGAGCTGGTTGTTCCGCTGCTCATGCCGGAAGACACCTCCAATATCATCCCCGGCCAGTACATTGTGGTCTATAAAAACAATAAGGTCAGCAGCCAGGGGCTCAGGTCTCAACGTGACAAGGTCAAACAAAAAGGCGGCAAGATCAAGGCCGAATTCAATAATGGCATGAAAGGTTTCGCGGCGCAAATGGACGCGGCCACGCTCAAAACCCTGCGCCAGGACCCGGATATCGCCTATATCGAACCCGACCAGTACATTTACGCGGTGGATGAGACGGTTGGCGATCAGAGTACTCAGGATCTTCTAAATGATGAAACAGTTGTCCCGGGTCTTTGGGGCTTGGATCGCATCGATCAGGCTGTTCTTACAAGGGACAACCTGTATCACTATCCCACTTCCGCCGGAGCGGGCGTGCATGTCTACGTGCTCGATTCCGGCATTCGCGCCAGCCATACAGAGTTCGGCGGGCGGGTTACCGGCGGATATGATATTGTTGACGGTGATAGTAATCCAGATGATGATGCGGGCCATGGAACCAAAGTAGCCGGGGTAATCGGTTCCAGTACCTTTGGCGTGGCGAAAAATGTGAATTTACATGCTGTAAGAGTACTTGAAAAAATTGGGACGGAAATTACAGGCTCAATTTCTAATGTGAATGCAGGCATTGATTGGGTCATTGAAAATCATAGCAACCCAGCTGTAATAAACATGAGCTTGGGAAGTGGGAATGTCTCTACTTCACTCAATTCGAAAATTAATGATGCTGTAGAAGCAGGGATTACTGTAGTAGTAGCTGCTGGAAATGGATCTGAAGATGCTTGTGATTGGTCTCCTGCGTCTGCGACCAGCGCGCTGACGGTTGGTGCTACCACTTCCAGCGATACGCGGGCATCCTATTCCAATTATGGAACCTGCCTGGATCTATTTGCGCCCGGATCGAGCATTCTTACTACGACATATACCAGCGATTCCTCCACCGGGACGGACAGCGGTACCTCCATCGCTTCTCCCTTTGTGGCCGGCGCGGCCGCGTTGTACCTGGCAGACCACCCCAGCGCATCTCCTGCGCAGGTGGCTTCGGCTATTACCTCCCAGGCTACCGGTGGTGTTGTGACAAACATCGATGGAACCAATTCCCCCAACCTGCTGCTGGCAGTCAGCAGCGATGATGTTGACCAGGTTGTGTTAGCCTCACCGGCCGACGGCAGCCCTATCAATTTGACCGACGTGACCCTGGCCTGGACTGCCGGTTACAACAACGACAGCTACACCCTGGAAGTGGACGATTCCAGCGCCTTTGACAGCCTGTTCTACACGAATAGCACCATAAGCCTGAGTGACACGGTTACTGGTTTAACCGAAGGTACCTGGTATTGGCGCGTGCAGGCAGCCAACGCCTACGGCACAACCGGCACCTGGAGCGAGACCTGGTCCTTTACCGTGGACCTTACCCCGCCCGCGGCGCCTGCCCAAAGCAGCCCGGCGAACGGCGCTTATGTGGTGTCCAATACCACCTTCAGTTGGGGAACGGTGGCGGACGCGGTGGCTTACCAGTTTGAGTACAACACCAGCGATGATTCCAACGCCAACGTGTACCTCTCTGATGAACTCAGCGGAACTTCCGTCACGCCGCCTGCCATAGCCTTGGGGACTTACTATTGGTTCGTGCGCGCACAGGACGCGGCCGGCAACTGGAGCGCTTGGAGCTCATCTTTTATCGTGATAGTCGTGCCGGACGGACCGGCCGCGCCGACCCTGACGAGCCCGGCCTATGGCGCGGAGATCAATACCAATACGCCTGGATTGGTCTGGACGTTAGTGACCGATGCGGTGGCTTACCAGATCCAATTATCCGACACCTATAATTTCGCGACGATCACGGAATCCGCGGATGACCTGACTGAAGCGAGTTATACGGCGGGATCACTGGGTGAAGGCAAGCATTACTGGAGGGTCCGTTCGAAGAGTGAATATGGCATCTACGGTTCCTGGAGTGCCGTGCGCAACTTCACAGTTGACACGATCAATCCGGATGCGCCGGTGTTGATCAGCCCCGTGTCCGGTGCGCATTCAACCGGTATGCCGATTTTTTCCTGGAGTATTGTGGCGGATGCGGAAGCCTACCAGTTTGAATACAGCTTGAGTAACAATAGCGCGGAGTATGTGTACCGCTCGGAAGAATTGACGGGCACTTCGCACCAACCGCCCAGCAAGAATACGGACGTGACTTACTATTGGTTTGTGCGTGCCCGCGACGCAGCCGGCAACTGGAGTGAATGGAGCAAATCCAATTTCATTACTGTGTTGGCCAGCACCCCCGCGCGGGTTACATTGGATTCCCCGGCCAATAAAACCCTGACAAATGACACTACGCCGCAGTTCAGCTGGGTCTTACTGGAAAACAGCGAATACTACCACCTGCAGGTTGCGGACAGCAAGTATTTCACCAATGTCGTTTTCGAGCAGGATGCGATCACCGGCCAGACCTATACGCTGGCGAGTGAATTGAGCCCGGATGGTATTTATTATTGGCGTGTGCGCGGCCGCAATGGTTCGGACGATTACGGAACCTGGAGCAGCGCGCGTTATTTCACGCTGGATACCACCGCGCCGGACGCGCCGCAATTGATATCGCCGGCCGATAATGCCACTTATGCCGGTCAACCGACCTATAAATGGTCGCGGCCTTCGAGCGCCAAGTACTACCGCTTTAAATATACCAGCGTGGGTGACCCGGATACGGAGCTTTACCTGTCCGACGTTCTGCGCAGCTACAAGTTCAAAGCACCTGCCATTGATGAAGGTATTTATTATTGGTGCGCGCAGGCAGGCGACACAGCCGGTAACTGGAGTGACTGGAGTACGCCCTTTACCATCACGATCATACCGCCCACACCCTCGCGGCCCTCATTAGGTGCGCCAACCAAAGGCAGCCTGATCAATGCGGAGGAGAACCCACCCACGCTTTCCTGGAATGCGGTGGATTATGCCGAGAGTTACGATTTACAGGTCTCCACCAGCTCGCGTTTCAGCACGCTGGAAATTGACCAGACAGGCATCACAGAGACAACTTATGCGTTATCTGCACTGGATGACGGCAAGTATTATTGGCGCGTGCGGGCAAAGAACTCCAACGATGTGTATGGCAGTTGGAGCAGCGCCTGGTATTTCAGCGTGGATGGCACGCCTCCGGCAGCACCCACTCTCTATACCCCCACGGACGGCGCCGAGGTGATTGGCACGCCTACCTTTAAGTGGCTGCGGCCCGATACGGCCAAGTACTTTGAATTCCTGTACAACACCAGCAACGATACGGAAACCTATGTATATAACTCCGGCCTGACCAGCCGCAATACGCATCAGCCGGATGCCATGGCGATCGACACGACTTATTACTGGTTCGTGAAGGCGCGCGACGCAGCTGGCAACTGGAGCGATTGGAGCGAACCCTACACCATCACGGTGCGGGCGCCCGTGCCGGGCAAAGCGGTGCTGTCTGCTCCAGCCAAGGCTTCTTATGTCAACGATGCCACCCCGGAATTGAGCTGGAATGCGGTGGATTACGGCTTGACCTACGACGTGCAGGTTTCAAGCAGTTCACGCTTTACAACAATTCAGAATGAAGCAAGCGGCCAGGCAGAATTGACTTTCACCACTACCGCTTTACTTGACGGCAAATATTATTGGCGCGTGCGCGCCAATAATGATACCGGCAGCGGCTCCTGGAGCAGCGCGTATTACTTCGTGGTGGATACTGCCGCCCCGGCCGTGCCGGTACTGCGCAGCCCGGCTGACATCAGTACGGTGGTGGGCAGCCCTACTTTCAAATGGTACAGCGCTTCGGGTGCCAAGTATTACCGATTGGCTTACAACACAGTGGACAACATGGACGACCCGGATACGGCAATCTATATCTCGGATTGGACTTCCAGCACCTCGATGAAGATCACTTCAATGGAATTTTTGACCCAATATTACTGGTTCGTGCAATCTCAGGATAAGGCCGGTAATCCCAGTGGTTGGAGTGCGGGAAACACGATTATTGTCTTGCCGCCCAAACCTGGCCGGGTAACTATCACCTCTCCAAGCAGCGGCTCTTTGACAGATGATACCGAATTGACCCTTACCTGGAACGCGGTCAACTATGCCTACACCTACGAATATCAAATTGATGATTCCTCGCGCTTCAGCAGTGTGGATTTCAGCGGCACCTCGGACGTGGAGGCTACCTCAGTCCTCACGAATACGCTGGAACCAGGCAAGTGGTACTGGCGTGTGCGCGCTGTGAACGAGAACGGCACGGCCGGCTCCTGGAGTTCCACCCGTTACTTTACTATTTATCCCAAGTTTAGCAGCACTTTTGAAACAGACGCTGATTTTGAAGATTGGGCGGCAGCTGCCGGCGCGAGCTGGTCGGTTTCCTCCGGTAACTTGAATACGGCCGGGTTACCGGGTGGTTACAGCACCAGCGCCACTTACAGCGCGGCGGATTTCAGCGATTTTACCTATGAAGCCGACATGAAGATGGACGCACCCGCCAGCGGCGAAGCCAACACTTATGGGTTGGTGCTGCGCGGTACACCTTCCTTTGATGAATGGAATGACTGGACAGATGGAATTTACTTTACCGTGCGCCAGGTCAACGACAGTTTGACCGGCAGCCAATATACCTGCGCCCTGGCTTATAAGATTGCTTCCGGTAAATGGTATTACCTGGGCGGTTCCTGCGGGCAGGCTGCCTACGCGGATTTGAATACCCTCAAGGTGTACGCCAAGGGCAGCACCATGAAGTTTTATGTCAACGATTACCTGACATTGAGCAAGTCCGTCAGCGGATTGTCCGGCGGCAAGCTGGGTGTGGTCAGTTGGGGCGAAAACGTCACCAGCGCGTCCGTTGACGCGGCCGCGGCGGGAGCGCCGGTCGAACTGGTTTCCGTAACATCGCTCAGCGCACAGTCCGTGAACTTGCCGGCCGGCGTGAATCCCGAAGATGTGTTCAACCAAATGAAGAAATAGTTATTCCGGAAATAAATTCGTTCATTAAAAGCGCGTTTGCAAAGACGCGCTTTTTCGTTATGATAGATAAAGAAGGCAGCAAGTGATCGAGGAGGAGAAATGAGACGAGCGTATTCATGGGCGGGATTGGTACTTCTGGGGTTTGCTTTGGCGGGCTGCCGCGGCGGGCAGACGCTCCTGGCCGAGGGGGACAGCGGCAAGACGGTTGAGCTGGCCGTGGGGCAGGAGTTGCAGGTGCAGTTGGCGGGCAATCCCACCACCGGGTACACCTGGTCGCTGACCGGGTTGGACGAGAATTTCCTGCAGCAGCAGGGTGAACCGGATTATGAAAGCGACAGTGATTTGATTGGTGCGGGAGGGACTGCAACTTACACGTTCAAAGCCGAAAGCGCAGGCCAGACGACCTTGAAACTGATTTACAGCCGCTCGTTTGAGCCGGATAACCCACCGAAAAAGACATTTGAGGTTGAGGTGGTAATCAAGTAGGGCGGAAATCTATTC
This sequence comes from Anaerolineaceae bacterium UBA5211, assembly GCA_002412595.1. Taxonomy (GTDB): domain Bacteria; phylum Chloroflexota; class Anaerolineae; order Anaerolineales; family Anaerolineaceae; genus Pelolinea. Next base: position 69,773 of record DHVJ01000060.1, read on the forward strand.
CCGCCATGGATTTTATTGGCGCGTTTACTCAAAAGCTGAGTACAGGTGGAAACGCGCCCTACGTTGTGAGGGATTTGTAGGGCGGGATTCCAATCCCGCCAAAACAAAGCTTAATTAGTTTCGAATAAATCATCTATTCAGAATCAACCTTATCAATTGAAATGGGGGTTTCATTAATTCCCCAATCTTCGCTATAAAAACCTTGATCGATAAATTTTGAATAGCTTGAAAATTTATATTCACATGGACGTTCCACAATATTATGTTTTACCGGATTCCAATGAATGTAATCCAAATGATTTATTAAGTCCTGGTCATCCCGAATAACATGATCCCAAAAACGCTTCTGCCAAAGTGTAATAGGAGTATTGATGTGATTAGCTTTTTTGTAATTTAATGTAAAATTCTTTTGAAACTGAGAATGATTTTTGAAAAATCGCTAAAATTCTCAGGTGGTTGGATTATCCAATGGAAGTGGTCAGGCATGAGAACATATGCATAAAGTTCAAAGAAATAGAGTTGCTTTACATTTGAGAGAGTGTTGTTAAATAACAATACGTTTTGTTCTTTAAGAAAAAGAGGGATTCGTCTGAAGGTAACTGTTGTAATGAATATATAGGAATTCGGGAAATAATACCGGCGATATTCTGGCATGGATGACTCCCTATCACTTCAGTAATGATTATACGGGAGAAACATTTAACGCGTAAAGATATGTGCCCAAAATAACTAGAGAATAGTAGGGCGGAAATCTATTCCCGCTAAAATAGACGCAATTGAAACGTGCCCTACCAGAGAGGGGATTCTTCCCTCTCCCCTCTGCCTTAAAAAGCGATAAAATTATGCACACAAACCGTTGGATAAGTGATATAAATTTGCTTAGCCATCAAACAGGAGATTTGTGAATGAGTAATAAATCCAAGAAACACTACCGGAACACCAGTCAATTTAAATCAAAACCCAGCGCTGCTGTGCAAAATAACGCTGAATTCAACCCGGATTACACGGACGTGATTAAAGACCTGAAACGCATCGGCACCCTGGCTGTCACATTCTTTGTGATCCTGATCGCCCTGTCATTTGTTTTGTAATTCAAACTAACATTAACCATCGATTACCCAGGAGGAAAAATGGCTCATATGTTTGTTCCCGGACCCGTGGACGTTGCCCCGGAAGTGCTGCAGGCTATGGCGCAGCCCATGCTGCCCCACCGCGGCAAAGAATACGAAGCGATCCACCGGCGCGCTGCTGAAAAAGCCCAGCAGCTTTTTTACACCCAATACCGTGTATTCATCGGCACCCATTCAGGTTCCGGCATGCAGGAAACCGGCATCCGCAACCTGGTAGAAAAGGATGTGTTGAGCTGCATAAACGGCGCTTTTTCAGAACGCTGGTATGACGTGGCCGTTTCCAACGGCAAGAACGCCGACCGGCTGGATTTCGAGTGGGGTAAAGCCGTTGACCCGGATGCCCTGCGTGATGCCCTGAAAAAGAAACATTATGAAGCTGTCACCATTGTCCACAACGAAACTTCCACCGGCGTCGAAAGTCCGTTGAAAGAGCTGGCGGCCGTTGTGCGCGAGGTCAGCCCGGATACTTTCATCATGGTGGATGCAGTCTCATCCCTGGCTGGTTCAAAAATTGAAATGGATGCCTGGGACATTGATTTTCTGTTGACATCCTCACAGAAATGCCTGGCGCTGCCGCCGGGATTATCCCTGGCAGGCGTGACCGACCGCGCTATGGAGAAAGCCGCGAAAGTACAAAACCGCGGTTGGTATTTTGACCTGCTGTTGATGGAAAAACATCGCGTCAAGAATTCCACTGCCATGACGCCTGTTATTCCGCTGGTGTATGCTCTGGACTTCCAACTGGATCGTATTTTAGCCGAAGGGTTGGAAGCGCGCTTCGCGCGCCACGCGGCCATGTCGCAGCGTGTTTATGATTGGGCGGAAGCACAGGGTATGACCCCCTATGCGGATGCGAGCTGCCGTTCCAAGACTGTCGCTACCATCGGAAACAACCGCAGCTTGAGCATTTCTGACTTGAATAAATTCCTGATGGAAAAGTACCAGATCCGCATTGCCAACGGTTACGGCGACTTGAAGGACAAGACCTTCCGCATCGCTACCATGGGCGAAACCACCATGCAGGATGTGGATACCCTGCTGGCCGGTATGGAAACTTTCATGGCGCAGTAAGAAAAAACTGTGAATTGGAAAAGAGGAGATGGCTACATCTCCTCTTTTGTTTGAGTAAGTACCCTAAGCTTGTCGAAGGGTATTTACTTTGTTTTATTATGGTTCACTGAATAGCTGCCCAAAGAGCAAGTGTGGGGCGTCAACCGCAAAGTGGTCTTATCGAAGGATTGCGAATCATTCCCCCAGTAAAAGGTTTCAGGCGTTGTCAAAAAAGATTGGCTTCGACAGGCTCAGCCAACCTGATAACTAAATCAACCCAATAACTAAATTTGCCTACCTATCGCAATATAGCCGGATAAAATGCATGTCTATATCTGTGTCCATTTATTATTAAATGGTTTTTGCTTCTATCTGTGTCCATCTGTGGTTAAAAAGCAGCCTTACCGCAAATGCTCCTGCAGAAATTCCTGCATGCGTTGGTAGTAATCCGACAGGTTTTTCGGCTGGCGGAAACCATGCCCTTCTCCTTCATATATCTTTAGCGTGCAAGGGATACCGCGCTGGGTCAGCTGTTCGTAGATTTGCACAGACTGGGAGGGCGCAACCACCCTGTCGCTGTCGCCGTGAAAGAGCGCTACCGGATCCTGGATGCCATCGATGTGGAAAATGGGTGAACGATCCACAAAGCGCTGGGTTTCCTTCTCAAAATCGCCGGTTAGAAAACGATGATAGAAGCGCTCAAATTTATGGGTGTGTTGGGCATCATCCACTAGGTCGCCGACTGCGTAACTGCAAATGGCCGCTTTGAACAAGCCCGGTTTTTGTATGAGTACATTCAAGGCCGTGAAGCCTCCTGCGCTGGAGCCCTTGATGACCAGGCGTTGGGGATCAGCCAGCTTGCGCTGCACAAGCGCCTGGGCAAAATAAAGCGTGTCGTCCACGTCCACAATTCCCCAGCTGTGCTTGAGCGCTTCCTGGTAGCTGTAACCGTAACCGCTGCTGCCGCGGTAATTAACACGAGCGTAAGCATATCCGCGTGAGGTGAAATAAGCTGCATCGTTGGAAAAACACAGCGGGTCAGCGCCCGTTGGGCCGCCGTGAATATCCAGGATCAAAGCCGGAGGAAAAGCAGGAGGAAAAGCCGGTTGCTCAGTCCCAGCCGGCGGGTAATAGATGCCGTACACTTCAGCATCATCCGTGGACTTGAAACAGATTTCCTGCGGCAGGCTGATGGTTTCCGGAGGAACACCCGCTAAATGGTTAGTGACTGCACACGTCAAGCCGTGTGCGTTCAGGCGCCAAATCTGTTTGGGCGCCCGGGCGCCGCTGCCCAGGAAAGCCAGCACATCGCCATCTTTATCAGTGGCGCAGTCCAATTGTTCTGCCCAGCAAACCGGGTCGATGGCGATCTGTCTGCTCTTCCCGGAGCGCAGATTCAGCTGCCACAGGCTGGTGCTGCCGTGGAAATAAAGGAAATGGTAAATGGAATGGCTGTCAGGTGACCAGGCATAGCTGCGCATGCCCTGCACCCAGGCGGGCTGGACCAGGTGGCCTTCCGCCTCCGGCAGCAGCACGCGCTGCTGGCGTTTTTTCAGGTTATATAGCACCAGGCTGTCCCAGTTGCCCTCGCGGCGGATGTAGCTTAACCACTTGCCGTCGGGGGAGAAACGCGGCTGGCTGGCCGCTGCACCTGCGTCTCCATCCAGCCAATGCTCTTCCAACAGGCGCAGCTGCATACCACCCAGCTTGCCGAGTTTGACGCTACTGGCATCCCAGGGCATATCGGGATGGTTCCACTCAACCCAGGCGATCATTTCCCCGGAGGGGTGCCAGGCGGGCTGCATGTAAAAATCCGCGCCCAACGCCAATTGCGCCGGCCAGGTCAGACCGTGCGTACGGCAGATGGCCAGCCCGTTGGTTTCGTCTTGTTGGTAAACGTATAGCACCCAATCACCATGCGGAGAAAGGGCGGGCGCGGCCGAGCCGCCCCAGGCGGGCGTGATGGGCCGGATATGCTGCGGGTCCTGGAGATTCAGTCCGAAAAGCCCACCGCTGCTATCAGCGAAAGCTAGACCGGCAGGGTTTAGGTCAAATTCACCTCCGCCATAGCCGACGTTCCCGCGCACATCCTGTTCGGCGCTGAGGAGCTGCGGTTCACTATCCGCGTCCATGCGCATCAGGCTGCCGCGCCCGCTGATGGATTCCAGCCAATACAAGCTGCGCCCATCTGGGCTGAGGCGCACATCGTTGAAGCGCTTGATCTGATTCAGGGTCTCTAAACGAGTGGGGGAGGAGGTGTTTTTGTCCATATCTTTTTTATACTTCATTTTAAATAAAAAAACCGCCGGGTTATCCGGCGGCGTTTATCTGCAATGTAATTAATCGTCTTTGGGACGCCAGAGGTTCTTTAATTTAACTTCTTCCTCGCTGGAAAGTTCACCCCAGTTTTCGATCTTGGTTGCCAGATAGGCAATTGAGCCGGTGGGCAGGCTTTCGACTTTGCCGGTCATGATCTGCAAATAAGCTTCTAATCCGGGATTATGGCCAATGACCATCACCGTTTTTTGCTTCTTGGCATGTTCTTTGACAACTTTTATGATGTCAGCAGGTTCAGCCATATATAAAGAATCTGAAAAAACAATCTCGCTTTCACATTTGCATGCTTTGGCTAATATTTCGGCTGTTTTTTCGGCTCTGACAGCAGTGGAAGAAATGATCAGATCAGGAATCATCTTTTTGCTCTTGAGCATTTTCCCCATTTTTTCAGCATCTCGCTGACCGCGTTTTTTTAAAGGCCGTTCGTGGTCTGGAATATCCGAGTCTTTCCAACTCGATTTCGCGTGCCGCATTAGTAGTAATCTTTTCACGCTTTTTATCTCCTGGGAAAATATTGACGAAATTAGTATAACATAGAGGTATATCACTGAATTAGCTCTTCCGTTAATATATTGTTAAATAAACTATGGAGTATTTTGTGCAGCCACAAACCGAAAAATCCAAAAAATTCATTGATGAGGAAATCAAGGTGGATTACCAACAGGAACCCGTGCTTCAGAAAGTGCCGGTTTGCCCGGATTCCTTTGAATGGCGCGGGCAGTGTTTCACAGTGAGCTCGCTGCTTTCTGAATGGTGCGACCTGGCGCGCCGCGGCAACCAGGCCATGAATATGCGCCCATCACATCTGAAGCGCGCGGAGAAATTGGGCTCGTGGGGCAGCGGGCGCTTCTATTTCTGTGTTGAAACGACTGCTGGCAGAACCTTCGCGCTGTATTACGACCGCGCACCCCGCCGGGGAGAGGGCGGCAGTGGAAGCTGGGTTTTATTGTACGAATTGCAGGATTAAAAGGGGCATTTGGTCAAACGACTTTCAAAAGCAGCAATGATATAATGCAAAAGCGCAATTTGAAACGAAACAATTTTTTAGATATAAATAATCCACATTGATTGATCTAAAATGTTGAAAAAAAGTCGGAATGATATCAATAAATACTCCATGCGGCGCGCGAAAAATGCGAATTAATTGAGAGGTATTGGATGAACGAAGAGCGGATGATGATTTTGAAGTTGCTCAAAGATGGCAAAATTACAGCGGATGAAGCTGCTAATTTGCTGGAGACCATCGAGAGAACTACGTCACCCAAACAGGTCCAGGAAGAAGAACCGGAACCGATCAAGGGACAGGGCAAATTCTTCAGAGTCAAAATTACGGACGCGACTAATGGCAAAATCCGTGCCAACATCCGCATACCCCTGAGCGTGATGGGGGCAGGTGCAAAATTTGGAGCTCATTTTGCCCCTCAAATTAACGGCATTGAAAACGAAGAATTGATGCAAGCAGTTCGCGATGGTGAAGTGGGGAAAATTCTCGATGTGTTCGATGATGAAGATAACGAGCATGTAGAGATTTATATCGAATAATCATTAATGGATCACAGCAACCTTGCTGATTGGAAAAAAACATTCTTTCTAATCTGGTTCGGCCAGGCTTTTAGCCTGTTTGGCAGCGAACTGGTGCAATTTTCGCTGGTTTGGTATTTAACCAAACAAACCGGATCAGCTTCCGTGTTGGCCATGGCATCGTTTGTAGCACTGCTGCCCAAGGTCTTTCTCTCCCCATTTATCGGTGCGTTGATTGACCGCTGGAACCGCCAGAAGGTAATGATTTTCGCCGATATGGGCATTGCGCTTTTCTCTCTGCTGTTGGCGCTGGTTTTCTGGTTCGGAGAGGTGCAGGTCTGGCATATTTATGCCATCATGTTCGTACGCGCCATCGGCAGCAGTTTTCATTGGCCGGCCATGCAGGCTTCCACCTCGCTATTGGTTCCCAAAGATAACCTTTCCCGCATTTCGGGTTGGAACCAAACCCTGCAGGGAGCCATGGGCATTTTAGCACCCATGGCAGCCGCGCTGCTCCTGGATTTTCTGCCTATGCAGGGCATTCTGCTCATCGATATTGCCACGGCCTTGATTGCGATTTTACCCTTGCTGTTTGTCACCATTCCCCAACCGGTTTTGCCTACAGAACAACCTGTTTTATCCAGCGCGCGCGACCTGTGGTGCGATGTCAAACAGGGCTTTCAGTATCTGAGCCATTGGAAAGGCATGCTTTATCTGATTGTAATTGCCACTATCCTGAATTTTTTGCTAAATCCAGGCTATACCTTCACGCCGCTGCTGGTGACGGATTACTTCAAATTAGGGGCGTTAGAACTCAGTATATTGGAGGCTGTCTTTAGCGTTGGTATGATTGCGGGGGGGCTGGTGTTGGGCGCCTGGGGCGGATTCAGGAAGAAGATCACGACGATCCTTTTGGGGATTCTGGGAATGGCGGCCAGCACTGCCCTGGTTGCAGTTGCTGGGGAGAATCAATTTTATCTGGCGCTGGTGGGCATGTGCGGTTCGGGTTTTATGATGCCTATCGTCAACGGCCCCATTTCTGCCGTCCTGCAAACGCATGTAGAACCGGATATCCAGGGGCGTATCTTTACTCTGGTTAGCAGTCTGTCAACCGGTATGCTGCCGCTCAGTATGCTGGTGGCAGCGCCTGTGGCAGAATGGATTGGCATTCGAGGGTGGCTGGCTTTGGCCGCGGCCGCATGTTTCCTCATCGGTCTGAGTGGTTTCTTTATTCCGGAGCTGCATAATCTGGAAAATCCGGAATATCAACCGAAGAACTTACGCCATCAGGATTTTAGCGAGGACCAATAAAAGCGCGGTCACGGCAGCGCCCAAACCGACCATGTGCGGATTCTTGGGATGGGAGATAACCACATTCCCAAACGTAATGGTGGAATCGATGCCGTAAGTTGGACCGGCGAACCAGGCGTAGAATAGACCGCCCAGCAGGCCGCCCAAATGCCCCCAGTTATCGATGCCCGGGGAAAGTCCCAATAACAGGTTAATCACCACAACCACGACCACATTCATCAACATGGGTTGGGCTGCCTGGCCGAGCAGGAGCCTGTTCTTGTAAATGTAAACCCCTTGCGCTGCAATCAACCCAAAAATTGCTGTTGAAGCACCGATGGAATAGTTGGGAGAGAACAGGAAAGAGGTCGTGTTGCCCCATAGACCGCTGATCAGGTACAGGATGATGAAGGATGTGGCCCCGTAGCGCCGCTCCAATCCGGGGCCGACAGAGTACAGCGCGTACATGTTGAACCCGATATGCATGATGGAACCATGCAGCAGAACGGGCGTGATCAGCCGCCAGAGTTCTCCTTGAAGGATAAATTCGTTGATCTTGGCACCAAATAGCAGCAGGTAGTCATACCCGAAAGCCATTTGGGAGAGCTTCTGCAGCAAATAAAAAACGACTGTTATGCCGATAATATAGTAGGAGACGGGATATTTTCTTTTCATGAGGTTATTATTGTTTAGAGTTTGATTTTACGAGGTTTGGCGCGCAGATGTTCGGCCGTGATGATGGCCTCAATCATATATACCGTTTGGGTTAGTTTGTTCTGCTCATTGACAACCAGATAATCAAATTCGCGAGCTTTGACCAACTCGTCCTTGACTGTCAGGATGCGCTTGTCCAGGTCTTTTTCGTTCCCCAGGCGCCGGCCGCCCAGGCGCTTATACCAATCGTCCTGGCTGGAAGGCAGCAGGAAAATGGAAATAGCTTGTGGATAAATCTTCTTAATCTTTTCAGCACCCTGCACGTCCAGGCGCAGAACTACATCCTTGCCGCTGTCCAGTGCATCCTGGATTTGAGATTTGGGGACACCTTTGTAGTCATCGTAAACATGCGAAAATTCGATCAACTCTTCATGGGCGATCATGTCTTCAAATTTTTCGCGGCTGACAAAGAAATAATCGACCCCTTCTTTTTCATCCGGGCGCGGCGCGCGCGTGTTAACGGTGACGACATGATGAATGGCCAACTCGCTGTTCTTCATAGCGCGCAGCACGGAATCTTTTCCCACTCCGGAAGGTCCGGAAATGACAATCATTAATGGATATTGTTCTAAAATATCAAAATTTACTGAAAGTTTATTCAAATTGGCTCGTTTATGATTTGTATAAGTTTGCTATGATTATAATAGAAAACCCTTCAGCAAACCGGAGGCAGGTGTGCCAGCTTACGAATATATTTGTGATAATTGTCACCATTTTTTTTCTGTACGCATTTCCTATGAGCATTACGGCAATCAGCCGGTGGTCTGCCCGCAGTGCGGCAACGCAATGGTAACGCGGCATATCGGCAAGGTGCGCATGTCACATTCCGACGATGCGCGCATGCAGCTGTTTAGTGAGCTGGCCGATGCGCGGAAAATGGAGGGTGTTGATGAAAATCCGGTCGAAATTGGACGAATGATGCGCAGGATGAGCCGCGAGAGCGGTGCAGAAATGGGGGAGCAATTCAATGAAGTGGTTGACCGTTTAGAACACGGCCAAACCAGCGCGGATATTGAAAATGATTTGCCCGAACCGGACTAGGATTGCGGCGAATGGGCGGCTTAATATGCGTTGATTGCTGTAGCCAACTGGGAGTATGAGGAAAATGTGCTCATTTTGTTGATGAAGTCCGCCAGGTTGGATGAACGGGCGCGTAAGCTACGCACGGCACTGCCAACCGGGTCTTCCCCAGCTGCGCTATATTCCTGGTCGGCGTACGCCCCGTGAAATGCAAAATAAGCCTGATTCAGTTTGCGGATGGAATAACCGTTATCCCAAAAAACTTGGCGCTTTTCTTCCATGTAGCTTTCAGCCTCGTCGATTTGCCCTTCGGTTAAAAGCTCATCCACATGCACGCGTGTCTTATACATTTCCTGCCTGAAATTGAAGAAGTAGCCCCCAGACCGGTTTTTCGCGACGTAGTTGACATCGTGGGTGTTATTCGGTGTGTTGGGTGAGCTGAGCAAGTCGGCATAGAAATTGCGCAGGACCGCTTGGCTGATTTCTTCACCTGCAATGGAAGCGGTGGTTTCGTTCATGGTGCGCAGCTCCGCTGTGCTGGAATAATGCATTCCAAGTGGGCGCAGGTTCAGGTAATTATGTGTCCATTCGTGCGCGACTGTCTCAATCAAGTAAGAAAGGCTATCGGTGCTGATCACCATGGTGGGATAGGTGCCCACTCCGCCGACGTCCACCACCAAGGCGGAATAATCCGTGCCGGCTTCAACTTCATCCTCCAGTGCTGTCATCTCATCCACTTCCATGTCTGCTCGCAGGGAGACACTGGTGACCTGGTCGATCACATCCCGACGTGAAACGACCAATTGTTTAGGTAGTTCTGTGACGTGAAAAAGGACGGGGGGAAAAGGTTGACCCAGGCTGGCCAACCCAAGGCCATCCAGTGTGATGGAAATCTGTTTTTGGATCACGGCTTCGGCTAGAGAGGATTGCTGTTCCAGTTCTGACTGGTTGGCATGTAATTTGACCTGAGACTCAGCTGATTCCTGGTTGGGGTTTTCGATTCCAGGGTCAGAGAAGATATTCTCAATTTGGCTTTCAAGCTCATCGTTTTTCTGCAGCAGGGTGAAATATTCCTTGATGATCTGGCGGTCCTGGTAATAATTGAGGTAGTGGTTGGTACCCAGGCCTGCCATGGATAATTTATCCCAAAAAGCATTTACCGTCCAAGCAGAATAATCAAATTCATAGGGGCGTGTTGCGGGTCGTATGGCATCTTCGGGGCTGATTGGCTGCCATATACTCGTGGTAACCAGCATCAGGATCAGGCAGAGAGCGGCTGCTAAATTCAGTATCCTAAAAACCTTTGGCATCATTGCATTTGCCCCTAATTATAGCTGTCCAAACACTCCTTGAAATACTGTAATTAATATTAATGAATTGTTTACATGTTTCTTTATATTATCCGATATAATAATCGTATAAAATATACAACAGAATAGTTATAGGATTAAGAGATGGCCAGACCAAAAAATACACCCGAAAAAATTGAACGAATGCGAAATTCAATGATGGATGCTGTAATCTCTTTACTTGATCATGTTTCCCCCGATAAAGTCAGCATCCGGATGATAGCGGAAAAAGTTGGTGTTTCTCATATGGTTTTTTACACTTATTTCAAAGACCGCGATGAGATCATGGATGTGTTGGTGGACCGCGAGAGGAATAGAATCAATGAACATTTCGCCAGTAAATTGCAGAAAGCACAGACTGTTTCCGCAAGAAAAGTTTTAGATGAGTTGATTTCAGAATACACGCAAACTGCCCGGGAACACCCGAAGATTTTTCGTTTGTTCTGGTTGGATCCTGTGGAAGGTACGACCAGCCATGCTGAAAGATTCTCACAACTGGATGAAAGCCTATCCAGTTTAGGTGAAATATTAAAAGTAGGTATGGACAAAGGTGAATTCAAACATAAAGATCAACGCCTGGCAGCTTCTACCGTAATGGCAATAATTAATGGCCCCATCATCATGGAGCAATGCCGAAAAATGCCCAATGACATCAATTGTGATGCACTCATGGAACAAATTACCCATGCCGTATTTGCTTACCTGGAGTCGTGATTCCTGACGTATTTCTTTTCTATTTCTGAATAAGAAGCAATGAACTAAAAAGCCCCTTTCAACAGGGACTTTTTTTTGTTAAATAATTTCTAATCAATTATTAAGGTTCCCTGTATGCCTTTTGTTTTATTATTGCAGACTGTTGAAAATTACAAAACTGTGAGCTTAATGTAATATCACAGTAAGATAATTTTCCTAACCTGTTAATAAGCAAAGTTTGCATCGCTGACCGCAAATTCCGGTTCACAATGCTTGAAACGAGAGCTTTTCAGGTTTCATTCGTATATTAGTAAACAAAGCAGAGGAATCGGAATGGTCAAAAAAGAAAAAGAACAGAAAAAGAAGAAGAAAGATAGCAAAGAGGTACTTAAAAACCCTGTAACTGAGGTTCAGGAGAGCGAAGAAAACAAGAAAAAATTCAGCTTCAAAGGGATTTGGCAGTGGCTTACCGCTAAACCGATTCGTTGGATTGCGATCCTGGCCCTGCTGGTCATAGTCATTTTTGTAATTAATAATCAAAATCGCGCACGGAATGCTGCCATGGATGAATATCAAACCGTGAAACTGGAACGCAGTGATATGGTGGTCATAGTGGGTGCAACCGGCATTGTGGAAGCCAACCAAACAGCTGATTTGGATTGGCAGACAACCGGGCGGGTTGAAAGCGTGAATGTGGCAGTCAATGACCGTGTCAAGGCGGGGGATATTATGGCAGATTTAGCCGATAACACCCTGCCGCAGTCGGTCATTCTGGCCCAGGCGGATCTGGTCGGCGCCCAAAAAGCGTTGGAAGATTTGATCAATTCCAACACGGAAAGCGCTGAAGCCTACAAGACATTATTGGAAGCCGAGCAGGATCTGCGCGACGAAGACGATGACCGCGACCAGTGGAATTATAACGATGCCAATATAGATCGTGTCAATGAATTCCGGGCAGATTTTATTGCCAAGGAAGAAGATTATAAGATTTACAAGACTGCCTATGAAGCTGTCAAAGACTTGCCGACAGATGACCCCAAACGGGTGCAGGCCAAGCAGGAAAGGGATGATGCCAAGCTGGTGCGCGATAAGGCCCTGCGGGCATTGAATTACCTGCTGGGTAAAGCTTATGGACAGCAGGTGGCTGAGGACTTTGCCGATGCCGATATTGCCCAGGCCAAATTGAACGACGCCCAACGCGATTGGGACCGGGTGAAGAATGGCGCGAATGCAGATGACATCAACGCGGCCGAGGCCAAAGTAGCGGCTGCAGAAGCGACGGTAGCATTGGGTTGGGTGGAAGCGCCCTTCAATGGTACGGTAACCCAGGTTGAACCGAAAGTGGGCGACCAGGTAAGTTCCGGCACGCGGGCATTCCGCATTGATGATCTGTCAGAATTGTATGTGGATGTGCAGATTTCCGAGGTGGATATCAACCGGGTTGTAATTGGACAGGAAGTTGAATTGAGCTTTGACGCCATCAGCGGCCAGACCTATACCGGAGATGTCACCGAAGTAGCCACGGTGGGTGAAGATACCGGCTCTGGTGTGGATTTCACGGTAACTTTGCGCATTGTTGATCCGGATAAACAGGTTCGGCCCGGTATGACCGCTGCGGTGAATATCATTGTTACGAAAAAAGAAAATGTACTTGCTATCCCCAGCCGGGCGGTTCGCACCAGCGACGGACAGCGGATTGTATATGTGTTGCGTGGTAATTCTGCGCAGCCGGTGAATATTGAAGTCGGTGCGATTTCCGACACCAGCATTGAGGTCGTCTCAGGTAATGTTAAAGAAGGGGATTTAATTATATTGAACCCGCCGGTGAACTTGATGGAAACCAGCGGGCAACCAGCATTCACGAGGTGAACCATGTCCAAGAAAGGGAAAGCGATCGTTGCGAAAGATCTGAGCAAGGTGTATCAGATGGGGGAAGTGCAGGTGCATGCACTGTGCGGAGTGTCGTTAGAGATCAAGCATGGCGAGGTGGTTGCAATTATGGGACCGTCTGGCTCCGGTAAGTCAACGCTGATGAATATAATTGGCTGCCTGGACCGGCCTTCTTCCGGGGAGTATTACCTGGATGGAGAACTGGTTTCGGACTTGACGGATGACCAATTGGCCGTGATTCGCAACCGCAAGGTTGGTTTTGTTTTTCAGAATTTCAACTTGCTTTCCCGTTCAAGTGCGTTATTGAATGTGGAGTTGCCACTGCGCTATGCGGGTAATCGTGAAGGCCAGCGTGAGCGCGCAGCTGTAGCCCTGGAGGCAGTTGGTTTGGCCGATCGCATGGATCATAAACCCATGGAGTTATCCGGCGGCCAACAGCAGCGTGTGGCTGTGGCGCGCGCCATTATCAATAATCCTGCCATTATCATGGCGGATGAACCTACCGGCAATTTGGATTCGAAGTCCGGTAAGGAGATCATGAAGTTACTGCTGGAATTGAATCAAAAGAGTGGGACTACGTTGATTGTTGTCACGCATGATCCCAGAATTGCTGAAGAAACGGAAAGAGTAATCCAGCTATATGACGGCCGGGTTGTGGATAGTTAGAAAATGGATATTGTTTTAGCACTGAAAGAAGCATTGGAGAGTTTGAATGCCAATCGCATGCGGGCATCCCTGACAATTTTGGGTATAGTGATTGGCGTCGCTGCTGTGATTGCCATGTTAGCCGTTGGAACTGGCGCTCAGGATTCCATTCTGGGCTCTATCAGCGGGATTGGAACAAACTTATTGTTTGTTTTTCAGGGGAACTTGCAGGAAGAAGTTCGCAATGAACAACCCCTGACTATGAATGATGTCAACGCGCTGGGAGATGTTTTCCAGGCGCCGCATGTCGAGGCAGTTGCACCGGTGGTTTACGGCACCGTCAACGTTACTTTTGGCGGTGAATCTTCCTCGCCGGAAGTTTATGGTGTTACGCCGGACTATCAAAATGTGCGTAATTATAATCTGCTGGAAGGCAGTTTCATCACCGATGAGAACGTCAATGGACGCGCTTCGGTGGCGCTTATCGGCCCGGATGTGGCTGATAAATTGTTTGGCACGCGCACACTATTAACCGGTGAGACCATCCGCATTGACGGCCAGCCATTCCGAGTGATTGGCGTATTGGAGCCCAAAGGCGGCGGCTCGTTTGGCAGCCAGGATAATGTTGTGCTAGTGCCTATCACCACGGCGCGTGTCCGGCTGCTTGAGCGGGACCGCGACCAGGTGGATATTGTCTATGTACAGGCGCTGAATTCGGATGATGTCCCGCAAGCCACTGAAGAAATCTCGCAAATCCTGCGCTTGCGCCACCACAGCGAAGTTGGTGCGGATGATTTCACCGTGTTTTCGCAGGATGATTTTTTGTCGGTGGCCGGAACTATTACCAATATCCTGACAATTTTCCTGGGAGGCATCGCTGCCATTTCCCTTCTAGTGGGTGGCATAGGCATCATGAACATTATGCTGGTATCCGTCACCGAGCGCACCAAAGAAATTGGCCTACGCAAAGCATTGGGCGCACGCAAGTCGGATATTTTGCTGCAATTTCTGACCGAATCCTCCTTGTTGAGCCTATTCGGTGGTGTGATTGGGATTATCGTCGGCTGGCTGATCGCATTTGTAATCGGGAAAGTAGCCACTGCAAGCGGAACACCTTTCACCCCCACGGTTGGATTGAACGCTATTTTACTGGCGACCCTCTTCTCTACCGCGGTGGGCTTATTCTTTGGCATTTACCCGGCTAACCGGGCAGCCAACTTGGAACCGGTGGAAGCCCTGCGCTACGAATAAAGTATGCGGCGGCCCAACTGGCGCGTATTGGTTATAGAAGAAGACAAGCGATGTTTTAAACACCGCTTGTCTTTTTTGTTAATTGACTATGCAATTAATAAAATGTTGTTAGCACTAATCAGAATCGGTTAGAATTAGCCTGAAAAATCTTCAGGAGGTAGTATTGATGGAACCCTGGCGTGTGTTAGTTACGGACGGATTACAGGATAGCGGAATAAGCATTTTAACCAAAGAGGCTCAGGTGGATGACCGCAAAGGCATTTCTGCCGACGAGCTATTGAAAGAAATTGGTAATTATGATGCAGTGATTGTGCGCGGGCGAACCAAAGTTACCCGTGAAGTGATCGAAGCCGGCAAGAAATTAAAAGTGATTGGGCGCGCGGGCGTGGGCGTGGATAACATTGATACTGCTTCTGCCAAAGAAAAAGGCGTCGCGGTGGTCAATGCCCCCACTGCTACCACCACGGCAGTTGCGGAATTGGCTATGGGCCTGGTTTTTGCCCTGGCGCGTGAAATTCCGCGGGCGGATGCTTCCATGAAGCAGAGAAAGTGGGCGAAAAAAGAATTTGAAGGGGTGGAGCTTTACGGAAAAACCCTGGGCATCATTGGTTTTGGCCGCATCGGTTCCACAGTGGGTCAGATGGCCGCGGCTGTTGGCATGCGCATCATGGCCTGCTGTCTTTTCCGTATTCCAGAAACGATCCGCATCATCGGCGGTGAGCTGCTGATGATGGATGACATTATCGAAAAATCGGATTTCATCACTATTCACACTCCTTTGAGTGATGAAACGCGCGGGATGCTGAATGCGGAAGCCTTTGCACGTATGAAGGATGGTGTTTTCGTGATCTGCACGGCGCGCGGCGGTATTATTGACGAGAAAGCTTTGCTGGATGCGTTGAATTCCGGTAAGGTGGCTGGGGCTGCTTTGGATGTTTACGAGACAGAACCGCCGGTATTTCAGGAATTGATCAACCATCCCAAAGTGATCGCTACGCCGCACATGGCCGGGCAGACCAATGAAGCGCAGCGGCGCGCTTCTATGGATATCGCTAAAGAAGTAATGGCAGCCTTGAAAGGCGATAAACTGCATTGGAGAGTAGTCTAAATTTAATTAAAAGGGAGAAATTGATGGAAGAAAAACTGAATCGATTGAAAGTATTGTTGGCGGAAGCCGCTGACCTGCAAGCGGCCAGCGCGCTGTTGAATTGGGACCAATTGGTGAATATGCCCGCGGGTGCTGCGGAAGATCGCGGTGAACAAATTGCCACGGTCGAGCAGATCCTGCATGCCAAATCGACTTCCGAGGAGATTGGCAGGTTATTATCGGACCTGGCCCCGGTAGCCAAACAAATGGATCCAAATTCGGATGATGCCCGCTTGATCAAAGTGGCCCAACGCAATTATGATAAATCTACTAAGGTGACCCCGGAATTTGTCAGCGAGTTCGCGCGTGTTTCCACTGTGGCGCAATCCGTATGGGAAAAGGCCAGAGCCGAATCGGATTTTAGTATCTTTCAACCCTACTTGGAGCAATTGATCGGGCTGCGCCAGCAGTATGCGGATTTCTTCAAACCTTGGGAGCATGTCTATGATCCGCTGTTAGATGACTACGAGCCGGGTATGAAGACAGCCGATGTCCAAGCCATTTTCAATACACTGCGTCCCAAGCAGGTGGAATTGATCAAGGCCATCAGCGAAAAACCGCAGGTGGAAAAATCGTTTCTCTATCTGGATTACCCTGAGAAAACTCAGTGGGATTTCGGTGTGGAAGTCATTTCTAAATTCGGGTACGACTGGAACCATGGGCGGCAGGATAAATCTGTCCACCCCTTCACAACTGGTTTTGGTCTCAATGATGTACGCATCACCACCCGCTTCAACACCAAATTCCTCCCCACGGCCTTGTTCGGCACCATGCATGAATGCGGGCACGCTTTGTATGAACTGGGTATTAACAAACAATACAACCGCACTCCGTTAGGAGGCGGTGCTTCCATGGCAGTGCATGAATCCCAGTCGCGCTTATGGGAAAACCTGGTGGGACGCTCACGCGCTTTCTGGAAACATTTCTACCCGCGCCTGCAGGAGCTGTTCCCCAGCCAATTGGGCAACGTGGATGCCGAAATGTTCTACAAAGCGGTCAACGCGGTGGAACCCTCGCTGATCCGCGTGGAAGCAGATGAAGCCACGTATAACCTGCACATTATGCTGCGCCTGGAAATGGAAATCGCTCTGATGGAAGGCAGCCTGAAAGCCAAGGATGCTCCGGAAGCCTGGAATGACAAATTTGAGAATTATCTCGGAATCGTTCCCCCGGATAACGCCCGCGGCGTGCTGCAGGATGTGCACTGGTCATTTGGTGGTTTCGGTTACTTCCCGACCTATGCGTTGGGCAACCTGGTTTCCGCGCAATTATGGGAACGTATGGAACAGGATATCCCGGATGTAGAAGCCCAGGTGGAAAAAGCCAACTTCGCGGTCATCCTGAACTGGCTGCGTGAAAATGTGCATGTCTTCGGCGCTAAGTATGAACCCCAGGAATTGGTGCAGCAGGTTACCGGCTCCAAAATCACGCCGGAACCCTATATGCGTTATTTAGATAAGAAATTCACGGAGATTTATTCCCTGTAGGGTAAGAATTTTCTGCATGTTAAGCGCCCGCGTATTTTTGCGCGGGCGCTTTTTTTATTTATAAATCCTTAATACTTTTGAGGGGTGATAATCGGCGAGAATATAAGTCATACGGAGGTGTTATGAACATAAAGAAAATTAATCCCTGGCTGGTAATGGTGCTGCTTGGCCTGGCGGCAACCGCTTGTTCTACTGATCCACAAGTATCTGTTTCGGCAGAACCGCAGCCGGCACAAATGATGCCGGAAGCAGCTCCCACGCAGGAAGAAAGCCATGATGCCGTGATGGATGAAGAAAGCACAGGATTGCCGGATTGGTATAACTGGGAATTGACAGATGTAAACAGCGGAACAGCATTCCGTTTAAATGATGAACAGGGTAAAGTCGTTTTGGTGGAAACCATGGCGGTGTGGTGCTCTAATTGCCTCAAGCAGCAGCAGGAAGTCAGTCAGCTTTTGCAAACATTGGGGCCGCGTGAAGATTTTGTGAGCTTAGCCATTAATATTGACCCCAATGAGGATATCGCCACGCTGCAAAATTATACGCAGCAGCACGGTTTTGATTGGCGCTATGTGGTTGCACCGGAAGAGTTGATCAACGAGATTAGCAGCCTATACGGCGTACAATATCTCAATCCGCCTTCCACGCCCATGTTGATCATTGACCGGCAGGGGCAGGCCCATTTGCTGCCCTTTGGCATTAAAAGCGCTGCAGAACTGCAAAGTGCGCTTGAACCTTATCTGAACGAGGGCTAGGCGCTTGAATCTCTCACAAGTTTTTACGGCGATTGGCATCGGTTTGCTCGCTACCACCAGCCCGTGTGTTTTTCCACTTTATCCCGGTTATCTGGCTTATTTAAGCGCTAACCAGGGTCAGGCTCAAGGCAAAGAACACCGGACGCGCACAGCCTTTTTGGGATTTTTCGTTTTGCTGGGCGTATTGGTCATGATGATGCTGATGGGACTGGTTATTTCTTTATTGTCCATATCCATCAGCCGTGCATTGGCTGTGGTCGTCCCGTTGGTGGATTTGATCCTGATCATCCTGGGGATTATGTTGTTATTGAATATTAATCCCTTTAAGCAGCTGCCGCAGATCCGCGTACCGGTGCTTGCGCATCCCTACGCCAACGCTTTCTTGTATGGGTTGTTATACGGCCCGATTGCTTTTCCCTGTTCCGGACCGTTGGTGATCTCTATTTTTGCGCTCAGTTTGAAATCGAGCCTGCTGCTGGCACGGGTGGCTACGTTCTTCTGGTTCGGCCTGGGTTTCGGCTTGCCGCTGTTGTTGTTGTCCCTGCTGGGCGGCGCATTGCAGCGCCCCATCACGATTTTCTTCGCGCGCCATAGCCGCCTGGTCAACCTGGTCAGCGGATTGCTGATCCTGGGCTTGGGCATTTACGACCTGGTCATCAACTGGGCCAGCATTACAGCCAGTTTTATATAAAAATCTGAATAACTAAAGGACAGGTAAAATCTGTCCTTTAGTTTTATAGTAAAATCGCTTACTCTTTTTATTTGAGCGGCGGTTTTTGTATTTTTGCTTGTTTTTAGAACGCGGCGTTGACCGTGTAGAAGGACGGGTCGGTTGGAGTGTCGCCGCTGGGATCGTACACGTACACCCAGTCGCCCACATTGGCCCATTCATACAGCCAGTGCGAGTCGGTAATGGAAAGGTTGACACAGCCGTGCGATTGTTCATATCCGAACAGCGCGCGCCAGTAAGCGCCGTGCAGGGCGCGCGGACCATCGTAATACATGGTCCAGGGCACATCTTCCAGCAGGTAGTAATCCGTCTTGCCGGTGGCGAAAGCACCGGTCATGGTCTCGAAATCTTTTTTCTCACGGATTTGGAACAATCCAGGTTGGGTGTAATAGGGTTCGTAACCGGTGGCAATGATGGTGGCAAATTTCAGCTGGTTATCCTCGAAAACGCTCAATGTTTGCTGGTAAAGGTCCACGTAGATCCAGCGGTTATTGTCCACGCCTTCCGGCGCGGTTTGATTGGGATCAATGACTTTAAGCGCGCGCGCTTCCACCCATTCACCGATGCCGATCATGTACCAGGTGGTACCTTCGGCTTCGGTTTGGTCGTAGACCTGCACAACCGTGTTGCGTACCAGTTCTTTGTTGACCACGGCTGCGGAATAGCTGGGCTCTTTGCGCGGATTGACCACGTCGATGATCCAGCCAAAGTCATTTTCCGGCTGTTGGTCAAACAGTAGTCCAGAGAAATCGGAATAATTGGTTGGTGAAGCGCGGATCCATTCGCCGTATTCATTTTGAACGTAAGCATCATTGCCGTTATAGGTAATGCTGTCGTAAGAAACGTACAGGGTAGTCCCGATGGGCACATAGTTGGAAGCACCCCAGCCAACGATGGCGGCATCCAATGAGGGATACCAGGCGGCCTGTACACCGGAAGCCACGTTCAGTTTGGCATATTTACGGTCCACCGGCAGATAGCTGGCGTCCGGGTGGCTGGCAATCAGCGGTTGTGCCGGAATCTGGATGCCTGCGCGCGCCCAAGTGGTGAGTGTTTCGGAAGGGCCCATGGGCAGGCAGTCGGTAGGCGCAATCAGGTAAACACCCGGGGCGCACACAGGTAAACCCTCGTAGCTTTCCTGGTAATTCGGCAGCGCAGGGGTAGGCTCCGGTGTGGGCTGCGTTTCCGTCGGCGCGGGTTCCACGCTCACGGAAGTCGGTGTTTCGGATATGACGGGCTCGGTTTCACCGACGGGCTGGTCAACTGCCTGAGTTGGCTCTGGCTCGCCTTCGCTTTGAGCAAAGACTACCGAAGAGTTTAACAGCAGCGTAACAGCTAACAGCGTTCCGAGTAATAATCTGGTTTGTTTAAAATGCATTCTTACCTCGTTGAGAATTAGCGGGGATAATTGTACCTGATTCTGCCCTATACCCCCCCCCCGCAGGGGCTCCTCACAGCTTCCTATAAACTCTTTATATCACGAAGCGGACCATTTTATGGGCGCCGCGCGCTTCCAACTCGACAAAGCCGGCTTTGAGGAAAGCGCTCAGATTGCCCATGTAGAGGTCGTCGGGAGAGTGGTGGCTGTGGATGTCGTTCGGGTAAGCTTCCACAATCTTCGCGCCGTTTTCGCGCGCATAGGCCACAGCAGCGCGGATGGCGGTGGTCATCAGTCCGGCATTGCGGGCGGATTTGGCGATGTAAAAGCACACGATGGACCAGACCGGTTGGTCATCCAGGCGTTTCAAATTGCGTGAACGTTCCAACGAAGAGAAATCCTCGCGCGGCGTAACGGCGCACCACACCAGCGGTGTGTCATCTTGATAACCGATAATGCCGGGTATAACACCGGATTTTACTAGCTCGTGCATAGCTTCTTTATTACCTGCCCCGCATTTTTGACTGAACTCCTGGCGAGTTTCGCGCCAAAACATGCACCAGCAGCCGCCGTATGCGCCGTTTGGGCCGAATAAGGTTACAAAATCATCCCAATGTTGGGGAGTTAAAGGATAAAAGCTTAGGTTATCGATGGATATAGCCATTTAGATTCTTCCTGTCAAATTACGTATTAAAAATCATTATCGCATATCCTGAAAAATCGGTATGCTATAATGCAGGGTACTTAGACTTTCCACACTGGCGGTAAATATGCGATTTTTAATTACGGGAGCTGCGGGGTTTCTGGGCGCGTCTTTGGCAAACAGGCTCATTCAGGCGGGACATCGCGTAGTCGGATTAGACGATTTGTCCACAGGGGATCCTGAAAGATTGTCTCCGGAAGTGCATCTGGTGCGCGGAGATGTGAACGACAGACCGAAGTTATGGTCGCTTTTACAGGAGGTGGACTGTGTCTATCATCTGGCGGCGCGCGTGATTGTGCCCGAATCGGTGTTATACCCGCGCGAATACAACCAAGTGAATGTGGGGGGGACTGTTACGTTAATGGAAGCCATGCGTGATGTAGGCGTGCGGCGGGTGGTATTTATTTCCTCCGGAACCATTTACGGCAACCAGAAAACCCAACCGGTACGTGAATCCTGCCGGCCCAATCCGCATTCACCTTACGCGGTTTCCAAATTAGCAGCTGAATATTACGTCCGTACGATTGGCGATTTATGGGGTATCGAGACGGTCTGTTTGCGCGTGTTTAACGCATACGGACCGGGGCAGCGCCTGCCACCTACCAATGCGCCGGTTATTCCCTATTGCATCCGCCAAGCCATAGACCACGGCACCATTGTGGTGCACGGCGACGGCAGCCAAACACGCGATTACGTCTATATTGACGATGTAGTGGATGCCATGTCCAATGCGGCTACCATTCCGGATATCAAACGCCTGATCATCAATGTCGGCAGTGGAAAGGAAACATCTGTGTCGGAAGTGATCAAGCAGGTGTTGGATATCACCAGGGCTAAGCCCGAAATTGTGATGAACAAGACGCACGACAGCGGTCCTTCGCGCATGCGCGCCGACTTGGGTTTGGCTGAAAAGAAGTTGGGCTATAAACCCAAAGTTAGTCTGATTGAAGGGCTGACGCGCACCATTGCGGAAGATCCGCGTTTCCACAAAGACGAATAACGCTGCAAAAGGGGGGTGCTTAGATGAATTTCAACCGTCCGGCCGCGTAAACCACCATGCGCAGTAGCAGCCAGCCGTGTTTCCAACGTTGAATGTTGGTGCTGCCGTAGGTGCGCTCGCGGTAGCGGATGGGCATATCCACGATCTTGAGGTTGAGCTTGGCCGCGCCGAAGATCAGCTCGAAATCGCCAAAGGGGTCGAAATCTCCAAAGTAAGCACGGTTGGCGCAAATTTCCTCATAATGTTTTTTCCAAAGTACCTTGGTGCCGCATAAAGTATCCTTGATGGGCTGTCCCAGCAGATAGGTGAAGATCAACGTGAAAGCTTTATTGCCGATCAGGTTGAGCGGGCGCATGGCGTGTTTTTCCATCGGGTAAACCAGGCGCACACCGTTGATAAAATCGCCCTTGTCGCTTACCAGCGCGTTGTAGAAACGCGGCAGGTCAGCTGGCGGCATAGTCAGGTCGGCATCCAGGATCATGAGGATCTCACCTTTAGCTTCCGCAAAGCCCAGGCGCACCGCGTCGCCTTTGCCTTTGCCGGTCTGCCGGAAAGCACGGGCGGGGATGTCCGGATGCGCGTCGATCTGGCGCAGGATTTCCTCATAAGTATCGTCGCTGGAATGCCCTTCCACGAAGATCAACTCGGTTTGCGTGCTGATCTTGGGCAGTTCTTCGAAACAGCGTTGGATGTTGCCGGCTTCGTTCCTGGCTGGAACCACCACGCTGACGTTGTAATCCTGCTTCTCGGAGTTGAGCACCGGTTTTGGGCGCGCCACCAAGAAATGGGTCATGGCGAAGAATTTAAAAGGCCACAGGCGGATCAGGAATTTGTTGAAGAGCGGGGTGAGCAGGGGGATGTTGAAAGGCATCAACACTTCCACCCATTCGCGTACCGGCTCGAAACCGGCCAGGTTGAGCAAGTTGGAGACATCTTCCACCGTCAGCCAGTTTTGCAGCAGGGTGGGTTTGGACACGCCTAATTTGGCGGCCAGGTTGATAGGCAATTCCCATAGACGGTTGTAAAAATTCAATACCAGGTGTCCGTGCGGTTTCAGGTGCTGGTGCACGTTTTCCAGCGTGCTTTGCACATCCCATAAATCGTTGATCGTATCGGAAATTACCACCACATCGAATTGGCGTTCGAGGCTGAGTTCCAGCGCGTCCATCTGGATAAAATCCAGGTTGGGGTGCAGCTTGCGGGCCAATTGCACCATTTTGGGCGAAATATCCATGCCCAGCCCGTATTTAGGTTCCAGGTAGGCTAACAGATCGCCATTGCCGCAGCCGATTTCCAAAATATCCTGATCGGTGGGGATGTTGAATTTGAACACCTGGGCTACGCGCCGGCGGTAATAACCGCCCCAACCTTGCCAATGTTCCAGTTTTACTGCGACCTTATCCCAGTGTTTTTGTCTTTCGTTATAGAATGCCAGCCTGGTTTTATCCATATTCTTTCTTAACAACAGGTTATTAAATTGAGTTAAACATTATACATTGGATGCTGCCGCTTGACCCATTGCGGACGCAGGTTTATAATTCAGCTGTTGAATATTGGATTATGGAAACCGAATTTAAAGCCACTGAATCAGATCTGACCATTTTGGAACACATTGAAAATGAGCCGGATACCACCCAAGCTGGCCTGGCAGAAAAGCTGGGCGTGGCAGTTGGCACAGTCAACTGGCACCTGAAGCGCCTGGTCGAAAAAGGTTATGTCAAGGTAAAACGGGCCGAACGCAAGAAATTACGCTATATCATCACACCTGAAGGTATCGCGCTGCGTACGCGCCTGACAGTGGATTATATTCAGTCATCCATGGAGCTTTACCGGCTGGTGCGGGAACGTTCGCATAAAGTTGCTGCTGCCATGAAAGACAAAGGTTATGCAACGGTAAGCATTGAGGGGGAAGGGGACGTGGCTGAAATTTTGAAGTTGACCTGCATGGAGCAGGGTCTCAAGATCAGCCCGGACAGGGAGTTTCCACTCCTGAAAGTGATTGGATTAAAAATTTTCATTGAGGAAAAGGAATAGAAAGCGCATGAGTCAAGAAAATTTCTGGCAGTCTAAACGAGTATGCGTAACCGGCGGTGCCGGTTTTCTGGGTAAAGTTGTGGTGCGCAAGCTGCAGGAGCGCGGAGCTAATGATATTTTCGTGCCCAAGTTTACGGATTACAACCTGGTCAATTTAACGGATATCAACCGCATGTTGGATGATGCCAAGCCGGATTTGATTATCCATTTAGCTGCGCAGGTAGGCGGCATTGGCGCCAATCGCGAACACCCGGCCGAATTTTTCTACAACAACCTGATGATGGGCGTGCAGTTGATGCACCGTGCCTGGGAAACGGGCGTGGGCAAATTTGTGGCCATCGGTACGATCTGCGCTTATCCCAAATTTACCCCGATCCCTTTTGAAGAAGAAAATTTATGGGACGGCTATCCGGAAGAGACCAACGCGCCTTACGGCCTGGCTAAAAAGATGCTGCTGGTGCAGGCGCAGTCCTACCGCCAGCAATATGATTACAACGCCATCTTCCTGCTGCCAGTGAACTTGTATGGGCCTGGAGATAACTTCAACCCGGCTTCATCACATGTCATTCCGGCGTTGATCCGTAAATGCCTGGAGGCCAAAGAGGCTGGACACGACGAGATTGTGGTGTGGGGAGACGGGTCGCCCACGCGCGAATTCCTGTATGTGGAAGACGCGGCTGAAGGTATCCTGTTAGCCTCCGAGCGTTACAACGGCGACCAGCCGGTTAACCTGGGTTCGGGCAACGAGATCAGCATTAAAGACTTGGTGGAATTGATCGCCAAACTGACCGGATTTAACGGCAAACTGGTTTGGGATAGCAGCAAACCCAACGGCCAGCCGCGCCGTGCCTTGAGCACCAAACGGGCCGAGGAGTTATTCGGCTTCAAGGCCGGCATGACTTTTGAGGAAGGACTGAAGAGAACCATCGTATGGTATCAGGAAAACAAAGCGTAGAAAAGCGTTCCGAAACGCACAGCGAACCCCGCAAGATCATCATCCGCCCGACCGGCGGGTGGGCAGCTTTAAATTTGCGTGATCTGTGGGTGTACCGCGAATTGATTTATTTTATGACCTGGCGCGACTTGAAAGTGCGCTATAAACAGACCCTGTTGGGGGCGGCCTGGGCTGTTCTGCAGCCCTTCCTGACCATGGTGGTCTTCAGCATCTTCTTCGGCAGCCTGGCAGGTGTACCTTCGGACGGTGTGCCTTATCCGATATTTTCATACACCGCGCTGATTCCCTGGACGCTTTTTTCAAAGGCGCTACAGGATGCCAGCCGTTCGCTGGTGAACAACAGCCACATGATCACCAAAGTATATTTCCCGCGCATGATCCTGCCGCTGGCATCTGTGCTGGCAGGTATTGTGGATTTTTTGATTGCGTTTGTGGTGCTGATTGGCATGATGATCTTTTACCATGTGACCCCCACGGCGAATATTTGGACCATTCCCCTGTTTCTTTTATTGGCATTGGTAACGGCCACGGGTGTCAGCCTGTGGCTGTCGGCTATGAATGTGCTGTATCGCGATATTAACTACGTGCTGCCATTCCTTACCCAATTCTGGATGTATATCACTCCCATTGCTTACCCCAGCAGTATGGTGCCGGAAAAATGGCGCCTGCTTTACGCTGTGAATCCTATGACAGGTGTGGTGGAAGGCTTCCGCTGGGCGCTGTTGGGCAGCGGCCAGGCACCCGGTATGATGACGCTGGTATCCACATTGGTCGCAATTTTTCTGTTGGTCAGCGGTATGTTCTACTTCAAGCGCATGGAACGACAGTTTGCGGATATGGTATAGGGTCGGAGGAAAACGATGAGCAAAACAGCCATTCATGTGGAGAATTTAGGAAAGCAATACCAAATTGGCCAGCAGGTCGGCAATTACCGTACGCTGCGTGAGACTTTTTCTGAGGCTTTCAGTGCGAAGAAAAGCGCTGTGGAAAAGAAAGCCCTGCCGCCGGAATCCATTTGGGCTTTGGAAGATGTCAATTTTGACGTCGAACCGGGTTCTGTCCTGGGCGTGGTGGGCCGCAATGGCGCCGGCAAGAGTACGCTGCTGAAGATACTCTCACGCGTGACGGAACCGACCAAAGGTCTGGTGGAGGTTTACGGGCGGGTGGGTTCGCTGCTGGAAGTCGGCACCGGCTTTCATCCAGAACTGACCGGGCGGGAAAATATTTCCCTGAACGGGGCTATTCTGGGCATGAAAAAAACAGAGATTGAGGCTAAATTCGACGAGATTGTTTCTTTCGCGGAAGTCGAAACGTTTATTGACACGCCGGTGAAACGTTATTCCTCCGGCATGTACCTGCGCCTGGCTTTCGCGGTGGCAGCACATTTGGAGCCTGAGATCCTGGTGGTGGATGAGGTTCTGGCTGTAGGCGACGCAGAATTTCAGCGCAAGTGCCTGGGCAAGATGAGCGATGTGGCCAAGGAAGGCCGTACAGTGCTGTTTGTCAGCCATAATATGTCCGCCATCCTGCGCCTGACACAGGAAACATTGGTGCTCGACAAAGGCCACCTGTTGCTGCGCGCGCCTACCGTGGAAGCGGTGGATTACTACCTGTCGCGCGGACTGACCCAGGAAGGCCAGCGGCTGTGGCAGCCGGATGAGATTCCGGCGCAGGCTGCCCCGTTCAAACCTGTGGCTGTGCGCTTGCAGGACGCGCAGGGGCATGTGGTGGAAGGCGCGCGCTGCAGCGAACCTTTTTACCTGGAAGTGGAATACGAACTGCGCAAAGCCATCACGGGCCTGCGCGTTGGCGTTTATATTTTGACTTCGCAAGGTGAATTTGTGTTTACCTCATTCGACACAGATGACCCCGGAAAATTTGAGGAATACTCCCAACGGCCGGCCGGCACCTATAAAAGCCGGGTGGAAATTCCAGCTTATCTGTTGAACGGCGGGCGTTACGTGGTGGGTGTGAACGCCAGTTCCTACCGTATCAAGACTTATTTCCATGATGAACAAGCGCTGGCTTTCAATATGGATGCTACCGGCGCGCCCGGGACCCAATGGCCTGAAAACCGCCTGGGAACAGTGCGCCCAGAGTTGGACTGGCAGATTACAAAATCAAATGGAGAAGGGGATTCGTGAAATGGCAGATAGTAAAAGCAGCGCAAAAACCGT
The DNA here is from genome assembly GCA_002412595.1 of Anaerolineaceae bacterium UBA5211. Classification (GTDB taxonomy): domain Bacteria; phylum Chloroflexota; class Anaerolineae; order Anaerolineales; family Anaerolineaceae; genus Pelolinea. Next base: position 97,029 of record DHVJ01000060.1, read on the forward strand.
TATCAAATCCGTTCTGGGACAGGTGCCTTTTACAGCAGAACTGTATTGGCTGATGCGAAATGACAAGAATATCAATTCTCGTTTTTCTCTAAAGAACCTGGACCATCATCTACCGCAGATGGTGGCGGATGCCGAAGCACTGCGCAAGAAGGCTAAAGGTGAAGGTAAAAACATCTTCATTTTTGCCGCGCTGCATTATTGGATTGAACACGCCGCGGTAATGGGCGTTACCTTGGCCGGGTTGGGCCATAAGGTGGCGCTGGGCTACCTGCCGTTCCATGATTGGCAAAACCCCATCAATAAATTTGACCTGCGCCGCCAAAACCTGTATGCGGAGGAAATCTTATCCAAAGCCAAACCGGTCATGGATGTGATTTCTTTTCTCAGCCTACACACGGGATATAAGGTTGTTCCCGAAGACCTGCGCGAACATATCGAGCAGATTTCACGGTACGACAGCATGTACACCCTGCAGGTAGAAGATGTCGATACTTCCAGCGCGATCTATAAATTACGCCTGAAACGCAATATGAGCGCCGCGCGGGATGCCTACGAATACCTGAAACTCAATAAACCAGATGTGGTCATCGTACCAAACGGCACCATCCAGGAATTCGGGGTGGTTTACGAAGTGGCCCGTTATCTGGATATTCCCACGGTAACCTACGAATTTGGCGAACAGCGTGACCGCATCTGGCTGGCACAGAACGACAAAGTTATGCGCCAGGAAACTTGCGATATGTGGGAAGCCTTCCGTGATAAGGAACTCACTGCGCTGGAAAAAGGCAAGATCACCGAACAATTCGAAGCACGCCGTAACGCTTCCGTCTGGAAAAACTTCGCACGCCTGTGGCAGGCTGTACCAACCAAAGGTGTGGAAGCTGCGCGCCAGGAACTTGGCCTGGACGAACGCCCGATGGTGCTGCTGGCAACCAACGTGCTGGGCGACAGTCTGACCCTGGGGCGTGAAGTCTTCTCACAGTCCATGGAAGACTGGCTCGAAAAGACCTTGCAGTATTTTGCGGGACGCAAGGATGCCCAGTTGGTCATCCGCGTGCATCCCGGCGAAGTGCTCATCCATGGGCAGTCCATGATGGATGTCATCAAACGTGTGCTGCCCAAACTGCCGGAGCACATTCGCGTGATCGCGCCCACTGAGAAGGTCAATACCTATGACCTGATCGCGGCGGCGGACGTGGGGCTGGTGTACACCACCACGGTCGGCCTGGAAATGGCCATGAGCGGCATCCCGGTCATTGTGGTGGGCGATACGCACTACCGCGGGCGCGGTTTCACGCAGGATCCCGATTCTTGGGTAAAATACCACAAAACACTGAAGGCTGTGCTGGAGAACCCGCAAGAATACCGGCTTTCAGAAGAGCAGATCAATCTGGCCTGGGCATATGCCTACCGCTTTTTCTACGATTATCCCAGGCCATATCCCTGGCATTTGGTTTACCTGTGGGAAGACTATGCCAAACGGCCGCTGGGCGAGGTGGTCAAGTCGAAGGAATGGAAGCAGTACAAACCTGCTTTCGATTATTTGGCAGGAGAACCGCTGGATTGGGGCGCCATCCGCGCGCAATCTGCTTAATTGAGGAAAGTGCATGACGGATAATTCTGTAAAAGAGGACGTGCGCCATTTCTACGACCAGGTTGGTTGGCAGAAAATCAGCAGTGGTGTTTACCAAAACGCCGAGTTCGAGGATCTGCGGCCGGTTTCGCGTGCGTATATTCACCGGTGTCATCTGCGGGTGAACCGTTACATTAACCACCAGGGTAAGTACCTGCTAGATGCCGGTTCCGGCCCGATCCAATATCCCGAATACCTGACTTATTCCGAGGGCTACCAGTATCGTGTATGCCTGGATATCTCGATTGTGGCTTTGATGGATGCGCGCGAGCGTATCGGTGACCACGGGTTGTTCGTGGTGGCGGATGTGGCCAACCTGCCCTTTGCAGAAGGTGTCATGGAGGGTTTGGTTTCGCTGCATACGCTGCACCACCTGCCGGAGGAAGATTACTTGCCGGCATATCAAGAGCTGCGGCGCGTGCTGAAGAGCGGCGCGCGCGCGGTGGTGGTGAACGGCTGGGGCAGTTCTCCCATGATGAATTCTTTCCGGCGCGCCATCCTGGTAATGGAACGCCTGTCGCGCCGCAATGAGGTGGTGCTTTCCGGCGAAAATGAGAAGAAAGAAAAGAAAGCCGAACAACCCAAACCAGCCGGCAAACCGGAGCATACTTTTGTGCATAAACTGGATGCGGATGGGCTGCGTGCATTGCTGGGAAAAGATTTCCCTGTGGATATCTATGTGTGGCGCAGCGTGAGCGTGCGTTTTCTGCGCGCCATGATCAAGCCCTGGCTGCTGGGCCGTTTTTGGCTGGCGCTTTTATACGGGTTGGAAGAATTATTTCCGCATTATTACGGTAAAAAGGGCCAGTATCCCCTGATTATTTTTACGAAAAAATGACCGATAATAAGAGAAATAAAAATATTATTTAAACAGGATCTGAAAGAAAATGGATTGGAACAATAAAGTAGTTCTGGTAACCGGCGGGACCGGTTCTTTTGGCAAGAAATTTATCGAGGTAATGCTGAAGGAATATCAGCCTGCCAAGCTGATCGTGTTCAGCCGCGACGAACAAAAACAGCATGAAATGCGCCAAACGGGTTTTGACCATCCCAACCTGCGCTATTTCATCGGCGACATCCGCGACGCAGCTCGCCTGCGGCGTGCCTTTGAGGGCGTTGATTTTGTGGTGCACGCCGCCGCGCTCAAACAAGTGCCGGCCTGCGAATACAACCCTATGGAAGCGGTCAAGACCAATATTCTGGGCAGCAGCAACGTGATTGACGCGGCTTTGGACGCGGGCGTTGAGCGCGTGATAGCGTTGAGCACTGACAAAGCCGTTAACCCCATCAACCTGTATGGCGCCACCAAACTGGCGGCCGAGAAACTCTTTGTGCAGAGCAATGCCTATGCCGGCGGACGCGATTCGCGTTTTGCCTGCGTGCGCTACGGCAACGTGGTTGGCAGCCGCGGCAGTGTGGTGCCGGTCTTCCTGCGCCAGCGTGAGGACGGCGTGATCACCATCACGGATGAACGCATGACGCGTTTTTGGATCACGCTTGAACAGGGTGTGCGCTTCGTCATCCGCTGTCTGGAAGAGATGCACGGCGGCGAAGTGTTCGTACCCAAGATCCCCAGCATGAAAGTGGTGGACCTGGCAAAAGTGGTTGCGCCGCAAGCTAAGATCAACGTGGTCGGCATCCGCCCAGGTGAAAAATTGCACGAGGTGCTCATCTCGGAAGACGAAGCCCGCACGGTGGTCGAACTGGATGACATGTACGTTGTGCAGCCAGCCGAAGCGTTTTGGTTCGGGCGTGATTGGGAGAAACAGGGCAAGGCCATCAATGATGAATTCCGCTACGCCAGCAACAACAATACCGAATGGCTTTCGGCCGATGAGATCGGCGATATTGTCCAACAGGTAGAAGAGAGTCTTAAAACAAAGTAGAGCGCATATGCGTATGTTGGTAACCGGAGCTTCCGGCCTTTTAGGTTTGAACCTGTGTCTGATGTCTGCCGGGCAGCATGAGCTGACCGGGTTAGTCAACCGGCGCAATTTGCAAGATGCACCGTTCACCACGCTGCAGGGAGACTTGTTAGCCGACGGGGCGGCCGCGAAATTGCTCGACCAGGTTGAGCCGGAAGTCCTGATCCACTGCGCGGCTATGGCGGATGTGGACAGCTGTGAACGCGACCCGCTGACGGCGCAAGCCATCAATGCGCAGGTTCCTGCTCATCTGGCGGAGTTGTGCGCGCGGCGGAACATTCGCATGGTGCACATTTCCACCGACGCGGTCTTTGACGGCCAGCGCGGCAGTTATACCGAGGAAGACCAACCCAACCCGCTATCTGTGTATGGCCGCACCAAGTTGGAAGGTGAGCAGGGCGTGTTAGCCGCCAATCCGCGTGCGCTGGTGCTGCGCGTGAATTTCTACGGCTACAGCCTGAGCGGGCGGCGCAGTCTGGCCGAATTTTTCCTAAACAACCTAATTGCCGGCCAGCCGCTCAAGGGCTTCACCGATGTGCATTTCTGCCCGCTGTATGTGGCTGACTTGGTGGATGTGATTTTCGCTTCACTGGCAAGCGGATTGGAAGGTCTGTACCACGCGGTCAGTCCTGAATGCCTGAGCAAGTACGACTTTGGGCGCCGCATCGCGGATAAATTCGGGTTGGATGGAAACCTGATCCAACCGGTCTCGGTCAACGATGGCAACCTGCTGGCTAAACGTTCCCCCAACCTGACCCTGCGGGTAGGCAAACTGCAGCAGGCCGGGGTGGATTTGCCAGGGCAGGCCGAGGGGTTGGAGCATTTCCACAGGCATTTCCGGCACGGCTTTCCAGAGCTGGTTAAATCGTACGCAAGCTAACTCAACACATATTCTTCAGGAGGAAAAATGGAATTCAAAATCGGGAATCACTGGATTGGCGAGAAACACCCCACCTATTTCATTGCGGATATTGCCGCCAACCATGACGGTGACCTGGAACGCGCCAAGCTGCTGATCAAGCTGGCCAAGGACGCCGGCGCGGACGCGGCCAAGTTCCAGAACTTTTCTGCGCCCAAGATCGTCTCCGATTACGGTTTCAAGTCGCTGGGCGGGCAGCAGTCCCACCAATCCAAGTGGAAGAAATCCGTCTTCGATGTTTATACAGACGCATCGGTATCCTTTGATTGGACGCCTATCCTGAAAGAAGAATGCGATAAGGTCGGCATCGACTATTTCTCTTCCCCTTATGATTTCGAAGCTACCGATCAACTCAACGAGTACATGCTGGCTTACAAGATCGGTTCGGGCGAGATCGATTGGATTGAAGCGTTGGAGCACATGGCTGCCAAGGGCAAACCCGTGCTGATCGCAACCGGCGCTGCCACCATCGGCGAGGTGCAGAAGGCCGTGCATGCCATTCTGGCCATCAACAAGCAGCTGGTGCTGATGCAGTGCAATACCAATTACACCGCTGACCCGGATAACTACAACTACATCCATTTGAATGTGCTAAAAACTTATGCTGCCATGTTCCCGGACGTGGTGCTGGGCCTTTCAGACCATACCCACGGGCACGCGACTGTAATGGGCGCGGTGGCCCTGGGTGCGCGCGTGATCGAGAAACATTTCACGGATGACAATTCACGCGAAGGGCCGGACCATAAATTTGCCATGAACCCGCAGACCTGGGCTGACATGGTGGAAAACACCCGCCAACTGGAAATGGCTTTGGGTTCACCGGATAAACGTGTGGCCGCCAACGAAGTGGATACCGTGGTGATCCAGCGCCGCTGCCTGCGGGCTGCGCGCGACCTGAAAGCCGGCGAGGTGCTGACGCGCGACATGATCGACGTGCTGCGCCCGGCCACTCCGGGCGCCATCCTGCCGGATAACATCCAGGCAGTCATTGGTATGAAATTATTAGAAGACGCCCCCTACGGCAAGGAATTGCGTTGGGGCATGCTGTCGGATTAATCAGGAGTATCTGTTCTGCGCATCTTATATTGTTCTCAAAATTACTGCCCGCATGACCACCGCTTTCTGACCGCTTTGAGCGGCACGGAGCACGAGATTTTCTGGCTGCGCCTGGAGCAAGACCAGCGCACCCAGGAAGCACGCCCGGTTCCGGAAGGCATCACCGAAGTGGCCTGGCGCGAACCGGCAATGCATACGCGCTGGCTGGATTATCGCCGTCTGAAACCCAAATTCGAAGCTGCCCTGAAAGAAGTGCGGCCGGATGTGGTGCACGCTGGACCTATCCAGCGTGTGGCGCTGCTGCCGGCGCTGGCCGGCTTCCACCCGCTGTTGAGCATGTCCTGGGGCTTCGATATGCTGGAGGACGCCGAGCGTGACCCGCTTTGGCGCGCGGCTACCCGCTATGTGCTGGACCACAGCGATTGGTTCGCGGCGGATTGTGACACAGTCAGGCGCAGGGCGCAGGCTTTCGGCTTTCCGCGCGAGCGCATGACCATCTTCCCCTGGGGTGTGGATCATGAAATTTTCCAGCCCAAAGACCGCGGCTTTATGCGCCGCCAGGTGGGTTACGAGGAAGACCTGTTGATTGTGCACACCCGCTCGTGGGAGCCGCGCTACGGGGTGGATGTCATGCTGGAGGGTTTCTGGCAAGCGATCCAGCAACAGCCCAATTTGCGTATGTTCATGCTGGGCGGCGGATCACAGGAAAAGCAGGTTGAAGATTTTGTGAAGGAAAAGGGGCTGGAGGACCGCATTTTATTTTGCGGTTACAAGGAGAATGAAAGTTTGGCGCAATATTACCGCGCCGCGGATGTTTACCTGAGCGCCTCGCATATCGATGGCTCTTCGGTGGCACTCATGGAAGCCATGTCGTGCGGCTGCCCGGCACTGGTTTCGGATATCCCTTCCAACCTGGAGTGGATCCATGATGGGCGCGAGGGTTGGGTGTTCAAGGACGGCAGCGCCAAAAGCCTTTCCGCCCGCATTATAGAGATTGCCCGTAATCGGGATGAGGTGAGCGTGCGAGGGGAGCAGGCGCGCCACAAAGCCGAGCAGGACGCCGATTGGGGGCGTAATTTTAGGAAATTGCTGCAAACCTATCAAAAGTTGGTACCATAATGATAGACTTCTTGGAAAATCTTCTAAAATGGAATGCTGACCCGATGAAACGCGTTGTTTGTATTATCCAAGCCCGAATGGGCTCAAGCCGCCTGCCGGGCAAGGTGTTGAAAGATATTTGCGGAAAACCAATGTTAGCCTGGGTAGTGGAGCGGGTGCGCCTGGCGCGCACAGTGGATCAGGTGGTGGTGGCCACCACGGCCGATATAACCGATGACCTGATTGCGGCTTACTGCCAGGCCAACGGTATTGATTGCTTCCGTGGGGATGTTTTTGATGTGCTGGATCGCTACTACCAGGCCGCCCGCTGCTACCATGCGGATGTGGTGGTGCGCGTTACGGCTGACTGTCCGTTGATTGACCCTCAGTTGATTGACCAGGCCGTGGAAGAGCTGTTGACACGCAGATTGGATTTCACGGCTAACCGGCTGCCGCCGCCCTTCAAACGCACTTACCCGATCGGGTTGGACGTGGAAGTGGCCACCATGACTGCCCTGAGCGAAGCCTGGGAGAAAGCTGACCAGCAGCACGAACGCGAGCATGTCATGCCTTACCTGTATTCCGGTCCGGCTGTTTATAACACCAGCGTGTTGAACGCCGAGGCGGATTATGGGGGCCAGCGCTGGACAGTGGATACGCCCGAAGACCTGGAATTTATGCGCCGTTTAACTGCACTGATGGACTGCCGCATGGATTTTACCTGGCGCGATGTACTGGCGCTGGTGCAGTCTCACCCGGAATTGACCGAAATTAACGCGGGCGTGCATCACAAGTTCATGGATGAGATTGACAAACGTTCCATCAAAAAAGATAAGGAATAAAGCAATAAAGGAAAGAATATTGGCTGATAAACTGCTGACCCTCTTCACGACCCCCAAACCCTTCAAAGACCCGCACATCATTACCATCCAACGCAACGCGCTGCGTTCCTGGCAGGCGCTGGGCGAGGAAGTGGAAGTGCTGGTGATTGGCAACGATGAGGGTGTGGCGCAGCATACGCGTGAATTGGGCGTGCGGCATATCCCCGAGGTGCGCTGCAATACTCACGGCACCCCGCTGATCAGCTCCATGCTGGAGCAGGCGCGCGCCAACAGCAGCAGCCCTTATCTGGCCATCGTCAATACGGATATCCTCTTATTCCCGGATTTGCTGGAAGCCACCCGCAACACAGCTCATGCTTTCAACCAGTTTGTCATGATCGGACAGCGTTGGGATATGGACGTTACGGTGGAATTGCCGGTTGGAGCGCAGGCTTTTGCGCAATTCAAAAAAGACGTCAAGACCAAGGGCAACTTGCACCCGCCTATGGGCAGCGACTATTTCCTTTTTCCGCGCGATTGTTATGCTTCCATCCCTGATTTTGCCATCGGGCGCGCCGGTTGGGATAATTGGTTCATCTTCAAGAGCCGCTGGGAGGGCTGGAAGCTGGTGGACGCTACGAAGGATGTCACCATCGTGCACCAGTCGCACGATTATCGCCACCTGCCGGGCGGACAGGCGCACTACCGCCTGCCGGAAACCGAGGAGAACGTGGAACAGGCCGGGGGTTACCATACCATCTTTACCATGGCTGACGCGCAGTACAATCTAGTTAAGGGAAGGGTGGAACGCCGCCCGCTGACCTGGGAGCGCTTCGCGCGCGAGGTCGAGATCTTCCCGCTGACCGGGCTGCGCTCACATTTTTTAGGGAAGGTTTCTTACTTCATGCACAACCCTCGCAAGGCTTATCTGGCACTGCGCAGTAGTCTAAAAAACCTGCTGGTTTAGGGCGCGCACTAACCGCCATAGTCGAAGGACTCGATGCCCGCCAGGTCATTGCTGCTGCTAACCTGCATGGGGCAGAAGTCCACGCGCGCGACTCTCAAATTGCTGTAGGTGTACAACGGCACCAGGGCCAGGTCTTGGTTCAACAGGCTTTCCATTTGGCTGACCAATTCCTGTTTATCGCTTGAAAGGTGTGTGTTTTCCCATTGAGTGCACAACGCGTTCATCTCTGCGTTGCTGTAACCGCTGAAATTCAAGCCTGAGTTCTCGCTTCCGGTATTGCTGAATAGCGGGCAGGGATTCTCAAGCGGCAGCGGCCAGTTCAACTGGGCCAGGTCGAAATTACCCTGGAAGATCGATTCGGATTCTTCCGCATTCCAATATATTTGTGGGTCCACCGCGATGATGTTCACCTGGAAGCCGCACTCCGTCAGCGAAGCTTTGACCGACTGCGCCACTGCCAGATTGAGGCTGTCATTTTCAGTCAGGTAATTTACTGAAAGCGGGCGGCCGTCAACGCTGTTGGTGCGCGGCTGGCCTTCCTGCCAACCCAGCTGGCTTAGCAGGGCGCTGCCTTTGGCCGGGTCGGGTGTTAACTGCTCGTTGGCCGAACTTGCCGGGACAACGTTTTGCAGCGAAATCGCGCCGGGCACCTGGACCAGGTTATGGAAAACCGTATCGGCCAGCTCACCGCGTTCCAGGCAGGCTGCCGCGGCTTGTCGTATCTCTATGCCGTTGAACAAAGCAGGTTCTTCCTCGTCCGAGCGTTGGTTGAAGAGCAGCCAGGCGGCTTGGCTGTGTGCGCCGTGGGTGACCTGCACGCCCGCGTCGGAGAAGTAATTTAACAGGATGTTGAGAACCTCCAACTGGTCGCGCATGTCCACCGTAGTGGAGATCAGGTCGCAGCCGTGCTGCTGGACGTCGTCTTCATACTCGCCCATGTCGTACTTGAACTGCGCGAAGGGTTCACGGTCGAATTTCAGGTTGGCCAGGTTGGTGTCGCCGTATGTGTCGGTGATCTTGAAGGTCAGCGTGTCGAATTGGGGCAGGCCCTCATCGGCGCGGAAATAATAGGGGTTCTTTTTCAGGCGGATATATTCGCCGCTTTGCCATTCGTCGACCACGTAAGCGCCCCAGCCCAGCGGGCTGCGCATGGACGCGTCCGCTGTCAGTAGATCGGACGCACTGAGTTCTCCCCAGGCATGCCGCGGCAGCGGCGACCAGAAATAATCCTGCGGGCGGTCGCTGACCAGGCCGGGCAACCCGACCCACGCAACTGTGCGCTCATCAAGCGCCTGGTAATTGGCGGTCTGCTCAATAAAAGTTTTATTGCCGGGCGTGGCCGGGTTGTCCGCCAGGCTGTAGCTGTAAACGGAGTCCGCCGTGGTTAAAGGCTCGCCGTCCGACCATTTCAGATCGGGCAGCAGCTCAAAACGCAGGCTGGGCTGGTCGAGCTGCAGCGGGCTGCTGCCGTCCCACGCAACAGCGCAATCGGCGCTGCTGCAGCCGCTGGGGAAGACTTGCGTGCCGGCTTGCAGCGCAACGACCTGTCCCTGGCTGTTCACCACGGATTGCCCGGCCTGCACCGTCACCGGCGTAAGGCTGAAGGTGGGCACTTTCGACAGTATGACCGGCGTGATTTTCCCGCCGCTTTCATCGAACGGCCCGTCGTAGATGGCCTGCAGCACTTCATGGGCGGCCTGCGACTGGGCCGCGTAGAGATACAGCGACTCGGGTTCGTAGCCCAGGCAGATGGTCAGGCTGCGGGATGCTTCGGTTTGTTCATCCGGCGCTGTTGTTCCTTGCGCCGCAACGGATTGGACGGGGGATAGCGGGCTGCCTTGAAATGCGCTTGCGCATAGGCTTAAAGTAAACAACGCGGTGAGGAAGGTTGGTTTCATAGCGGTCTTTTCTTTTGTTAATTGAAAAAGTGTAATTATGGTAGCATTATATCAATCCAAACTGTTGGACGGAAACACAATTCAATACCTGAATTTTGCAAAATGGAGATAAAGTTTGCCTAGAATTGGAATGAATCCCAGCCGCGGGAAAAAGTCGGATTACGTCCCCGCGCGCGTTACGGTGGCCGTATTAACCTACGTGCCCAATTCCCTGGGTTATTTTGAAAATCGGCTGGAAGTCACCAAAACCTGCCTGCAGAGCATCCTCAAACACACTTCGGTTCCTTACGACCTGATGGTGTTCGACAACGGCAGCCGCCCGGAGCTGGTGGATTACCTGCGCCAGTTGAAGGACGCCGGCGATATCGACTTTTTGATGCTTTCCAGCCAGAACATCGGCAAGATCGGCGCGCTGCAGCTCATGTTCAAGGCGGCGCCTGGCGAAGTCATTGCTTACTGCGACGACGACGTTTTCTACTTGCCCGGTTGGCTGGAACGCAGCCTGGAAGTGCTGGACACCTTCCCCAACGTAGGCATCGTCAGCGGCATGTACATCAAGCCGCACATGAAAGAAGGCGTCGCTTCCACGTTGAAGTTTGCCCAATCCAAGGGCGTGGAAATGCAGCGCGGCAACCTGGTGGACCCGGCCCTGGAACAGCATTATATGGACCAGATGGGCCGCACCGAGGAAAAGTACCGCAGCGAAGTAGCCGGGCTGGAAGACGTGCTCATTACCTATAAAGGCATTAACGTTTGGGCTTCCGCCGGGCATTACCAGCTGGTGACCAAAAAAGAGGCCATCCTGCAGGCACTGCCCAAGACCTGGTCCAGCAACCTGATGGGCCAGATGCGCGACCTGGACGTGACCATCGATAAATTGGGCATGCTGCGCTTATGCACCACGCCGCCCACGCTGCGCCTGCTGGGCAATCAGATCGATGAAAGCGCTGCGGCGGTCATCCGCCAATACGGCTTGGAAGTGCAGGCCGCGGCCGCGGAAAAGAAAGCCGCGTCGGGCTGGAAGACCAAATTGGCCCGCAACCGGCTGGTGCAAAAAATCGCTTACTGGCTCTACGAGCGCATGTTCAAGATCATCAATGCCTGATGCCAGATAATCGGAAGACACACGCAGAGTAAAGGGATAGCATGAAATTTCTGATTGCCGGGTTGGGTTCCATCGGCCGCCGCCATCTGCGCAATTTGGCGGCTTTGGGCCAGAACGACATCCTGCTCTTCCGCACCCATCACGCCACGCTGGATGACGCCGAATTGGCCCCCTATCCCGTCGAGACCGACCTGGAAGTTGCCCTGGCGCATCATCCCGACGCAGTCATTATTGCCAACCCGACCGCCCTGCATATGCAGGTGGCCGTGCCGGCTGCCCAACAGGGCTGTGCGATCTTTCTTGAAAAACCATTAGCTTACCGCCCGGAAGATTTACGCGAGTTGGAGCAGGTACTGCAAAACGGGCATGCCTGCTTTTTCAGCGCTTACCAATTCCGCTTCAATCCCGGCCTGGCGAAGGTCAAGCAATTGCTGGACGAGGGCGCTATCGGCCGCCCGCTGTCTTTCCAAAGCTATTGGGGCGAATATCTGCCCGATTGGCATCCCTGGGAGGATTACCGCCAGAGCTACGCCGCCCGCAAGGAGCTGGGCGGGGGTGTAGTGCTAACCCTGTGCCATCCCATGGACTACCTGCGTTGGCTGTTCGGCGAGGTACGCGAGGTATTCGCCTTTACCGGACATCTGAGCGAACTGGAAGTGGATGTGGAGGATTTAGCTGAAGCTGTGTTGAGCTTTGAGAATGACGTGACCGGCAATTTACACTTGGATTATTACCGCCGCAGCAAACGCCACGACCTGGAGATCAGCGGCACGCAGGGGACGTTAAACTGGGATTATGCCGACAGCGCGGTGCGCCTGCGCACGCCACAAGGCGAACAAGTCTTCCCTGCGCCGCAGGGTTTTGAACGCAACCAAATGTTTTTGGACGAAATGGCGCATTTCATTGAGCTAACAGCCGGAAAAACGACTTCGCGCTGTACCTTTGAAGACGGCAAAAAGGCGCTGGAATTGGCCTGGGGCATTTTACAGTCCGGCCATTATCACCAGCGGGTGGTATATCATTAAGAACAGGAAGAACCTATGACGAAACTGGAAGTGTTAGCTGTCGTTCCGGCGCGCGGAAATTCCAAGAGCATTCCGCGCAAGAATATCCGCCTCCTGGGCGGTGTGCCCCTGATTGCCTACAGCATCGCGGCCGGCCTGCAATCGCAAGCCGTCACGCGCACCATCGTTTCCACCGACAACGAGGAAATCGCGGCCATCGCGCGCCAATATGGCGCGGAAACGCCCTTCCTGCGCCCGGAGGAATTTTCCCGCGACGAAACCCTGGATTTTCCGGTTTTCCGGCATGCTTTGGAGTGGTTGGCCGAAAATGAGGACTATCACCCCAACATCGTCATCCAGCTGCGCCCTACTTCACCTTTCCGCCCGCCCGAATTGTTGGACCAGGCCGTGCAATTACTTCTTGACCATCCAGAGGCGGACTCGGTGCGCGGGGTGGTGCCGTCCGGCCAGAATCCTTATAAAATGTGGTCGGTCAACGCCAACGGCAGCATGAGCCCCATTTTAAAGGTAACGGGCGTCAAAGAAGCTTTCAACGCGCCCCGCCAGCAGCTGCCGGACACCTATTGGCAGACCGGCCATGTGGACGCCATCCGCCCGCGCGCCATCCTGGAAAAAGATTCCATGAGTGGCAACGTGATCCTGCCGCTGTTCATCGACCCGGCCTATACCGTGGATATCGACACGCTGCTGGATTGGCAGCGGGCTGAAACCACTATCATGGAAGGCAGGTTAAAGATTGTCGCGCCCGATCAAAGCCGGCGTCCTTTTCCGGCCCACCCGCGCCTGTTGATCCTCGATTTCGATGGGGTCATGACCGACGACCGGGTTTGGGTGGATCAGGACGGCCGCGAGATGGTAGCTGCCAGCCGCTCGGATGGGTTGGGACTGGAACGGCTGCGCCAGCTGACCGGCATGCAAGTGCTGGTGATGTCTAAGGAAACTAACCCGGTGGTGGCTGCGCGCTGCCGCAAATTGAATTTAGAAGTTTTCCAGAGTGTGAGCGATAAAGCTTCCGCCTTGAAAAAGTTATATGAAGAACGCGACTTGAAACCAGAAGACGTGATTTACATTGGCAATGACCTGAACGACCTACCCTGCTTCCCGCTGGTGGGTTTCGCGGTCGCACCCGCGGATGCCAACGTGACAGTGCAGCAGGCAGCTGACCTGGTTTTGGATAAACCGGGTGGTTTTGGCGCGGTGCGCGAGCTGTGTGAGCTGCTGATTGCGCGCCTGCAAGCCTGAGCGCATGGTTTGTGCACTTTTTTGCAAAGCGTTATAATGGCTTTCCTTCTACATAAAAGGAAAGATGCAAATAAATCAATGGAGATAAACAATGTTTGATATTGATTTTTACATGAAAGTTTTTGATCTGAAATACAAACTCATGCAGGGGCAGAAGTTTGAGCGCGATTACTTGATGCAAAAACTGGAAGAATACCGCTCCCCGCAGCCGGTGGTTTACAACATTGAAACCACCAACGCCTGCAACATGCGCTGCGAGATGTGCCCGCGCACAACCATGATGACCCGCCCGATTGAGACCATGCAGAAAGAAACCTTCGAGAAGGTTGTCAGCCAACTGCGCCCCTGGTCAACGGAAGAATGGACGGCCTGGGAGAAATTTGCGGCGGAAAACTACAAGATCAACAAGGATGAGATGAACGAAAATCATTTCTTCCTGTATGTTATTCCCAAGGTGATCGTGCTGCACGGCTACGGTGACCCGCTGCTGGATAAGAATATCCCGGATTATGTGGAGATGATGACCAAACAAGGTCTCCTGAGTTACTTCAGCTGTAACCCGGCCAACATCAACCTGGATCGTACTATTGAGACCTTTGAAAACGGTTTGGACTACATCAAGTATTCAATCGAGAGTGTGGATGACCTGCGCCATAAGGAAGTTCGCGGCCAGCAGTCCAACTTCTCCGAAAGTTACAAAAAGATCCTCAAATTGCTGGATGTCAAAGCCCAGCGAAACCTGAACACTACCATTGTGATCACCATGATCAACCTGAACAAACCCTGGCAGCAGGAGGAGTTCGAAAAGGTCAAAGAAGCCTTCAAGGACATGGATGTGTATGTCTATCTGAAGAGCCAGGACCAGCAATGGTATGAGGATAACAAACAGGGCACGCAGTCCATCCATTGGTTGGAATTCTGCCAGTTCCCCTGGTCATCCATGACCATCAAGTCCAACGGTGAATCGGTGGAGTGCGTGGAAGATTTCAACAACGAGATCATCCTGGGCGACGCCAAAACCGAATCGCTTTATGACATTTGGAACGGCGAGAAATACAAACGCTTCCGTCAGGACCATTTTGAACTGACGCCCGGCCTGAAATGCACCGAGCAGTGCGATATGCAGTTGGTCGGCAGCTTCCTGGCTTCCTGAAACACTGTAAATCAACTTATCCGAATTAAAGGAGCGATAAATGGCGCGAGAAGTGAAAATTGGTAACCGCTTGATTGGTGACGGGCATCCGGCTTATATCATCGCGGAAATTGGCATCAATCACAACGGCGATCTGGAAACGGCAAAGGAAATGATCATGACTGCCAAAGACACCGGCGCGGACGCGGTCAAGCTGCAGAAGCGCACGCCTGAATTGTGCGTGCCCAAAGAGCAGCGCGACCTGATGCGTGAAACACCCTGGGGCTACATCACTTATATGTCTTACCGCGAACGGGTTGAGTTCGGCGAGGCGGAATACCGTGAAATCGATAAACTATGCAAAGAGCTGAATATCGACTGGTTCGTATCGGTGTGGGATGAGCCCTCGGTAGATTTCATGGAAGCCTTTGACCCGATTTGCTATAAACTGCCTTCTGCCGCTTTGACCGACCACAACCTGCTGCGCAAAGTGCGTGCCACCGGCCGGCCGATGATTGTCTCAACTGGTATGTCCACCGGCGACCAGATCAAGGACGCTGTGGCTGTGATTGGTACCGATGATCTGGCCATCACCCATTCCACCAGTACCTATCCCTGCGACCCGCAGGAATTGAACCTCAAGATGATTCCGACCTTGAAAGAGCAGTTCCCCTGCCCGATTGGATACTCCGGCCACGAAGTGGGTTTGATCACCTCGGTGGTCGCGGTTTCCATGGGCGCCTGCATGGTGGAGCGTCATTTCACGCTCGACCGCTCTATGTGGGGCAGCGACCAGGCTGCTTCGGTGGAACCAGGCGGTTTCCGCCTGCTGGTGAAATACATCCGTGTGACCGAGATGGCCCTGGGCGATGGCGTCAAGCGTGTGTATGACAGTGAAAAATCTTCCATGAAGAAATTACGGCGTTACCTGTAAGCTTCTGACATGAATTTGATCCAACGCGCGCGAGTGCGCGTCAAACGTGAAAATGCCCTGCGCCGCAATCACCGCCGCGTGCGGGAATTGACGGCCGAGATTGGGCTGCCGACTGCTGAAACAGCGGCGGACCAGCGGCCGGTCATTTTCTTTAATGCCTCCACGCGCCTTTCCGGCTTGAGCCAAAACGCCGGTTTCTCCCTGGTCAGCAGTTTGGCGCTGCGCCGGACCGGCCAGCCGGTTATTCACTTTGTCTGTTTGAATGGGTTGTCGCATTGTGTGCTGGGTACGGATAAGCTCAATCCCAAAGCCCCGCCGCCCTGCGCGGAATGCATGCGCACCTCGCGCGTGCTATTCGAGGGTGCCCAGGTTTTTCCTTTTACCCTCAAACGGGATGCTGATCTGTCCGATTATTTGACCGATTTATCTTTGGAAGAACTACTGAAAGTAGAGTGGCAGGACATCCCGCTGGGAAAACTGGTACTGCCTTCACTGCGTTGGGTGCTGCGCATCCACCATTTACAGGATGACGAACCCACCCGTTACCTGGCGCGCGAGTACATGCTCTCAGCCTTACATGTGGCGCGCCAATTCAAAAAACTGATTGAACAATCCAACCCGCTGGCGGTGGTGGTTTTCAACGGCATGTTCTACCCGGAAGCTGCCGCGCGCTGGATGGCCCAGCGCCATGGGCTGCCGGTCTATTCGCATGAGGTTGGCATGCTGCCGCTTTCCGCTTTTTTAACCGCGGAAGAAGCCACGGCTTATCCCGTCAAGGTGGATGAGAAATTCAAATTGAGCCCCGAGCAGAACGCGCGCCTGGATGCTTACCTTAACCAGCGCACCCAGGGCAAGTTCGTTACCGCCGGCGTTAATTTCTGGCCGGAAATGCGCGAGCTGGACGATGCTTTTTGGCAACGCGCGGAGCAGTTCGAGGCGGTTGTGCCGGTATTCACCAATGTGGTTTTCGATACTTCACAAGGCCACGCCAATGTGGTCTTCGAGCATATGTTTGCCTGGCTGGACCTGGTGTTGGAAGAGATCAAAGCCCATCCGGAAATCTTTTTTGTGCTGCGCGCCCACCCGGATGAGGAGCGCCCCGGCAAAGAAAGCCGCGAGACGGTATCGGACTGGGTCAAAGCGCGCGGGGTAGAGCAGCTGCCCAATATGCTCTTCATCGGCCCGCGCCAGTTCATCAGCTCTTATGAATTGATCGCGCACGCCAAATTTGTGATGGTCTATAATTCCACCGTCGGCTTGGAATCTTCCGTGCTGGGCAAGCCGGTGTTGTGCGCCGGAAAAGCGCGCTACACGCAGATTCCCACGGTGTTCTTCCCGCAAAGTGTGCCGGATTACCGTGCCAAGCTGCGTGAATTTCTGGCAGCCGACGCAGTAACCCACCCGGATGAATTCCAACGTAACGCCCGCCGCGTGCTCTACAGCCAGCTCTTCCGCGCTTCGCTGCCCTTCGGCGATTTCCTGGAAGAGGACGGCGTGTGGCGTGGCTATGTGCGCTTGAAGGACTTCAAAGCCGAGGCGCTCTACCCGCACAACTCCGCCACCTTGCAGGTGGTATTGGACGGCATCTTGAAAGGGACGCCCTTTATACAGGACCTATGAAACCCGATTGTTCCATTATTATCCGCGCGTTTAATGAAGAGCAGCATATTGGCCGCCTGCTGAATGGTATTCAGCAGCAGACTGTCAAAAACGTGCAGGTCATTCTGGTGGATTCGGGTTCGACCGACCGCACGGTGGAAATTGCCAAAGAAGGGGGCGCGGAAGTGGTGAGCATCTCCCCGCAGGAATTTACCTTCGGGCGTTCGCTCAATGTGGGTGTTCGTACGGCTACAGCTGACCTGCTCCTGATTGCCAGCGCGCATGTTTATCCGGTTTACCCGGACTGGATCGAGCGCATGTTGGAACCCTTCTCCGATGAGCGTATCGCGTTGGTGTACGGAAAACAGCGCGGTGTGGCGGCTTCACAGTTTTCGGAACAACAGCTTTTTACGCATTGGTATCCGGAAGAATCCCAAAAAATCCAGGACTATCCTTTCTGCAACAATGCCAACGCAGCCATCCGCAAATTATTATGGACTGAACATGCCTATGATGAAAGTCTGCCCGGTTTGGAAGACCTGGAGTGGGCCCAATGGGCCTTTGACCAGGGCTACCGCATCGCTTACAGCGCCGAAGCTGAGATCATCCACGTGCACAGCGAATCCTGGCGGGGCATTCACAAGCGTTACACGCGCGAAGGCATGGCCTTCAAGCAGATTTACCCGCACGCCACCTTCAGCCTGGGCGATTTGCTGCGCCTGTTCCTGAAAAATTCCTTCAGTGATTTGGGCCAAGCTGTCCATCAGCGTGTTTTTTTTCGCCAATTTGGCAGCATCCTGCGCTTCCGCTGGCTGCAATTTCATGGCACCTACATCGGTTACCAGCGCTCCGGCCCGCTCACCTGGCAGCTCAAACAATCCTTTTACTACCCGCGCGAAAATGGGGACAAAAACGGCGCAAACGCCAAACGGGATGTCAAACCCATCACTTACGATTAAAATAAACCTGTAAGGTTTTTTATCACTTGTTTGCTGGAGGGTAGTTTGAAAGAAAAAAAGATCGCTGCGCTGGTGCCCATGCGTCATCACTCCCAGCGCGTGCAAAATAAAAATTTCCGCGACTTGGCCGGAAAACCTCTATTCCACTACATTATCGAAACCTTGTCGGCCTGTCCGGAAATCGACCGCATCGTGGTCAACACAGACAGTCAGCCCATTCAGGAGGATCTGGCGGCGCATTATCCGCGGGTTACAGTTTTGGTGCGCCCACCGGAGCTGTGCGCGGACGATGTCCCCATGAACGATATCCTGCTGTATGACACACAACATGTGCCGGCCGATTTGTACCTGCAAACCCACAGCACCAATCCGCTGCTCAGGCCGGAAACGGTCTCAAAAGCCATCCATGAATTTCTAGCCAAGTCAGACGAATACGACTCGCTTTTCTCCGTGACGCGCCTGCAGACGCGTCTGTGGGACCGCTTTACCCAGCCGCTCAACCACGACCCCGAGGTGCTGCTGCAAACCCAGGACCTGCCGCCAGTTTATGAGGAGAATTCCTGTATTTACATCTTCACCGCGGGAAATTTGCGTGAACGCCACAACCGCATCGGGCGCAAGCCGCTCATGTTTGAGACGCCTGTGGAGGAAGCCCTGGATATTGACGAGAATATCGATTTTTTGATCGCGGACTTGTTGATGAAGAACCGTCGCAATTCCTGACTGGTATAATCCCAGCCATACCACTTTATTTATCAGGTGAATATGCAAACCTATCAGATACTGCTTTCTGCCCCTTATATGCTGCCCTTCGTGGAACGTTTTAGGCCGGTTTTTACCCATTACGGCTGCGAGTTGATCATCCCGGACGTGAACGAACGGCTGGAAGTGCTTCAAATCCTGGCATATGCCGGCCAGTTCGACGGCACGGTGTGCGGCGACGACCGCTACACGCCCGATGTCATCCGGCAGTGCAGCCCGCGCTTGAAGGTCATCTCCAAGTGGGGCACCGGCATCGACTCCATCAACCAGGAAGCCGCTGCCAAACAAGGCGTTAAGATTTGCCGTACGACCAATGCCTTCACCGTGCCGGTTTCGGATAGCGTCATGGCTTATATGTTGGCCTTCGCGCGCCGCCAGCCCTGGATGGACCGCGAGGTCAAATCCGGCCGCTGGCAGAAGCTGCCCGGGCGCGCACTGAGCGAATGTGTGCTGGGTGTGATCGGTGTGGGTAACATTGGCAGGGAAGTGCTGCGCAAGGGACATGCCTTCGGTATGACCCTGCTGGGCAATGACATTATTCCGATTTCCGAAGAATTCACGCAGGCCAACCATGTGGAGATGGTCAGTTTGGAAGAGCTGCTGCAGCGCGCTGATTTCATCAGCGTGAACTGCGACCTCAACCTTACCAGCCATCACATCATCAACAGCGACTCGCTGGCGCTGGTCAAACCCACCGCGGTGGTCATCAACACTGCCCGCGGGCCTTTGGTGGAGGAAGCCGCGCTGGTCAGGGCGTTGCAAGAGGAACGTCTGGGGGGCGCCGCGCTGGATGTTTTTGAAGTTGAGCCCCTGCCGGGCGATTCTCCGCTGCGCGGTATGGACAATGTCATGTTAGCGCCGCATAATTCCAATTCCTCACCGACGGCCTGGGAAAAAGTGCATTGGAACACCATTTTGAACTTATTGGATGGGCTGGACATTCCCCATCCGGATTTTGAAGAAGTCAAGCAAAAGAACAGCAGGTGAGAATATGGCGGATAGAAAAAAGGTAATGTTGATCACGGGCGCGGCCGGCGGTATTGGGCGTGCTGTGGTGCAGGTTTTCCACGAACACGGCTGGCAGGTGGTGGGGGTGGACCGTGCGGAATTTGGCCCCGGCTTTCCTGAGGACGGGCTCTTTATCCAGGCGGACATTGCCAACCCGCAGGATATTGAAGAAATCTACCGGCGCACGGCCGAGTTCAGCCCGCTGCTGGACGCGGTGGTTAATAATGCCGGTGTGCAGATTGCCAAATCGGTATTGGACACGAGCGTGGAGGATTGGGATACCACCATTGCCTCCAACCTGCGCTCTGTATTTCTGGGTACCAAGCTGGCTCATCCGCTGCTGAAGGCTGCCGGCGGGGGCGCCATCGTCAATATGAGTTCGGTGCATGCTATTGCCACCTCACCCAATATTTCCGCTTACGCGGCCAGCAAGGGCGGGTTGCTGGCGTTCACGCGCGCCGTGGCGATTGAGTTCGCGGCCGATAACATCCGCGTCAACGCGGTACTGCCCGGCGCGGTGGACACGCCCATGCTGCGTGCCAGCATGAACCGCGGCCATTTCGACGGCCCTTCTGTACAGCAGCGCCTGGACAACCTGGCCAGCAAGACCGTCAACGGGCGCATCGGCACCTCGCGCGAGATTGCCCAAACCATTTACTTCCTGGCGGATGATACGCAGTCTTCCTTCATGACCGGGCAGGCCCTGGTAGTGGACGGCGGCGCAACCGCCAAGCTGAGCACGGAATAAAAAACGCATGTCCATTAAAGAAACCCTCAAGCACACTCTGCCGGACCCTATGTTGTCCGTTTTGAAAAATGGCCGTGACGGCATTCAACGTCTGCCGGATGACATTCAGGCGTCCACGCACCCCTGGCGGCGGGCGGTCAATGCGCAGCTGCGCCCCCTGCATAATATGTACGCAGGCAAGCGCTGTTTCATCATCGGCAATGGCCCCAGCCTGAAGAATACCGATATGCGCAAGCTGCGCGGGGAATACACCTTCGGTATGAACCGCATCTACCTGATGTTCCCCGAGCTGGGTTTTGAGACCTCTTTCTTTGTGTCCATAAATGATTTGGTGATCGAGCAGTGCGCGGCGGACATCCAGAAGCTGAGTATTCCTAAATTCATTGCCTGGCACGCGCATCCATGGCTGCAACCGGACGAGAACATGTTTTTCCTGCATACGTCTTACACCGGCCCCAAGTTTGCCCGCGATATCACCAAACGCTTATGGGAGGGCGCAACGGTCACCTACGTGGCCTTGCAGGTGGCTTATTACCTGGGTTTCAGCGAGGTCATTCTGATCGGCGTGGACCACAGCTTTGCCACCAAGGGCAAACCCAACACCACCATTGTGTCCGAGGGCGACGACCCAAACCATTTCAACCCGGCCTATTTCGGCAAAGGCTTCCGCTGGCAGCTGCCCGACCTGGATACCTCCGAGGTAGGTTATGCCATGGCGCGCCAGGCTTATGAAGCCGACGGCCGCCGTGTGCTGGATGCCACTGTGGGCGGCAAGCTGACCATCTTCCCCAAGGTGGAATACGATTCCCTGTTTGATTGATGAAAGATTATCCACTCGTCTCAATTGTTACCCCATCCTATAATCAGGCAGCTTACCTGGAAGATAGCCTGCGTTCCGTGTTGGAGCAGGATTACCCCAACATTGAATACCTGGTGGTGGACGGCGCTTCTACGGACGGCAGCGTGGAGATTATCGAGCGTTATGCCAAGCGCCTAAGCTGGTGGGTGACCGAGAAGGACCGCGGCCAGGCTGAGGCCATCAACAAAGGCCTGCGGCGCGCCAAAGGCGAGTTTGTGGCCTGGCTCAACTCGGACGACCTGTACGCGCAGGGGGCCGTTACCAAGGCGGTGGCTGTCTTGTTAACCAACCCGGACTTGGGCCTGGTCTTCTCCGATGTGTTCTCCATCGACGCAAAAAATGAAGTGTTCAACACTATGCGCTACGGCGACTGGGGCTTGATGGATCTGATGTCTTTCCACATCATCGGCCAGCCGGGTGTGTTCATCCGCCGCTCTGTACTCGAAAAGGCCGGTTATCTGGACCTGGATTATCACTATCTGTTGGACCACCAGCTATGGCTGCGCATGGCAGCCCTGGCGCCCATTCGCCACATTCCAGACTTCTTCGCGGCGGCGCGCTTCCACGCGGCGGCTAAGAACGTGGCTATGGCGGCCGAGTTTGGGCGCGAAGCCTTTGCCATCGTGGATTGGATGCAGGCTCAGCCTGATTTGGCGCCGCTCTTCAATGAAGATGAGCGCAGCATACGCGCGGGTGCCTACCTTTTAAGCGCGCGCTACTTACAGGACGGCGGGCAGCAAGGGCGCGCCTTCGTTCACTATCTCAAGTCTCTGTGGTATCATCCAGCCACAGCCTGGCGCGAAAAGCGCCGTATGCTGTATGCCCTGGGCAGCCTGGTGCTGCCGTTGGGTAATCTGCGCGACCGTTACCTGCAAAAACGTTCGCGAAAAGTCCGCAGCCTTGAACTTCAGGAATATACGAGTTTATTTGACTATGCCCAAACAAAAGAAAAATAAGCAACACTCATCTGATTTAAAGAAAAAAAGTACCCGCTGGGTTTGGCTGGCATTGATTGTCCTGGCCTTCCTGCTGGGGACGGCCGTGCGCTTTTATGATCTGAAAGACGCGCCTCTGGATTTTCACCCTACCCGCCAGCTGCATTCGGCCTTGATCGCGCGCGGCATGTATTACCAAACGCTGGAGGACGCGCCCAAGTGGCAGCAAGACATGTCCCTCAAGCAGTGGAAAACGGAGGGCTTGATCGAACCGCAGATCATGGAGCGTTTGACCGCCTGGTCTTATCAGCTTTTGGGTTCCGAACAGTTGTGGGCCGCACGAGTGTGGGCTATCCTGTTTTGGACGCTGGGCGGTGTTTTTCTGTGCCTGCTGGCTAACGAACTCTTTGGCCTGGCCGGTTCTGTGCTGGCTGTGGTCTATTTCATGTTGTGGCCTTACGCAGTCATGTCCAGCCGCGCTTTCCAACCTGAATCGCTTATGGTGGCTACCATCATCATGGGCCTGTGGGCGGCCGTGCGCTGGATGAAGCAGCCCACCTGGGGGCGCGTGGTGCGTGCCGGGCTGCTGTGCGGGCTGGCTATCTATGTTAAATCTGTGGCGGTCTTCTTTATTGCCCCCGCGCTGGCCGGGTTGCTGCTGAGCAATTTTAAATTTAAAGAGCTGTTGAAAAATAAGCAAGTTTGGCTGTTGTTCGTCTTGTCGGTTAGCCCGTATATTGCCTACCACATTTACGGTGTGTACATCCTGGGGCTGTTGGGCGAGCAATTCAGCCTGCGTTTCTTCCCCAACCTGTGGGTGGACCCGGTTTTCTATTTACAGTGGATCGGCGAGATCAAGAGCGTGGTGGGTCTGGAAGTCTTCCTGACCGGTGTGATCGGAATTTTGGTTTTTCCAAATAAGCGTTGGAAAGGAATGCTGGTTGGTTTGCTGGTCGGCTATTTTATTTACGGCTTCACTTTCTCTTATCACATCTCTACGCATGATTATTACCAGATGCCCTTGCTGGCCATTACCGCCCTGGGGTTGGCGGCAGTTTTCGAGGCGCTGATTGGCAGCCTGCCGGTTAAAAATCGCTATTCGCTGGCGGTCATTGCGCTGGTGCTGGCTTCATTTATGGTGTTGAAGACCTGGGATGCACGCGTGACGCTCAAGAAGACCGATTATCACAATGAAACCCGTTTCTGGGAAAAACTGGGCGACCAGTTGGGTCATGCCAGCCACGTGGAAGGATTACTGACCGATTATGGCTACCGCCTGGCTTATTGGGGCTGGGTGGACGTGGATCCCTGGATGGATACGGCCGACATCAACCTGCGTGAGTTGGCCGGTAACGATGTGGACCTGAACGCGGCATTCCAATCGGCTGTGGTGGGCAAGGATTACTTCGTTATCACCCAGATGGACGAGCTGGCGCGCCAACCGGAATTGAAGCAGGCCCTGGATGATAATTTCTCCGTGATCGAATCCACCGATGAAGTAATCATCTACGACTTGCATACGGTGGAAAAGTGAAAGTAAGCGACAAGCGGGCGCCGGTGGTGTCCATCATCACCCCTTCGTATAATCAGGCTAATTATCTGGAAGAGACCATCCAATCGGTGTTGGGGCAGACCTACCCGAATATCGAATACATCCTGATTGACGGTGCTTCCTCGGATAAAAGTTTGGATGTTATCAAAAAGTATGCTGATAAACTGGCTTATTGGGTTTCCGAGAAGGATAAAGGCCAGACGGATGCTATTAACAAAGGCTTTGCGCGTGCGCACGGCGAGATCATTGCCTGGCTCAATTCGGACGATACCCTGGAACCCCATGCGGTGGCTGAAGCGGTGGCTTTCCTGGATGAGCATCCTGAAGTGGGTCTGGTGTACGGTGATGCCAATTACATCGACGAAAAGGACCGCGTGATTGGCCGTTTCCCGGCCGCGCAGACCGACTTAACAAAATTACGCCGCGGCTATGTGCACATTCCCCAGCAAGCCTCTTTCTTCCGCAAGGCGCTGTGGGATCTGGTTGGCCCGTTGGACGACAGCTTCTTCTTCGCCATGGATTACGACTTGTGGACGCGCCTGGCGGCCGTCTCCGAACTGCACTACCTGGAGGGGCGTACCTGGGCTAACTTCCGCCTGCACGCCGACGCCAAGACCATCGCGGCCGACGACCGCTGCTGGCCGGAGATGCTGCGCGTGCATTATAGGGAAGGCGGTTCACGCTTCGCTCCTATTGTGCTGAAATATCAAATCCGCAAGTTGGCCGCGCCCTTTATACGCCGGCGCCGCCAGCGCTTGTTCAAGCAGGACTAGTCTTTTTAGTTGAATCCTGAGAAAGGATACTCCTATGGTTTTAAATTCCCCGCTTCCTCTGCCCTTTTTAAACAACGGAATCGCCCAGATTGCTATGGTTGTGAAGGATCTGGATGAAACTGTGGAACAATACCAGAAGCTGTTCGGTATTGGCGGCTGGACTTTTTATACCTACGGCAAGCCGTTGGTGCAGGAAATGAGCTATCACGGCCAGCCGGGCGAGCACAGTTTCCGCGTGGCGTTGTCGTACTTCGGCGACATGCGCATCGAGCTGATCGAACCGCTGGAGGGGGAGTCCATTTACAAGGATTTCATCACCGAGCATGGCTACGGACTGCAGCACCTGGGTGTGCTGGTGGAAGATATGGAGGCTGCCCTGGCGCAGGCACACGCAGCCGGGTTGGAGATGATCCAGGATGGCTCCGGCTTCGGTCTGGACGGCGACGGGCACTACGCCTACCTGGACACCGAAAAAACCCTGGGTGTGACCATCGAACTGATCGAGCGACCCCAGCACCGCCACCAACCGGAGAAAACTTATCCCCCTCTATAGAATTTTGCCAGTTAAATTATTTCTAAATAATTAATTGTTATTGAAAGACGAAGTGCGGATATTTCTAAGACTTTATTAAGAGTCTTTCATTCAGATACAACAGTAAAATTGCATTAGAAAATAATTTGTAAAAGAATTTGTAAAAAAATTATAGCGAATGGGATTTTTGGTATATTTTTTAATGATTAATGTAGCTGATTAATTGTTAAAAATATTTTGGATGGCTGATTATGGACAAAAAAAATGTGGGAAATCGAGACCAGAGCAATAATGCATCGTTAGACCCCTTGGATAAAGAGAATATAGTCGGATACGTTGATCTTTTTAATCGGATCAAGGATGGAATAATTTCGCTTGACCAGGATGGCCTCATAATTTTTATCAATTCAAGTGGTGCAAAAATGATGCAGAACAAAAAGCCACAAGAACTGATTGGTAAGAATATGTGGGAGGAATATCCGCAAGCAATAAATAATCCGTTTTATAAAGCTTTCCAGGAGGCTTTTCAAACTCAAAAAACGGTTGTCATGGAAGCTTATTCCGAAATGTGGGACCGGTATTATGAAAACCGCATTTACCCCTCTTCTGATGGCTTGACGGTCTATTTTTCAGATATTACAGAACGCAAGATTATTGAACAGGAATTGCGTGAAAGCCTCAGTAATTTAGAGGAATTGCAGGAAATTGCTCAAATGGGGAATTGGATCATTGATTTGAATGAAGGAAGTATGCAATGGTCTCACGAGATGTATATTAATTTTGGTGTGATCCAAGAAGAATTTGACCTGACTCTGGATGCTTTTAACAAATTAATTCATCCTGATGACAAAGCATTAATGGATGCCTGGATTGAAAAAATAATAATCGGTATAAAAGTTAAAGATCTCGAATTCAGGATTATCCGTCCAGATGGAGATTCCCGTTGGATTAGAGTGTATGGGAAATTGACCCCTGATAAAGACGGAAAACCTGCGTTAATTATCGGTACAGCTATGGATATCACGGAAAGGAAAAAGGCAGAGGAAGAAATCCGAAAGAATAATGCATTCATTGAAGGAATTATCAACGCCTCGCCGGACCTTATATATATATATGATATCGAAAAGAAAATTAATGTTTATGTGAATACCAGTATTCAAAGATATCTTGGGTATAGTGAAAAAGAAATCAAGAATATGGGATCTGAATTGATAAAGAATCTAATGGATCCTGTTGACTATGCAGCGTATCTCGAGAATATTTTACCCAAATATTACTCCATGAAAAACAACGAAATTGTAGAACAAATCTACCGAATGAGAAAAAAGAATAGAGAGTGGCGTTGGTTTCAAGCCAGGGAATCTATTTACCTGCGTAAAGAAGATGGAACACCAGTGCAAATCTTTGGCTTGATGATGGATATTACTGATCGCAAGAAAATCGAAAAAGAAAAAAATGAAATTGAGGAACGATTCAAGCAAGCTTTGGAAAATATCCCGGATGTAATTGTCATTTACGATCATGAAAAACGTATTCAATTTATCAATCAGGCAACGCGCCAGGTATCAGGGCGTCCGATCTCGGATTTTATTGGTAAATTTGAAGAGGAAGTATGGCCACCAGAAATTTACAGTGCTTACTTGCCCATGCTTAATAATGTTTATATTACCGGGAAAATCCAATCAGTGGATACAGTGGTTAACTTCTCAGAAGATGATAAAAGAAATCTTAAAATAACTTGTGTACCAATTCTGGATGAGGATGGAACGGTCAAGGAAGTTATTGGAATAACTCACGATTATTCTGACCAGGAAAAATCTAAAGTATTACTGCGCGAAAGTGAAAACCGTTATCGCTTACTGGTTGAAACTTCTCCTTACGCAATTTGCGTTCATCAAGACAGAAATATAGTTTATGTAAATCCTGCAGCCATCCGAATGTTGGGGGCAAAATACGCAGATGAATTGGTTGGTAAACCGATAGATTCTATAATTTACCCGGAAGGGTTGGATGCCGCCCGCGATCGAATTAAGCGTATGCTGGAGGGGGAATTGGGTTTGTATCCAGCAGAAGACAGATATGTAAAGCTGGACGGTAGTGTATTCCCTGTAGAAATTACTGCTGCTCCTTTCTCTTACCGTGGAAGACCTGCGATCCAAGTCATTGCGTTGGACCTTTCTGAGAAAAAACAGGCCCAGGAAGAATTGGCTAACGAAGCTATTCGACGCCGTATTCTGATCGAACAATCCCAGGATGGTATTGTTATACTTGACCAACACGGAAGAATACAAGAGGCTAATAATCGTGCTGCTGAAATGCTGGGTTATACCCCTGAAGAATTCAATAAGTTGACTGTGTGGGATTGGGACGCGAAGTTTAACCAAAAAGAATTGGATAAAATGCTCGCAGATTCGGATGAGGCGGGTGCCTTTTTTGAAACAAAGCATAAGCGTAAGGATGGCAGTGTTTTCGATGTTGAAATCAGTACTAACGCTGCCACGTTTGCTGGTGAAAAATCGATTTTTAGTGTAGTTCGTGATATCACCGAGCGTAAAAAAGCCCAACAGGATCTTCAAAACACGCTTAGACAATTACGCCAGGCAATCTCTACGACCATTCGGGTTTTAATTCAGGCGATTGAAAGCAGAGATCCCTATACTGCGGGACATCAAAGGCGCGTTGCGGATTTGGCACGGAGTATTGCGGAGGAAATACATTTAACTTCCGAACAGATTGAGGGCATCCGCATTGCTGCTAGTATCCATGACATTGGTAAAATTTCCATTCCATCGGAAATTCTCAGCAAACCGACCCGTTTATCCGATATTGAAATGCAGCTTGTCAGGGAACATGCGAAAAATGGTTATGAAATTCTGAAAGATATTGAATCTCAATGGCCGATAGCGGAAATCGTGCATCAACATCACGAGCGCATGGATGGATCTGGATATCCACAGGGATTAGCAGGTGAGGATATTCTGATCGAAGCTCGTATTTTAAGCGTGGCGGATGTGGTGGAAGCTATGGCATCCCACCGTCCCTACCGGCCGGCATTGGGAATCGATGCGGCATTGGATGAAATTGAGAAGAATAAGGACATTTTATATGATGAACAGATTGTTGATGCTTGTTTGAAATTATTCCGGGAAGGAAGATTCAGTTTCGATGAAAAAAGGGATGAGAGTTTTACCAATTATTAACGCACTTCAGAGATATTTATTTTTCTCTGAAAGATAAAATTCTCTTCATTGCAAGCTAATTCTATGTTAAACTAATGCTCCTATGAACAAGCAATTCTTTTCTGATATCGTTCTTAAATTTAAGCTAACCTTACGCTTGGTGAAAGATAACCGCGTCAGCTTCTGGTTTAAATTGATCCCCATTTCCTGCCTGGTGTATTTCATCGTCCCCATGGATCTGTTAGTTGGGCCGATAGATGATGCCATTTTGTTTTACCTGGGCATGGATGTATTTATAGAGATGTGCCCCAAGGATATTGTGCAGGAGCACCTGGCGGATTTGCGCGGTCAACCTGTCCAACCCCCTGCTGCACCGGACGAGGATGTGATCGACGCCGAATTCAAAGAAAAAGAATAACCAGAGACTCCGCCGGAAGGCGGAGTTTTTTATTTGCATTCCCGGGTTGTCATCCTGAGGAGCGTCCGCTCTTTGGACGTGCCGAAGGATCTCGGTTTACGTTCTGTCGGTATATTTTCAAAACAGAAACTGAGATTGCTTCGCTCACTGAAAGTGAGCTCGCAATGACAATACGAGATGGATGTATTATGAAGGACACTTACGAGGTTATGTCTTTGCGAGCCTTGCTAGAGCAAGGCGAAGCAATCTCAGCTTTCTGAGGGATGAAGGCTTGGATGGTTTAAGGTATCAGAATTTTAGGTCACACATTCATGTGGAACTTACAACTCTTGCATTCTTATGTAATCCAGACGAGCATCCGAAAATTGGACGCGAGGAAAGGATCTGAGCCGGAAAAACCACGTGTT
This sequence comes from Anaerolineaceae bacterium UBA5211, assembly GCA_002412595.1. Taxonomy (GTDB): domain Bacteria; phylum Chloroflexota; class Anaerolineae; order Anaerolineales; family Anaerolineaceae; genus Pelolinea. The sequence continues at coordinate 126,515 of DHVJ01000060.1, forward strand.
CTTTTCTTCTTACCTATTTGTGTTCTTTTGGACAATTCTTCCGGATAGAAGCTGAGATTGCCGCGCTCACCTTCGGTGAGCTCGCAATGACAAATTGGGAGATTTCTTCCTCTCCCTTAGGGAGAGGACCAGAGGTGAAGGTAATTGTCTAGCTTTTATCTGTGTTTATCAAGTATAAAAAAGTCTTTTGCTTTTATCCGTGTCAATCTGTGGTTAAAAACCTATTTAATCACGCCCAACTTCTTGCCGACCTTTTCGAAGGCATCCAAGCCATCGTCCAGGTCGTCGCGCGTGTGCGCTGCCGAGATCATTACGCGGATNNCGAACAGCTCGCGGCTGAATTGCTGCGCCAGCGGTGCCTCGCCCAGCATGACTGGGGTGATGGGTGTCTGGCTGAAGCCGATGTCAAAACCCATATCAGCCAAGCCGGCTTTGAAATAGCGCCCGTTCTCCCACAGGCGGTCCACCAGCTCGGTGGAACTCTCTAGAATGTCGATAGCTGCGATGCAGGCAGCCACGTCCGGCGGGGTGACGGCCGAGGAGAATAGGAAGGGACGTCCGCGCTGTTTCAGCCACTCTACAATGACTGCGTTGCCGGAGACCACGCCGCCCACCACGCCAAAGGCCTTGGAGAAAGTGCCGACCTCGATGTCCACCTTGCCGTGCAGGTTGAAGTGGTCCACGATGCCGCGCCCACCTTTGCCCAGCACGCCTTCGCCGTGGGCGTCGTCCACCATCAGGATGATGTCGTGCGCCTTGGCGATTTCGTAAAGCTTGTCCAGCGGCGCGATATCGCCGTCCATGCTGAACAC
>DHVJ01000049.1 GCA_002412595.1 Anaerolineaceae bacterium UBA5211
TGGTTTGCCAGCTGTCGTGCCAACGGCATAGCTGGGTAGCGACGTCTGGCAGAGATAACCGCTGAAAGCATCTAAGTGGGAAACTCGCCTCAAGATAAGATCCCTGTTCTCATAAGAGAGTAAGATCGCAGGAAGACTACCTGCTTGATAGGCGGCATGTGTAAGCGCAGTAATGTGTTAGCTAAGCCGTACTAATGATCGAGCGCTTCATTGACGTGGTGCGGAGAACTCGATAGTCTTTGTCATCTACTTACATATTATTCACGGTTCAAATAAAAAGTCTCTTGGTGATTGGAGCGACGGTGGTACACCCGGTTACATCTCGAACCCGGAAGTTAAGGCCGTCAGCGCCGATGGTACTTGGGGGGCGACCCCCCGGGAGAGTAGGTCGTTGCCAAGAGACTTTTATTATTATTTCAATTCAATCTCTGATTTATCCCCACTATTCACTTCTCAAACATTTATTTCTTATAAAACCCTTATCTTTATCTACACCCATCGTTATAATTTACTTCATATCAATGGCCTTTTCGTGCTTGCTGAAAAGTATTATGCAACTATCGCAACGGTCCATTTAATATTATAGGAGCCAGCATGAATAGAATTCTATTAAACCCCGCTGAAAAAAGCGGCGGTAAACCCATTTTAGATGTTATTGCGCAACGCAGGTCATGTAAAGCATTTACTGAAGAACCTCTGGATATTGATCAGCTATCCACGCTATTATGGGCTGCTTTTGGCATTAATAGCCCTGACACTGGCAGGCGCACTACCCCTTCCGCGCGCAATATTCAGGAAGTCCAGGTATTTGTCATTTTGGAAGCGGGTGCTTACCTATACGATCCGCAGGCAAATCAACTTGAACCGGTAACTCCCGGCGATTTTCGCGCGCTTTCTGCGGTGCAGCCTGATTACCAGCATACACCGCTGCATCTAGCTTATGTGGCGGATTACAGCCACTTGGCGGTAGATGATCCTATGCGGGTCCAGCTGCGCAACCATTCTTACAGCCATGCCGGTTTCGTCGGCCAAAATGTGTACCTATACTGTGCTTCAACCGGTTTGGGTACTTGCTTTGTGGCCAGCTTTGACGAGACAGGCCTGGCAAAAGTGTTGGGCCTAAGCACCGACCAGCATTTGCTTTATACCCAAGTGGTGGGCCATCCAGCAGAATAGATAAATTATTTTCAGAAAATAAAAGACCGCGGGCAATCATTAGCCCGCGGTCTTTATGATTAAAGGAATTGTTTATGCCGCGCTGATTTCCGATTTCTTCTTACGGGTTTTGAGCTGATTTTTCACCATGAAACTGATGAAATAGGAGACGCCGGCCACCAGGATGATGGTCGCGCCGGAGGTCAGGTTCCAATAATAGGAAAGCAGTAATCCTACAAAGGTAAACAGGATGCTCAGCAGGATGGACAAGCCCATCATGCGTTTCATGTCTTTGACAAATAGTCCCGCAATTGCCGGCGGCATGGTCAGCAGCGCGATCACCATAATCAGTCCTACAATTCGCATGGTCATTACCACTGTCAGGCCAATCAGGCACACCAGCATAAGATAAAGGCGGTCCACGGGAACGTTGACCACAAAGGCGAAGGTCTCGTCAAAGGAAATGGCTTGCAGTTCCTTATAATACAGCGCTACCAGCACCAGGATAATGACATTCAACACCAGCATAATGATCAGGTCGCTTCTGGGAACTGCCAGGATGCTGCCGAACAGGTAGCTCATCAAATCAGCTTTGTAGCCGGGGCTCATATCCAGGAAGATGATACCGATGGCCATACCGATGGCCCACATCACGCCAATGATGGTGTCGGAGCGTTCGCCGGTCTTGCGGTGCACCATGCCCATGCCCAGTGAGGCGCCCAGGCTGAAAACGATCGCGCCAATGGTGGGGTTGATACCCAGAAAATAACCCAGGCCAATACCGCCGTAAGCGGCGTGCGCGATGCCGCCGCTCAGAAAGACGATGCGGTTGATGACTACGTAAGTTCCGATGATGCCGCAGGCAAAGCTGACCAGCACGCCCGCGGCCAGCGCATTGCGCATGAATCCGTATTGGAATATTTCAAACATTTTTAGCTCCATTTTGGTCGTGCGGGGAGAGAACGCGGTGGGGCAGGCCGTGCGCGATCAGGTCGATGGGGCATTCGTAGATGGCGTCCATCATTTCCTGTGTGACTTCCTTGCTGCCGTGATAATGCAGCCGACGGTTAAGGCATCCGATGCTTTTCACGTAAGAGGACACTGCGTTCATGTCGTGGCTCACCATCACGATGGTCACGGTCTGGTTGATGCGCCGCAGCAGGTCGTAGATGTTGCCGGCCACCTGCGGGTCCACGCTGGCGGTGGGTTCGTCCAACAGCAGGATCTGCGGGCTGGAGGTCAGGGCGCGTGCAATGTACACGCGCTGGCGCTGGCCGCCGGACAGCTCGCCGATGGGACGCTGGCTTAAATCGGCCATTTCTACCTGCTTGAGAGCGTAATCGATCACCTCGCGTTCGGCAGCCGAAAGCCGCGTGAACGGTTTGCGGCAGCCTAGCAAGCCCATCTGCACCACTTCCCACACGCGGATGGGAAACTGCCGGTCGAATTCGATGTACTGCGGCACATAGCCGATGTGGCAGCGCCCTTCGGCGACGCTCTTGCCCATGATGCGAATGGTGCCGCGCGTCGGTTCCAGCAGACCCAGCAGGGCTTTCAGCAGGGTGGTCTTGCCGCCGCCGTTCGGGCCGATGAGACCGATAAAATCGGACTCATTTACGGTCAGGTTGATGTCTTCCAGCACTGATTGGGCGTCATAGGATACCCACAGGCCTTTCACTTCAATTACAGGGTTAGGTGTGTTAATGGGTTTTTCCTCTATTATCATTCATTTGAATTGAGTACTTCTGTGAAGGTCTGAGCGACTGCGCGCAGATTTTCCAGCCAGTCTTCCGCCAGCGGGTCAATCAGGATGACTTGCCCGTTGATTTCCTGGGCGATATAATCGGCTGTCTTGGTGCTGAACTCTGGCTGGCCGAAGATCACTTTGGTGTTTTCTGCCTTGGCTTCATCGATTATACCGGCTAATTCCTGTGCGCTGGGTTCGGAGCCCTGGATCTCGATCGGTATCTGCTCCAGACCGAAATCGCGTGCGAAATATCCCCATGAGGGATGAAATACGATGAAGGTGTGGGAGGTAATATTGGCCAGAGAGGTTTGGATGTCGCTTTCCAGCGAGTCAATGTCTTGCAAGAATGCGTCCAGGTTGGCCTGGTATTCCGCCTGATGTGCCGGGTCGCTTTCCGCCAGGGTCTGGTAAATGCTCTGGGCGATGACCTTGACGTTCTCCGGCGAGGTCCATACGTGCGGGTCCAGTTCGCCCTCATCCTCACTGTTGGCTGTGGCAGTCTCGCCCTCGTGGTGATGGGCAACCATGGGGATCTTTTCCAGGTTGGCCGAGACGTCCACAATCTGCATGTCGGGGTTGGCGGCTGCGATGCGGTCCATCCAGGCGTTTTCAAAATCGACACCGATGCTGAAATATACACTGGCCTGGCTCAGAGCGGTCATTTGATCCGATTTTGGTTCGTAGGTGTGCGGCGAATCACCGGGGCCTACCATTACATTAACATTTACGTAGTCTCCGCCAATGCGTTCCACGAAGTATTTCTCCGGCAGGATGCTAACGGTCACGTTCAATGCGCCGGTGTTCGTCGTGACGCTGGTGTCCGCACCGCAGGCACTGAGTAAGATTGCTATTAATACAAAGGCAATCGTGGTTTGAATTTTGGGTGTTTTCATTTCTATCCTTTTGATTGTTGTTTTCCCCGGCAGGCTTCGCAGAGCCCTGCTAGTTGCAGCCAGTGTCCGGTGACCTGGTAACCGAGTTTCTCACCGATCTGGTTGAATTGCTCTTCCACCTCCAAGCCGTCAAAGTACCGGCTGCTGCCGCATTTAGTGCAGATCAACAAGTGCTGATGGCTATCTGGGCAGCGGAACACGGTCTGGCATTCACCTAGGTGATGCACATGGCTGACCAGGTGCAGCTCTTCCAGTTTCTCGATTGTGCGGTAAATGGTTACCAGCCCAACGCCCGGATTGTCCTCGCGCACCTTGTCGTAAATTTCCAGAGGGGTCAGCGGCCGGCTGCTTTCGGCAACGATATCCAGGATGGCGCGGCGCGGGCGGGTGATGCGGTAGCCAGCCTGGCTGAGCAGGACTTCCCATTTTTGGCTGAGAGTATCTTGGTCTTGTGTAATCATATTTCCTTATTGATATTGAATGTCAATATCAACTATATTACCATTATTCGGTAAAAATGCCATATAGAATATAGATGATATGAAAATTGATTATGCGGAAATCGGACTATTCAGGGACCTTCCGGATGAAGTATTGGCGGAGGTGATCGAATGTGCCCAGGTAAAGCACATGGACGCGGACGCTCCGGTTATTTGGGCTGGGGATGAATGCGAAGCAGTTTACTTTATCCTGGCCGGTCGTGTGGATATCTCGCGCCTGTCGGCGCAGGGGCGTGAACAGGTCTTGGAAAGGCTGGGGCCGGGCGAGGCTTTCAACCTGGTACCGGTTTTTCAGCGCAATCCGCTCAATCCGGCGGATGCCAAAACGGTTGGCCCTGCGGAACTGCTCTGTATTGAACGAAAAGAATTTTTGCGGCTGATGGGCTGTCATCCGCAACTTACCCGCGCCTTGGCTGCCTATCTGGCAGGCCGTCTTTCCAATATGGTGGATTTGGCGGAACGCCTGGCGTTGTTCCCCGTGCGCCAACGCCTGGCAGCCTTCCTGATCAACCAGGCGGATGCGGTGGGGAAAGACGCTGCCCAGCAATGGACGCAGGAGGATATCGCCCGCCGGCTGGGTACCGTGCGCGACGTGGTCGGACGTGCTCTGCGCAGATTTGAGCAGGAGGGCCTGATCCGTTTCCAACGCCAGCGCATCCAGTTGCTGGATCGTGAAAGACTGCAATCTTTGGCGGACGGCCGCGAATGAGACTTAAGTCGTAGAGAAAAAACCGCTTTTTGTTTATGCTTATGGTTAGAAAGGTAAAAACAGCATGGCCGATTGGAAAATACCACAACTGAACCAGGAAAAATGCGTCGTGTGCGGCATCTGTGTGGACGTGTGCCCGCAGGGAGTGCTGGAATTGGGGACGGATGGATTGGTTTTTGCCCGCCCTCAGGACTGCACCTACTGCGGTGCCTGCGAAGAAAGCTGCCCGCATGATGCGGTGGTGTGTTCCTACGAAATCGGCTGGGCATAAACTAAGGAGCCGTTATGAGTGAATTAATCAACAATGTTTCCCGCCGCAAGGAAACCCTGAAGGAAGCTTTGCGCCAGATCCACGCCGGCAAACCCTACCAGGAAGTGAAGCAGACCTTTGCTGAAATCCTGCAGCAGGCCAGCGCGGGTGAGATCGCTGAAATTGAGCAAGCGCTGATTGCCGAAGGGCTGCCGGTGGAGGATATCCAATATCTGTGCGATGTGCATGTGGCCATGTTCCGCGAATCATTGGACCATCAAACGCCGCCGCAAATGCTTCCCGGACATCCCATCTATACCTTCAACGCTGAAAACGAATTGGCCGCCCTGCAATTGAACGAGTGCCGCCAGCTCTTGCAGCAGGTACAGGATGATCCCAATGCCGAATCGTTGGGGCGCCTGGCCGCCGCCCTGCAAAAACTGGCTGAATTCGACCGCCATTACCAGCGCAAGGAGAACCTGCTGTTCCCCTTCCTGGAGAAATACGGCTTCAGCGGTCCTTCATCTGTGATGTGGGGCATCCACGATGACATTCGCAAGGCCTGGAAGCGTATGCGCAAGCAGCTGCGGGATATGGAGACGGACCCCGCCGCTGCGGCCGCGGCTGTGAGGGAAAAATTCATACCCATGGAAAATGCCATGCGCGAGATGTTTTATAAGGAAGAAAACATCCTTTTTCCCAATGCGCTGGAGCGCCTGAACGAATCCGACTGGCGCGCCATCCATGCTCAGGAACCCGATTTCGGCTTTGTCTATGTCACACGCGGCACCCAGTGGCCGCCCGATGAGCAACCGTTTGAAATGGCAGCCCTAACCGCTGAGGCTGTATTAAATGAAGAGAAGAAAGAAAGGATGAATGAAATGAACGAATTTCCCCTGACTACCGGCGACTTGACCCTGTCGCAAATCAACCTGATGCTGACCCACCTGCCGGTGGATATCACTTTCGTGGATGAGAACGACACCGTGCGTTATTTCTCTGAGACACCCACGCGTATTTTCAAGCGCACGCCCGCCATCATCGGCCGCCAGGTGCAGAATTGCCATCCGCCGGCCAGCGTGGATAAGGTTGTGAAAATTGTCGAGGATTTCCGCGCCGGCAAGCGTGACAGCGCGGAGTTCTGGATTCAGATGAATGGTATGTTCATTCACATCCAGTATTTTGCCATGCGCGACGCGGCCGGAAATTACCGCGGCACTTTGGAAGTCTCGCAGGAGATCAGTGCCTTGCGTAAATTGGAAGGTGAGAAACGCTTGTTGGACGATTAGTGGCAGAGATTTAGAGGTATTTCAATATAAACGCTGCATTCGCGGCGTTTATGTTTTTCAGAATGTTGGTCGTGTTTCAACCCGTACTCAGAAAATTTCAGGCATGCCCCGTAGTGCAAAGGCGAATGCCTGACCTGCACAAAAATCGCGTGTTGAGATAAGGATTAGAAATTTGTCATTGCGTTCTCGGCGTTTATGTTTGCTATTTCAATTTGCATTGGCAGTCGTTGCCTGCGTAGGGCGCGTTTCTAAACACGCCTAGGATTAGCTACATGGCGGCCTGTGAAAGCTGCTCTTCATACTTCCTCTCCCTGTGGAGTGCGTTTCTATTTGTACACAGTATTTATAAGTAAGCGCGCCTTTTTAGAACCACGAAATACACGAAACGTATCTTGGTCTTTTATTTGAGAATCAATATCGGGAATAAAAAAATGGCGGAAATAGGCAGCCGTGGAAATACCGGCCAGGGTTCCAGTTGTTATTATCCGGGGAAAATTGATATATATGCTGATCGATATGTTAGTACGGGTGGAAAACTGCCCTGTGGCATCATGAAATGCCATCTGTGAAAAATAAATCATTAAGGGTCTTGTTTTTTATCTGTGATTATCTGTGGTTAAAGAACTTTATTCCCCCATCTTTTCCTGGCAGTCCCGGCAGTAGCCGAACAAGGCCAGGTGTTTGGTGATGACCTTGAAGTGATGGCTGTCCTCGATTTTCCCGAACAGTTCCTCCACGCTGCCGTCCCGCAGGTTGATGATCTTGCCGCAATTTTGGCACACCAAGTGGTGGTGCGGTTCGCCGGTCACCAGTTCGAACACCTGCGCGCCGCGCCCGATATCCGTAATGGATACTTGCCCGTCGTCCACCAACCGCCGCAGCGCGCGGTAAACGGTGGAGTGATTTACAGCTGTGAACTTGACTTTGACAGCTTCGTAAATCTCCACCTCGGTCAGGTGGTCGTGTTCCTTTTTTAAGATATCCAAAATTTCGTTGGTAACCGATGAGGCACGCATAACGGGTTAATTATAAACCACCGCCTGCGTGCCTCGCTGGTTTTAATCCAAGTAGCCGCGCGCTTTCAATAACTCCGCGTTGAGGATCGAGCCGCTGGCTGCACCGCGCAGGGTGTTGTGCACCACCGAAACCAGGCGCAAATCCAGGATGGGGCAGGCGCGCAGACGCCCGATGCTGACGGCCATGCCGTTCTCTGCGCCGCGATCCAGGTGCGGCTGCGGGCGGTCGTCTTCTTCGCGCAGGATCATGGGCAATTTGGGCGCGCTGGGCAGTTCTTGGATGTCCTGCGGCCAGGCATAATTCTGCAACGCGTGTTTGACTTCCTCGATCTCCGCGGTTTTATTCAACTTCACAGACAGGCAGATGGTATGGCCGTCGCTGACTGCCACGCGGTTGGCCTGCGCGCTGATGACCGTGGGCGCGCTGATGCGCTGACCGGCTTGCATTTTCCCCAACAGCAGGCGCGGTTCCAGTTCCAGTTTTTTCTCCTCACCACCTATAAAAGGAATAACGTTATCGATAATGGATAGATAGGGCAGTCCCGGGTAACCGGCGCCGGAGACGGCTTGCATGCTGACCAGCATGACTTTCTCGACCCCGAACAGATCGTCCAGTGCTTTGAGCGGAAAGACAGCGCCGGTGGTGGTGCAGTTGGGGCTGGTGACGATGCGCCCCGGCCAACCGCGCTGGGCTTTCTGCAGCTCCAGCAATTCCAGGTGCTCGGCGTTGATCTCGGGGATCAGGATAGGCACGTCTTCGTCGTAGCGGTAGGCGGAAGAGTTGGAGCACACGGTGTAGCCGGCTTGTGCGAACTCGGCCTCGATATCCACGGCCACGTCCGCAGGCAGGGCGGAGAAGACCAGCTGCACGGGCATGGGCGGGGCGGCCGGTAGCACCTGCATATCCGCCACGGCTGCGGGCATGTCACCTTCCAGATACCAGCGGCAGGCATCCTTGTATTTCTTCCCGGCGCTGCGGCTGGAGCCGGCCAGGGCTGCCACCTCGAACCAGGGATGATTTTCCAGCAATTGGATAAAGCGCTGGCCTACCATGCCGGTGGCGCCCAGAACGGCGACCTTGATTTTGCTGTTTTTAGATTCCATTGATAATTACCTCTCGATGAATTTCCTGAATGGCCAGTTTGGCGTCCTGGCTGGTGACAACCAGGGAAATGCTGTATTCCGAAGATCCCTGGGCGATGGCGATTACGTTAATCTTTTCTTTGGCAACTGCGTTGAACACCCGCGCGGATATTCCGGGCGTCTTGCGCATGCCGGACCCGATTACGGTAATGATGACCACATCCGACTGGATTTGGATGCCGTTGATATCCCCGCGTTTGATCTCGGCGCCCAGATCGTGCATCAGCGATGCATGTACCTTGCGCTCCATGTCGGAAGGCACCACAAAAGCGATGGATTGCTCCGAGGAAGACTGCGAGATCATCAACACGCTGGCGCCCTGGCCGGCCACAGCGCCGAAGGTGCGTGCGGCAATGCCGGGCACGCCCAGCATCCCGCGCCCTTCAATCGTGAATAGGCTCAGGTTCTTGATGCCGGTCACACAGGTCAGTTTGCCGCGCAGTGCATTGGATTGGCTGGTGATGCGCGTGCCGGGATGCTGCGGGTTGAAGGTGTTCATCACGCGCATGGGTATGTTCTTGGCAACGATGGGCTGGATGGTTTTGGGATGCAGCACCTTGGCGCCGAAGTAGGCCATTTCGCTCATTTCGTCGTAAGCCAGTTGCGGAATAACGCGCGCGTCCGGAACGATGCCGGGGTCGGCTGTCATGACCCCATCCACGTCTGTGCAATTCCATACTTCGCTCGCGTCCAGGCATTCGGCCAGGATGGATGCGCTGTAATCGCTGCCGCCGCGGCCCAAAGTGGTCGGAATGCCCACCGGCGTGGCGGCAATGAAGCCGGTCACTACCGGCACGATGCCGTCTTTCAGCAGGGGCGGAAGTTGGCTGAGTACTTTTTCACAGGTTTGGGGCAGCAGCGGCCGCGCGTTTTGGTAGTTATCGTCTGTGACGATCAGCTCGGTGGCGTCCACGGGTTGGCTGCGCAGCCCGGTCTGCTGCAGGCAGGCGCTGAAGATACGCGCGTTCATGCGTTCGCCCAGGCAGGAAATAGCGTCCATCCCGCGCGGTGTGACCTCGCCCATCACCTGGATGCTGTCGCAAAAGGCTTTCAGTGTGGCCAACTGTGCATCGATTTCAACACACAGATCGGCTTGCATTGCTTGAGGCGCGAGGGCGTGGATGGCTTCGAAGTGGCGCGTTTGCAGCTCGGTGATGATGGCGCTGTATTGGTCTTCGCGGCGCTGCAGCGCGGCATCCGCGCAGGCAATCAGGCTGTTGGTCACTCCGCTCATGGCGGAGATCACCACCACCACGTTATCCCAGAGCTGCGCCTGGTTGTAAATAATTTGGGCCGCCTGCTGCTGGGCGCTGGGGTTGCCCATGGAAGTGCCGCCGAATTTGACCAGCAATGTTCCTTTAGCTGCCTGTGCCTTTTTTTCTGTTTTACCTGCCATAATCACCTCGTCGTTGTTTGATGTACAGATAAGAAAAAAAAGCCTCGATGAGTTCGAGGCTTTTTCTATTTATTCCATTCGTAGGTAAATGCTTATCTGCGGGAATCCGTATGCGCCTGCGCAACCCATCGGTCTCCTGAAAGAGGAGTGGATGTGGTCATAGTACCAGTACCGGTAGTCATAGTGCGCATGGACATATACGTCATATTGGGCGCAACTATACCATTGCGCGGTTGTTCAGTCAAGAACAACCCGAATAAAAATGGAAAATTTAAACAACTGTTAAGGTTTGTCTGGCCAAACCGCATGTGCGCTGACGAATAATCAGAGAAATATGCCAAATCCATAGAATTATCAATAATTGTTTCTCAAATGCAAAAACTTGCTTTATAATATGCAAACTATTGCAATAGCAAAAAATATACTTTGAGGTGAATTATGAAAGCTCCTGTTCCAATGCACATTCCGGATGGGTTCCTGTCCGCAGTCGTATCCGGAATTTTATGGGTGGTCAGTCTTGTATTTATTTTTATCGCTTTGAAGAAAGCTGGCAAGGAAATCGATGAAAGCCGGCTGCCCCTGGTGGGCGTTTTGGCGGCGGCCATTTTCGCCGGCCAAATGTTGAACTTCGCGGTAGCCGGCGGCACTTCCGGACATTTGCTGGGCGCGGCTCTGGCAGTCCTGCTGGTCGGTCCTTGGCCAGCCGTGCTGGTGATGACCAGTGTTGTGACGGTACAAGCCCTGGTTTTCCAGGATGGCGGCGTGCTCACTCTTGGGGCTAACCTGTTCAACATGGCTATCGTGGGTGTGGCGGTGGCCTACTTTGTTTCCAATTTGTTCAAGCGTTGGTTTGGTGAAAAACGTTGGGCTACTCTGCTTTCCGCTTTTGCCTCCGCCTGGTTTTCAATCTTCATTGCAGCTCTGGCAGCATCCTTGGAGCTGGCGCTTTCGGGCACTTCCCCGGCCAATATTGCCATCCCGGCCATGGGCGGTATCCATGCCCTGATCGGCATCGGCGAAGGTCTGATTACCCTGGGCGCGGTCAGCCTGATCATGAGCTCCAAACCGCAGCTGCTGGAGAAAACGACGCAGAAAAAGGTGGATTCATCCTTTGTTTGGATTTCCGGCCTGGTATTGACGGTGATACTGTTGATCATTTCCCCGCTGGCTTCTTCCAAACCCGACGGCTTGGAATGGGTGGCTGAGAAATTGGGTTTCCTCATTATGGCAAAGGACGCCAGCTATCATATCATCCCGGATTATGTCCTGCCCGGTATTCAGAATGAGGCTTTAGCTACCATTCTGGCAGGTGTGGTGGGTGTCGCCATTGTACTGGTATTGGTTATTCTTTTGACCCGGCGTAAAAAACAAGCTGTAAATCAATAATGCCGGTTGACCTTGAACAGCGGGCATCATACGAGCGCAGAGACAGTATTCTGCATGGCTGTGATGCCCGCATAAAAATTGCACTTCTATTCGTCTATCTTGTAACAACAGCCTTGCTACCAATAGGCGCGTGGGTTGTTTATCTTTTGATGGGCGGTATTCTGCTGATTGCGGCTGTGTTATCCGAATTGCCTGCGTCCTTCCTGTTGAAGCGCGCGTTGTTGTTGGAAGTGCCTATCTTGTTGGTATTGCTGCCGCAGATATTCCTGAAATCCGGCAGCTACGTAGAAATCAGCCCCTGGCAGGGTTTTGCCTTCAGCCTTTCGTTTACCAGGCTGGAACGCGTGGTCAGCCTGTTGGTGCGCTCGTGGTTATCCCTGCAATTTGCGGTGATCATCACTGCGGCCACGCGCTTTGAGGACTTGTTGATTGGATTGCGGGCTTGCGGTTTGCCGCACCTGCTGACGGCCATTTTGGGACTGATGTGGCGTTACTTATTTGTGCTGGTGAGCGAGGTGCAGCGTTTGCAGCAAGCCCGCCAGGCTCGCAGCAGTGTCTTGGCGGGGCCTAATTGGCGCTTGGGGGGCAGCCTGCCATGGCGCGCGCAGGTGACCGGCGGCATGGCAGGTGCGCTCATGCTGCGTTCACTGGACCGCTCGCAGCGCATTTATCAGGCCATGCAAGCGCGCGGCTATGATGGCGAAATACGTGCAGAAGCTGTGGCATCAGCGCTCACGCCGGCGCAGCGCCTTCAGATCGTGGCCATTCTCCTGGCCGGGGTTGGCATGCTCATGCTGGCAAATTTAATGGCGGCGCAGTGATTAATATTAACGATTTAAGTTATGTCTATGAAGATGGCCGCATGGCCATTGAACACATAAAGCTGCATTTTTCCTGCGGTGAGAAAGTTGCCCTGGTAGGCCCCAACGGAGCCGGCAAGACCACCTTGCTGCTGCACCTCAACGGCATCCTGTGCGGGCAGGGTTCTGTGCGTGTAGGCGAGGAGGAGTTGGACGACCGTAGGGTTAAGCTTATCCGCGCTCGGGTGGGTCTGGTGTTCCAATCTCCGGACGACCAGCTATTTTCCGCAACAGTTTTCGATGATGTAGCCTATGGGCTGATCTATCAAGGAGTGGATAAGGAAACCATTCACGAGCGCGTGGCACGGGCGTTGGAAGCAGTCGGTATGCCCGGCAGCCAGAACCGTTCCCCTTATCGGTTGAGCCTGGGGGAAAAGAAGCGTGTAGCCCTGGCGACCGTGCTGTGCATGCAGCCGGAGGTGCTGGCATTGGATGAGCCTACTGCCGGGTTGGATCCGCGCGGGCGGCGCGGCATCATCAATTTGCTGGCAGGGTTGGATCAAACTTTATTGATCGCTACGCATGATTTAGAGATGGTGCGCGAAATCTTCCCGCGTGTGGTTATCATGGATGCCGGCCGGGTGGTCTATGATGGGCCGACCAGCACCGCATTGGCGGATACTGAGTTATTAAGGGCACATGGGTTGTTGGGTTGACCGATTGCGATCCGGTAAGCTGGACCAGAGGGCTAATTCTAAATATAGGGCAATTCATAGCTTTTGGTTCTGTTTTCAAGGGAGGTTGGTCAATATCATTCCTGATACACTTTGAATGTTTTTACTTCAATGAGTTATATGATACAAATTATAAAGAATAGAGAATTTATTATTGAGTGTAGGAATATTTTCAAGTGATTAGCACTTTGACACGAAATTGATCGTGATTTGCTTGCAAATCCATCTGTAAAAATCGTATAATCAAGATGTCGGATTAAAATGACACAAGTTGAGGCAGATAGTTACATCTGTATGTTTACAAATCGTTGCTAATTTTGCATAATAATGTCAATACTTGGCGACACGCAAGCAGGGGTGAGGTTCAAAGGGCAGGGGGGCTTTTATTGTTATATTTGTTATTTCTTTTATATTTTAAGAGGTAACCAAAAACAATTCATCATATCGGAGATAAATATCGAATAAACGCATTGCTGATAGCCATGTCGCACGAGTTTTCAACCTTGGAACACGAGTGCGGTTGAAGCTGAGGTCTATTAATCAATCTAACATCAAAGAAGGGTGGAGGTGTCATGCCCGAAAGTTATGATTTTGTCATCATTGGGGGAGGTGTTGTAGGATGTATGCTGGCACGTTGGTTGTCGCGCTATGAAGGCAGCGTGCTGTTGATTGAGAAAGAAGCGGATATTTGTATGGGGGCCACCGCTGCCAATACAGCCATTGTACACGCGGGTTATGATCCGCTTCCCGATTCGTTGAAAGCGCGCATGAACGTGACCGGCAACCAGATGTGGGACCAGCTTTCCGGTGAATTGAACTTTCCTTTTGAGCGCCGCGGTGATTACGTGGTGGCTATTGGCGATGATGAATTGCCTGCGTTGGACACCCTTATGCAGCAGGGCAAGAAGAACGGCGTCATGGGCATCCAAATCCTCTCCAAGGCGGAGATGATTGTGCGCGAGAAGAACATCAACCCAGATGTGAGCGGCGCGCTGTGGGCCACTACCGGCGGCATTTGCGATCCTTTTGCGGTGACCGTTGCGGCTGCCGAGAACGCAGTGTTGAACGGCGTCAAGGTCATGCTGAATACGGCCTTTGAAGATTTCATCATGGAGGGCAGCCGTATTGTGGGGGTAAAGACCAACCGCGGTGATATCAAATGCCGCTGGGCGATCAACAGCGCCGGAGTTTATTCCGACCAGGTGATGCACAAAGCTGGTGTACGGCCGGAGTTCATCATTAAACCGCGCAGGGGCGAATATTTTGTGTTTGACCGCGCCGATATCACCATCGATAATGTGCTCTTCCCGGTGCCCTCCGAAAAAGGTAAGGGTATTTTGGTCACCACTACGCTGCACGGCAATACCATTATCGGTCCCAATGCCAATATCATCGATGATAAAGAAAATCGCGAGACCACCAAAGTGGGTTTAAATGAAATTTGGGAGGGAGCACAAAAATTGGTGCCGTCCCTCAGTTTGAAATATGTTATCGCCATGTTCGCAGGACTTCGGCCTTATGGCAACGGCCCCTGCAAAACCCCCGGCATCGATTACCAGCACGATTACATTATTGAAATTCCAGAAGATGTGCAGGGTTTTGTCAACTTGGGCGGTATTGAATCCCCCGGCTTGACTTCCGCTCCGGCCATTGCGCAGGAAGTGGTGGACATGCTCAGAGATGCCGGAGAAGAGATGAAAGAAAAGAAAGGTTGGGATCCCATCCGGCGCGGGCGTCCGCGCTTCCGCGATATGGACCATGAAGAACAGAAACGCCTGGTCCATATGGACCCGCGTTATGGACGCGTGATTTGCCGTTGTGAGAATGTGACCGAAGGGGAGATTGTGGCAGAAATTCACGCACCTATCCCTGCATTGACCTATGATGCCATCAAGCGCCGCACTTGGTTGGGGACCGGGCGCTGTCAGGCTGGTTTCGATATGCCGCGCGTGGTCAAAATCCTGGCGGATGAATTGGGCGTTTCCCCGCTGGAAGTGAGTAAAAAAGGCCAGGGCTCGGAATTTTTAGCCAGACCAACGAAACAGGTGGAAAACTGATATGACTTTGAAAAATGTCTATGACGTAGTCGTAATCGGCAGTGGTCCCGGCGGTCTGGCCGCGGCAGTGGCTGCCAAGAAGGAAGGCGCCCAGGATGTGCTCATCATTGAGCGCGATGTGGAATTGGGCGGCATCCTGCTGCAGTGTATTCACAACGGTTTCGGATTGGAGATATTCAAAGAAGACTTACCCGGGCCAAGTTACGCGCAGCGTTATGTTAAAGAAGCCTATTCGCTCGGTGTGGAAGTCCTGCTGGATACCATGGTGCTGGATATCACACCGCAGCGCAAGATCTATGCGGCCAGTAAGCGTAATGGCTTTATTGAGATTGAATCACGTTCTATTGTGCTGGCAATGGGCTGCCGCGAACGCACCCGCCCGCAGATTCGCATTCCAGGCAGCCGCCCGGCAGGTGTATATACCGCTGGAACTGCCCAACGCTGGGTCAACGTGGAGGGCTATATGCCCGGCAACCGTGTGGTGATCCTTGGCTCGGGCGATATCGGCATGATTATGGCACGCCGCTTGACTTTTGAAGGAGCTAAGGTTGAACGCGTGTTGGAAGTGATGTCTTATCTGACCGGCCTGACGCGCAACTACGTGCAGTGTCTGCTGGATTTTGATATCCCGCTGCAGCTGCGCCACACGGTTAAACGCGTGATTGGAAATAATCATGTGGAGGCAATTGAGGCTGTGCAGGTGGATGAAAAATGGAATGTGGTACCCGGTTCAGAGGAAATCATTCCTTGCGATACCCTGCTGCTCTCGGTTGGTTTGATCCCTGAGAATGAGCTTTCGCGCAAAGCAGGCGTCATACTGGATCCGGTTACCGGTGGACCGGTGGTGGATGATAATTTCCAAACTAACGTGAATGGCATCTTTGCGGCCGGCAACGTGGTGCATGTTTATGATCTGGTGGATTGGGTTACAGAAGCTGGTTACCAGGCTGGCAAATGCGCGGCTGCCCATGCGAATGAGGTGCGCCGCAAGGAGCATCACCTCATCCCGCTAATCGCCGGAAACAACGTGCGCTATATTGTCCCGCACATGCTGGATAAACGCAATTTGGAAGGCAGTGAAATACGCCTGCAAATGCGCGTGAGTAAACCGGTTGAACAGCCGGTTTGGTTGGAAGTGCACGACAAGAATAATTTGATCACGCGCCGGGCGGAACGGTATGTCCGGCCGGGCGAAATGGTAACTGTGGTGTTGAAACCGGACCATTTTACGGATGTGAATAAAGCAGACAGCTTAACCATCGATGTGGTTCCGCGTTGAACTGAATAGGAAGTGAAATGGAAGAAATTCAAAAATTGATCTGCATTAGCTGCCCCAAAGGATGCTCGTTGGAAGTGACGGTGGACGGGGATACTGTTGTAAAGGTGAGCGGCGAAACCTGCAAAAAAGGTGTGGATTACGCGGAAAAAGAAATCACGGATCCGCGTCGCATGATTGCCACCACCGTGCGGGTAAAGAACGGTTTTCATCCCCTGGTTCCGGTCTATTCCCTGCAGCCGGTACCCAAACCGCTGATCCGGGATGTGCTCAAAGAATTGCGCAAAGTGGAATTAGCTGCACCGGTGAAACAGGGCAGTATTGTGCTTGAGAATGTACTTGGAACAGGTGTTAATATCATTGCCAGCCGGGATATGCCGGTATCTTGAGGATTCAAACCTGTTTTTGATTTTGTAGGTAGTTATTCTTATGGGGACTTATTGGTAGTGCTAGAGGGGTTTATTGGTTCTTTTATTGTTGCGTCGGTAATTTATTAAAAAAATAAACTAGTGTCGGTTATTACCGTGCCAAGTTTATGCTCTCATCTTTCATAACTATATTTATTAATGAAAGGAGGTGCTTATCGATTAAATAATGGGACTCAATCATCAGATTCAAAATATTTCAATCAACCAAATTTGTATATAAAGAAAGATTATTAGGGAGAAAAAATGAAAGCAAAAGGTTTGATGAACGAATTCTGGGGCGAAGTGTTCGGCACTTTCGTCTTGGTCCTGCTCGGTGATGGTGTCGTGGCCAATGTTGGCCTGGCTCCCCGCTTGGCAGCCCCTGCTTATAACTGGAATACGATCACCATTGGATGGTGCTTCGCGGTTGTAATCGCTGTCTATATTTCCGGCGGCGTTTCCGGTGCGCACCTGAATCCGGCCGTAACTCTTGGCCTGGCGTTCAAGCGCGGCTTCCCTTGGAAGAAAGTATTCCCCTTCATCGCTGCTCAGATGATCGGCGCTTTCCTGGGCGCAGCAGCCGTCTATTTAATCTATCGTGACGGTTTGGTTGCGGCTGGCATGCCGAATGTCTGGTCAACCGGTCCTGGTTCTGTCTTTGGTGCATCCTTCTGGGGCGGCGAGGGCGCGGCTGCGACAGGTACATATTCTATGTTGACCGCTTGTGTGGCAGAGTTCTTCGGAACCATGGTCTTGTTATGGGGCATTATGGCCAGCGGCGATATGAAAAATATGGGTTTGAAGGACAACCTTGGCCCATTAGTGGTTGGATTCACCGTATTGGCGGTAGGTCTCTCGTTGGGCGGACCCAGCGGCTATTCCATTAACCCTGCTCGTGATCTCGGCCCGCGTCTCTTCGGTGCTTTGGTTGGCACACAGGGATTGTTTAATGGCATGTACTGGCTGTTACCGCCTGTATTGATCCCTTGTATTGCAGGCCCTATCGGCGTTGCTCTTTATGACACTTTCATCAGCAAGAATTTACCCGATAAAGCATAGGACTTTCGTAATACTGACCCAATTAGAAGTTGTATTAAACTGAGTTTCGATAAGAGAAGGGTGATTTAAATGAAAAAATTAATCAACAAGCCGGAAGATGTGGTTCTGGAGGAACTTCAGGGGATCGAGTTAGCTCATCCGGATTTGGTAAAAATCCACTATGATCCCAACTACATTGTCCGCGCAGATGCACCGGTAAAAGGCAAAGTAGCCCTGGTTTCAGGCGGCGGCAGCGGCCACGAACCCATGCACGGTGGTTTTGTAGGTAAAGGCATGTTGGATGCGGCTTGCCCCGGCGCTGTGTTTACCAGCCCAACCCCTGATCAGATGCTGGAAGCCACTAAAGCTGTTGATGGTGGTGCGGGAGTGCTCCATATCGTCAAAAACTACACTGGCGATATCATGAATTTCGAAATGGCCGCTGATCTAGCCAAAGGTGAGGGGATTGATGTAGAAGCCGTGGTAGTAGATGATGATGTGGCCGTCAAGGACAGCCTATATACCGCCGGAAGGCGCGGAGTCGGGCTGACGGTTCTGATGGAAAAGATCGTTGGCGCTGCTGCAGAAGAAGGCCGTTCTTTGAAAGACATTGCCGCTTTGGCTCGTAAAATCAATGGTCAGGGCCGCAGTATGGGCATGGCATTGACATCCTGCACAGTACCGCAAGCCGGTAAACCGACTTTCGATCTCCCGGATGACGAGATGGAAATTGGCATCGGCATCCATGGCGAACCGGGCCGCACCCGCATGAAAGTTAAACCTGCGGATGATATCACCGAAATGTTAATGATGCCGATCATCGAGGATCTGCCATTCAAATCCGGTGATGAAGTGCTGTTGTTTGTGAACAGCATGGGAGGAACACCGCTAATTGAGCTGTACATCGTATATCGTAAGGCGGTGGAAATCGCGGAAAAACACGGTTTGAAAGTTGTCCGCAAATTGATCGGTCCTTATATCACCAGTTTGGATATGGCCGGAGCGTCCATCACCATGCTTAAGATGGACAGCGATTTGGTCAAGTTGTGGGATGCACCGGTGAAAACCGCTGGAATGCGCTGGGGGATTTAACGTCGATTAAAATGATACTAAAGGCTGTGGGAATTTATCCACAGCCTTTATGTAAAGAAGGAGCACGATTTGACTATTACGAATAACGACGTTATTAAATGGCTTCAAGCCTTTGACCAGGTCATAACTGAAAAAAAAGATTACCTGACCGAACTCGACTCCATCATCGGGGATGCGGACCATGGGGCGAACATGTTTCGTGGCTTTCAGGCAGTGATGACCAAATTACCCTCAGTTCAGGATAAAGACATCGGATCGATATTTAAAACCGTCGGCATGACCCTTCTCTCCACAGTCGGCGGGGCCGGTGGGCCGCTTTACTCAACCCTGTTTATTCAGGCCGGTAACCGGTTAAATGGAAAAATGGAACTCACTTTATTGGATTGGGCAGAGGCACTTGAGGCTGCTAATAATGGCATCGTCCGGCTTGGGAAAGCCGAAGTAGGGGATAAGACTATGGTAGATGCGCTGACCCCGGCTGTACAGGCATTGCTGGAAGCTTCCAAGGATGGAAAAACGATGGAAGAAGGATTGCGCATGTCTGCGGATGCTGCGAAAAAAGGAATGGAATCAACCATACCATTGGTGGCGCGCAAAGGCAGGGCTAGTTATTTGGGAGAACGCAGCGCCGGACATCAGGATCCGGGCGCAACCTCATCTTACCTGTTGTTAGAAGCTGCTGCTGATGTATGGACTAAAAAATAAATTGAAAAGGATTACAAAATGGCTAAGTATGTTGGTGCAGTAGATCAGGGTACGACCAGTACACGCTTTATGATCTTCGATCACAGTGGCAAAGTCATCGGTGTCGATCAAAAAGAGCACGAACAGATCTATCCTAAACCCGGTTGGGTTGAACATGACCCGATGGAAATTTGGGAACGAACGCAGGAAGTGATCGCAGGCGCTTTAAAGAAAACCGGCGTAATGGCCAGTGATCTGGCTGCGGTTGGCATTACCAACCAACGTGAAACAACTTTGGTTTGGGAAAAAGCCACCGGCAAACCGATCTACAATGCGATTGTCTGGCAGGATACCCGTACGGATCAAATCTGCAATGAATTGGCAAAGGACGGTGGGCAGGACCGCTTCCGTGAAAAAGTGGGCCTTCCCTTGGCAACCTATTTCTCTGGACCGAAAGTCAAGTGGATGCTGGAAAATGTCCCCGGTGCTCGCGAGAAAGCTGATAAAGGCGAGCTGCTTTTCGGCAATATTGATACCTGGGTGATCTGGAATCTGACCGGCGGCCCCAAGGGCGGTGTGCATGTGACCGATGTGACCAATGCATCCCGCACAATGTTGATGAATCTGGAGACGCTGGACTGGGATCCGGATATGCTCAAAGTTATGGGCATCCCGCGCTCCATGCTGCCGGCTATCAAAGCCTCCAGTGAGGTGTACGGTAAATGTGTGAACAGTGGTCTGGAAGGTATTCCAGTTGCGGGTGACCTAGGCGACCAGCAGGCGGCTCTCTTCGGCCAAACTTGCTATGACCCCGGCGAGGCCAAGAATACCTACGGAACCGGCTGCTTCATGCTGTTGAACACCGGCACCAAACCGATCCAGTCTAAAAACGGTTTGCTGACCACACTGGGCTACAAGATTGGTAACCAGCCAGCAGTGTATGCGCTGGAAGGGTCCATTGCTATCACAGGCGCATTGGTTCAGTGGCTGCGAGACAACCTGAAGATGATCAAGAAGTCGTCGGATATAGAAGACCTAGCCAAAACCGTTGATGACAGTGGCGGTATTTACTTCGTTCCGGCTTTCTCCGGGCTGTTTGCACCCTATTGGAAGAGCGATGCCCGCGGCGCGATTGTTGGCTTGACTCGCTATATCAATGCTGGCCATATTGCACGCGCCGTATTGGAAGCAACTGCTTACCAGACCCGCGAAGTACTGGATGCCATGAACAAGGACTCCGGTGTATCGCTGAAAGCCCTAAAGGTGGATGGCGGCATGGTCTTCAATGAGCTGCTTATGCAGTTCCAATCCGATATCCTGGGTGTGCCGGTAATCCGCCCGACCGTAGCGGAAACCACCGCACTGGGCGCTGCTTATGCGGCCGGTTTGGCGGTTGGCTTCTGGGCCAAGGTGGATGACCTGCGCGCGAATTGGGGCAAGGACAAGGAATGGAAGCCTGCCATGGACGAAGTGAAGCGCGATAAGATTTACAGGGGATGGAAGAAAGCTGTTACCCGCACCTTCGATTGGGTCGAGTAACTCTCCCTTTGATGTAACTTTTGGGGCGGCCGATCAAAACAGCCGCCCCTTCTATTAAAATGAGCTCTGACCAAGAGAAATTTGAATGAGGTGTGGCTTTGAGCAAAAAAAGCAGTGAAAAGAATCGGAAGAAGAAAAGTAATAGCGCGCCATCACAGCGTCAAGCCTGGATACCAAGGGACACCGGGTACACGGCTATAACGCTAGTCAGTGTTGTGCTGGCAATCTGGGTGGGATGGCAAACCGTTTCCGGCGGTGGCACGCTGTGGAAGGGGATATTGTGGGGCCTTATTTTTGGCGCCAGCATTTGGCTGGTATTTTTTGGAATGAATTATTTTCATAGCCTTTTTGGCAAAACAAATAATAATAAGAAAGATTAAAATATTTTCCTGATATAAAATCAGAGTAGAAGAGACGAACCGGAAAGAAGGATAGTTATGGTTAATTTGGTGCTGGTATCACACAGTAAAAAGTTGGCTGATAGTGTGGCTGGGATGGCGTTGCAGATGATCGCTTCCGGCCAGGTGAAAATTGCTACCGCAGCCGGGGTGGGGGAGGATAATCAGGATTTCGGCACGAATGCGGTGGAAATAGCAGAAGCTATCCAGAAGGTCGATTCGAAAGATGGGGTCTTGGTGCTGATGGATTTGGGCAGTGCGGTGCTCAGCACCCAAATGGCGTTGGAATTACTTCCGGATGAGGTGCGGACCAGGGTGCGGGTCTGTCCGGGGCCATTTATTGAAGGGGCGGTAGTGGGTGCGGCTCAAGCCAGTGCAGGGGGAACATTGGAGCAGGTTTACAACGAAGCTTTTAATTCAATCAAACCCAAAGAAGAACAATTTGAACCGGAATTGACAGCCCAACCGGTGGAAAAACCGGTAGATCAACAAGAGGCAGCGGATACAAGCGAAGTGTTGTTGACACTGGAAAATGAGCATGGGTTGCATGCCCGGCCGGGCGTGCGTTTTGTACAAACTGCTTCTGGGTATGACGCGGATATCATGGTGAAGAACTTGACCACTGGTAAAGGTCCTTCCTCTGCCAAGAGTCTGACCGCGGTAACTTTCTTGGGTGTGCTCAAGGGGCACCGGATTCAGATCACGGCCACGGGAAAACAGAAAGAAGAGGCCTTGAAAGCACTGACAGAATTGGTCGAGAGTAAATTCGGCGAAGAATAAATATTGCCATAATCAAAAGAGAGTCTGTTAATCAACAGACTTTCTTTTTTAACTAACATCAATAAAATATCATAGGCTTACTTTAAGCCGCAGGAAATAGCTTTGAGTTATACGAATTGCCAAATTTCCATTGAAGTCCTTAGAAAAGTGTAATCCTTATTTAATGATAAATATCCTTCCATTTTGGAATAATTGTATATATACTTAGCATTTGTTATAACTGGTAGTTACAAGTATGGTTTTGAAAGGATTTTGTACTCATGTCGATTTCAAAGGATTTTACTGTTACGAATAAAGTTGGATTACACGCTCGCCCTGCTGCAAGATTTGTCAAGGCAGCAACCAAGTTGCAAGAAAATTCGATTGTGATTACAAATGTTACCAAACAAACCCCCCAAGTCAATGCAAAAAGTTTTACTTGCGTGCTTTCCATTGGTGCTAATCAGAACGATGTGGTTAGACTGACGATTGATGGCGATAACGCGGAAGAAGCTATGGCAACTTTTGGGGAACTCTTTGAAGCCAATTTTGGTGAAGAAGAATAGGCGAGACCCTCAACTTTATCGGTAAAAAAGGAGGCTGGAAGCCATGACGAAAGAATTTTGTTTCATTTTTCGGGCTAGTGACTACGAAAAAACAGTGGATTTTTACCGCAATCAGCTTGAATGTCCGCTAATTCAGGAATGGGACCGTGGCCCGACCCAAAAGGGAACGGTTATATACCTGGGCGGCCTGAAGGTTGAAATGCTGTCGGTTGCTCCGGGCAAGGAAGCCATCCAGCCCAGGGGTTTTGAATTGTCCATTGAAGTCGAGGATGTAAACGCGTATTACCAGTTCGCCAAGGAAAAAGGCATAGCCATTCTCGGTGAAATCGCCGATAAACCCTGGGGACAGCGCGCTTTCTCTGTCAATGATCCCAACGGAATTAAAATAATATTCTACACCGATCTATAAGATCGGTGTTTTCATTTGTGATGTGACGTTTGTCTATTGACATTGGAAAGGATAGTTTCTATAATATTTTTATCAACCTGTAACTACCAGTTATAACAAGTTAAGGTAAAAGTTTGGCTTAAATAGAAAACATGGAAATCGACCGAAATCATCAAAAGTCGCTTCATTCCCAGTTGACCGAGATTATACGGGAAAGGATTCAAACCGGATTTTACCCGGTCGAGTCGAAGTTGCCTTCAGAGCGGGAGATTTGTGAAGAATTTACTGTCAGCCGCACCACGGTCCGTGAGACCATCCGCCAGCTTACCAAGGAGGATTTGATCAACGTCCAAGCCGGGCGCGGCGCTTTTGTGAAGAAACCCAACCGTAATATCTCGGTAAATGTATCCTTGAATGGTTTTTCGACCGACTTGAAAAAGGCTGGGAAAATCCCCAGCAGCCGGCTGCTCAGCCTTGAAGTTGTTACACAACCAGAGGATGAATTCGTTCAAGCCATGAAGTTGGAACCGGGAGATGAACTGATAAAAATCGAACGGTTAAGGTTGGTCAATAATGTTCCGCTGGCAATTCATTTGGTTTTAGTGAACCACCGCTTCTGCCCTAATATTCTTGAATATAACCTTGCGCAAATATCATTATTTAGGATCCTGCGGGAAGTCTTCCATCTAAAAGTTGACCGGGCAACCCAAAAAGTTTACGCTTCACTTTCGAATGAACGTGAACGGGAATTGTTGGCTTTGCCTGAACCTTCCGCCGTCTTGCACGAGTATCGGACAACATACTTGGATACAGGTGAAATTATTGAGTATTCAGCCGCAACATATTGCGGTGATTTTTATCGCTTACTTATAAATTTAGAAGCAGCAGAAAAAAATAATTGAAGGTGATTAGTAAAATGATCAACATTGTAGTGGTATCGCACGGCAACTTATCGGAGCAATTAATTAAATCAGCTGAAATGATCGCAGGTCCGGCTGAAGAAGTGTATGCAGTGACACTTCAACCAGGTGACAAACCGGAAACCTTTTCACAGAAGCTGGATGACACAATGGCAAAGATTGGGGATCAGGAAATCCTGATTCTGATCGATATCTTGTGTGGAACTCCTTATAACATAACCGCACGCCAAGTGCTGAAAGAAAAAGTTGAGTGCATCACTGGCGCAAACTTACCCATGTTAATTGAAGCAATGCTGAGTCGTGAAAATACTTCGGTTTCGGAACTGGCTGTAACAATTACCGGTGTGGGAGCTGATTCTGTTAAGAATCTTAAGCCTTTTCTGAAACGGGATTGACGAAACGAAAATTACCAAGGGAAGGAGGTGATACCAATTAAAGACTGGGGTCTTGTTCGAATTGATGACCGGTTAATTCATGGTCAGGTTATTGCGGTTTGGGTGAAACATAAAAATTTCACCAGAATTCAAATTGTGGATGATGTGGTTGCTGCAGATTCCTTTTTGGTTGATGTGCTTCATATGGCTGCTCCCGCCGGATTGGATGTCGTCGCGGAAAGTGTTGAAAATAGTGTGAAATCGTTGCTAGAAAATAAAACACCACAGAACACCATGGTTTTGATGAAGTACCCGAAGACCGCGAGAATGCTCTATGATGCAGGCATTACTTTCCCTGCACTCAATATCGGCGGAATGGGAATGGGACCGGGAAGGAAGAATGTATTTAAAAACACATCCATCTCAAGTGAGGAATATCAAGTCCTTAAATCATTACAGGATGATGGCGTGAAAATAACTTTCCTGTCTGTCCCTGGAGAAAAATCCAAAGATTTTGCTGACATTCCAGCTATGTAGCTATTAATTTTATGGAAGTGAAAATTCTTTAAAGAAGGAGGTGCCCAAGTATAGAAATTTAGACTTATAGGTAGTTATATCGTTATAACATCTTACAAATATTCATACAATCTTTAGGAGGTCTGATTCAATGAAAGGTCAAAATATAAAAAGCAAAAAGCAGCTTCGCATTGCTATGCTCATTGCATTAGTGGTGTTAGCCGCCAGCTTTATTTTTGTTTCGGCTGCACCGCAAACCCAGGGCGAACAACCTACGATGACCCTTTGGATGGCTATCATCATTGGTTTACTGTACTACCTCTCCAACTCCCCCTGGATGGCTAACCTGGGCTATACGGTTCTCTATCGGCCTTTGATCGCCGGCACCCTGGTAGGCATTATCATGGGACAGCCTGCGGAAGGTATTGCCATTGGTGCCAACATCAATGTTCTCTACCTGGGCTGGATTTCCGCTGGCGGTTCTCTGCCCGGTGATCCCGCTTTGGCTGGTTATTTGGGCACCGCAGTGGCGTTGGGTAGTGGTATGGATGTCAATGCTGCGCTCGCAATCGCCGCGCCGCTTGGTTTGCTGGGCAGCGTGACCTGGTCACTGCGTATGTCGCTGTGCTCAGCCATTCCGCACCGTGCAGATGCTTACGCGGAAAAGGGTGATATTGCTGGTGTCGCGAGGTCCAACTATATCTATTCACAACCGCTGTTGATCGTCCTGTATGCAATCCCAGTAACATTGGCTGCTTATCTTGGTTCATCCGCCGTGGAAGCCGGTTTGAACTGGATCGCTGCAAATGCCATCTGGGTAATGGGCGGTTTATACACTGCCTCTGGCATGCTGGCTGGCTTAGGCATCGCACTGAACCTGAAATTCCTGTTGACCAAGAACGTTTGGCCCTATTACTTCGCCGGTTATATCATCACTACGATGATTGGCGGCAGTGTTAATATGCTGATGTTTGCTGCTCTTGGTGGTGTTTTAGCGTTCATGCATGTTACCTTCACCTCAAAGAAGAAGGATGGTGCCAATGCTGCTGCAACTGATGAGGAGACAGAACAGAAACCAGGTTTGCTGACCAAGAAAGACATTTTTGAATCCTGGTGGAGATGGTTGTTCTTCTCACATGGTGCTTATAACTGGGAACGTATGCAGGGTTTGGGCTTCGCTCATTCCATGACCCCCATCATCAAGAAACTATATACGAAGAAAGAAGATATTGTCGCTGCCCTCAAGCGCCATTTGGTTTTCTACAACACCCAGCCTGATATCGGTGGTGTGGTAAATGGTATTGTGATCGCGATGGAAGAAGAACGCGCGATGGGTGGGGATATCTCCGATGATGCCATCAATGCGGTCAAGGTCGGTCTGATGGGCCCCATGGCTGGCATCGGTGATACTGTCCAGCAGGGTATTGTTATCCCGATTGCTCTGGCCATTGGTATGAACATTGCTACCGGTGGACAGGTTGGTACCGCGACTCGTGGCAATATCATGGGTCCTGTCTTCTATGTTGTTGTTATGGCGGCATTCACGTGGGCGATTGGTTGGTGGCTGTATTACTACGGCTATCGCCAGGGTCGTTCTTCCGTAAGTGAAATTCTGCACAGCGGAATGCTTGATGACATGATGACCGGCGCAATGGTTCTGGGCAATTTTGTAATGGGTGCGTTGACCCACAGTTTTGTTACACTCTCAACCCCATTAGCTTTCAAAATTGGCGGGACCGTATTTGTGATGCAGGATTTCCTGGATCAATTCATGCCGAACCTGCTGCCCCTGGTACTGGTTCTTTTGATTTGGTACCTGGTAGCCAAGAAACACGTCTCTGTTACAAAAATCATGATCGCGATCATCGTTATTGGTATCGTACTCTCGATCCCGATCTGGCCTAACCTCAACGAAGCTGGAGAAATTGTTAAAGGTGCTCTCTTATCCAGCTAGTAGTCTGCATGCTTATACAAGTTTGATTGTGTAGATTAAAAAAGTGATTACAGGTGGTGGAGGTTCAAAATTTTATTGTTATAGAACCTCCACCCTGTAAAATAAATATTTCGAAAGGTCAAAGAAAAATGTCAGATTTAAAAGCACATCGCTGGAATCGTATTTTCAGCAAAAAAGGCCGCACGGTAATTTTTGCCATGGACCATGCTGCATCATTTGGTATGATGGAGGGATTGGAAAAACCCGGTGAAGTTATTGCCAAAGTGCAAGCCGGCGGCGCCGACGCTATCTTAACCAATGTTGGTGTAGTAAAGCGCTTCGCCAAAGAAATTGGCGATATGAGTATTTGCTTGCGTGTAGATGGCGGCAGCACGATGCTGGCTGAGCAACGCAATAGTTCCCAGCTGGTTTTTAATGTATATGAAGCACTGCGCCTCGGTGCGGAAGCTGTCTGTTGCATGGGTATGCCTGGCGCATCCTATGAAGCCGATAACCTGCCTTACCTGGCTGATTTGGTTTCCCAAGGTATGGAATGGGGCGTTCCTGTTATGGCAGAAATGCTTCCCGGTGGTTTCGAAGATCCCGCCAAGTGGTGGACACCTGAAAATATCGGCCATGCCTGCCGCGTTGGTGTTGAAATTGGTGTGGATTTCGTTAAAACAACCTACAGCGGTGATCCGGAAAGCTGGAAGAAGATCGTTGAGCAAACCTATGCTCCCATTGTTGTTCTGGGCGGCGGAAAATCCAAAGATCCTGCCGACCTGCTTACCAGCATCTACGATGCCATAAACGCAGGTGCCGCTGGTGTGGCAGTTGGCCGCAATATTTATCGGCACCCGCACCCCGACAAACTTACAGCCGCTATCGTAGCTATTGTTCACGAAGATGCAACTGTAGAAAAAGCACTCGAATACTTAAAATAGCTTAGGAAGGATCATAATGGCTGAAACATATAAACGATCTGTATTTGTAGCACCAAAACAGATCAGAATTGATGAGTTGCCAATCCCCAAACCAGGTCCCCGGCAAGCGCTCATCAAGGTGAAAGCCTGCGCAATTTGCACGTGGGAACAAAGAATGTACAGTGGTATCGAGAAATTTTATCCGCTTTCCGGCGGCCATGAAGTCTCTGGTGAGTTGGTCGCGGTGGGCGAAAAATGTTTCATCGATGCCAAACCCGGTGACCGAGTGGTCTATGCCGGATTAACCCGCTGCGGTTATTGCGATTCCTGCCGAAAAGGCATGGATAGCAATTGCGATAATACTCGCAAGCCTTTCAGTGACAGCGATGTCCCCGGGCCAGCTGGGCTGGGTGAGTACGTTCTTGTTGATGATTATCAGGTCTATAAAGCTGCTAATGATGTCTCGTTTGAAGAGCTTTGCCTGGCTGAACCAGTTAGTTGTGTGACGCGCAGCATTCAAAAAGCAAATATCAAGCCGACTGACAATGTTGTCATTATCGGTGCCGGCATCATGGGTGTCTTGCACGTTCTGTTGGCCAAGCAGGCCGGCGCTCGCGTAATTGTGAGCGAACCGAACCCTGAACGGGCCGCATTTGCAAAAAATATTGGGGCAGAAACGGTCATTGACCCCACGAAAGAATCTTTTGTTGACCGTGTAAAAGAATTAACTGATGGACGCGGAGCAGATACAATCTTCGTTGCTGTCAGTATCGCTGATGCAGTCGAACAGGCTGTTGAAGCAGTGGCGAAGGGTGGACGTGTAGCCGTGTATGCCAGTATTCACCCACGTGGAACTAAAATTTCCGTGGATCCAAATCTATTCCATAGTAACGAAATTGTATTAAGTGGTACGGTAAGCCAGGATAAAGAGGACTTCTTAATGGCTACTCAAATGATTTCCAAGAAGATCATCGATGTTAAGCCCTTTATATCCAAAGTATATCCCTTCTCTCAGTTGGAAGATGCGATTGAAGCTGCCATGACTCCCCAGACCTATCGGGTCGTTGTGACGATGTAATATCTTAATGAAAGCATAACTTGCAGATGAGGTTATTATTTGTTCGATAACCTCATTTACATTTAAACTAACATTGCAGTTCTTTGAATGAATAAAAAGGTGCATCTTCCCGTTGGCTGGTTTATGGCGGCGGGAGAGAAGTACCTTTTGCGTTTAATGTAAAGGAAGGATCAGTTAAAAGGGAGTAATCTTCCCATAACTGAGATCCAAATCAAGGTGGCGAGTATCGTTGAAACTCATCAAAATGGGACGTTTCCGTAGAAAATCGATAACGGTTACCGAAGTGTTGAACGCGATGTAGTTCATGGGTCTGTGAACGGTGCTGCCAAAAAGGGAGGCAATACACGCTTTAATGACCCCCAAGTGAGTTACTGCAATCACAGTCTCACCCTGGTGCTTTTCAACCACCATGTTTATGAAGTGATCCGTCCGGGCCTCCAGGTTGTAAAAAGACTCTTCCTCGGGGATGATCGGACGGTCACGGTTGGGATCAGAGCGTAGATAGATCCAATCTTGTATGTCCGCATAAATATCGGCATATTTCTCGTGGATCTCGTTCATGGTCAACCCGCTGATTAGTCCAAAATGATATTCAGTTAAATCAGAGTTGGTTTCCACCGCTAAATTAAGTTTTGCGGCTATGATTCCGGCTGTTTGCTGCGCGCGCCGGATAGGGCTGGCGTAAATGTGCGCAGCGGGAAACTCGGTCAGACGTTCAGCGGCTAAATGTGCCTGCTGCAAACCGATAGTGTCCAACTCGGAGTCATCGCGGGCACCGATGCGGGCTTCCTGGTTCATTTGGGTGCGGCCGTGCCGAACCAAAACCAGGCGTGCGATTTCTTCTGCCGGACTTTCAAATAATCTGGACATATTAAACCCTCTCACTTTGATTTATAGAAATTAATTATTTGGATCAGCTGTGCCGTAGGCACTGGCACTTAGATAATTACGTGTTGTCTGTAGTGCGTGCGAAGCGCTGGTAAAAGCATCCTGGCCGGTTTGGCTCCACATTTCAAGCAGGAATGGGCCGCTATAGTTAATATCTGCCAATTGGTTAAAAGCCGCTGGAAAATCAACAATCCCCTGGCCCAGGGGAATCCCGCGCACTTCATTTTGGACGGCATCTTTAACATGAATGGCAACGATGTGACCCTGGCCGACGGCCAGCTCGGCTGAAACATTAAAACCAAACGCGGCCAGATTGGCAAAATCTCCGTAAATTTTCAACCAGGGAGAGTCAATGATCCGGATTACTTTCATGATTTGACGGATTGAATTGATTTGAGCGTGACTGTCGATATTCTCGATGCCGAGCATCACCCCGCTGCGCGCGGCCAGACGTGCGCCCCAGGCTAAACCTTCTATAAAGTAATCCTCGCTTGAGGGCAAAACTGGTTCATAAAAGACCCAGTACCCAGAGATGAGGATAACCCGGATAGCCAGGTCGCTGGCTAATTGGATGGCTTTGGCAAGAATTTCTTTGGATTTCGTGCGGATGGCCGGGTCTGCGCTGCCCAACGGGAAACGGCGCTGAGCACTTAGGCATAAACTAAATAAGGGGAGGTCGTTTTGCTGCGTGAAGCGGCGGATTTTACTCCGTTCGCTTGTGGGGCAATCCAGTCTGGAAAGGAATTCCGGACTTTCATCGATGGAAAGCTCCATGAAATCAAAACCTGCCGATTTGGCCTGCTTGATCTTATCTTCCAGCGGAAAATCTGCCGGCAGGGCTTTTTCATACAACCCGATGGGTGGAAATGGGAGTGATTTCATGGCTGGGAAAGCTTATGAAAGTACGATTTTAGCGGTGTTTTTCTACGATATCCATGAATTCCCTGACCTTGTCACGGTCGAAGGGATTACCGGCTTTGTGGTCCTTACGCAGATGGGTGGCTATCACGGCGCCATTGCAGGCTTCCAGCACCTGTCCGATATTTTCAGGTGTGGCACCGTTATTCATCACCACTGGTCGGCCTTTGCTGTATTGAGCGATTGTTTTCAACTCCTCCAACGTGGGGGATTCGCCGGGAATGGGGCCGCATAGTGCAAAAGCATCCGGTTTTGAGGCCCAAACGCAATTCTTTACTTCCGCAATAAGGCTCTGGTCATTCAGAGATTTCCCCAGGATCGGGCGCAGCATGAACATGAGCTTGATGTCCTCCGCATCGATGAGCTGCCGGTAGCGCAGGCTATCGGCCGAGTTGAGCGTCATCAAACCCATCTCGCCGGTATAAGCACCGCGGAAAACACCGCGCACAAATTTAGCGCCGACGGCTTTAGCAATGGCAAGCGCGGCTAAATCGTCCCAGAAAACCGAGATACCGATCGGGATGGATAAACCTGCGCTGGCTTCGGAAATGATCCGCGCGATTAATGCCGGCGTTTCGGGGCCAACGCCAATGGCGTAAGGCCAATCCTGCTGGTTGCCGATGCAAACACCGTCCATGCCGCCTTCCTGCAGCGCGGTCAATTCAGCGCGGGTGTAATCGATGATTTCAGCTAAAGAGCTGCCATGTTGGTAATCAGGGCTTCCGGGAAGAGAAGGCAGGTACATAGAAGCGACGATGATCTTTTCTTTTTGAAACACCTCTGAAAACCAGGACATGGCAGTTCTCCTTTTTAATACCGTTAATAGACTAATTGTGATTCTTATTTATCAATCGAGAAGAATCTGGCCGGATTGTTGACGTAAATATCGTTAATGGCGTCTTCCGGAACCCCTTCTTCACGTAAGCGGGGCATGAAAATCGTCTCGTCATAATCAATGCCGACACCACCGCCCCATGATTTATGATAGGTGCGACGGCCGGCATCGGTGCCCAGGCAGATGTGCTTCTGGTAACCGGCTTTGATCATTTCTTTGATCAGCATGGCGCGGCTGCTGTCCGGCAGGTATTTAATGCGGTAGGAGCCGTCATACATGAAATTGACGCCCATGGCAGCAATTTTCTTGTGATACCAAACATCCGGATTGCGTTGGACGTGGCCCAGGACGATTCTTTCGGGTTTCACGCCGTAACGGATCAGGCGTTCTGCCTGCTCATAAGCCATGGTTCCGCCGGAAGTGTGGGTGTTGACACACACACCGGTTTCTTTTTGTGCGATTGCGACTGCTTGGATGATCCGCTCCTCAACCGGCGTGACCAACCCGTAGGCTGTTCCAATCTTGATACAGCCGGCTTTGGCTGAGGAACGTTCGATCACTGGGCCGCAGTAATCGAAGATATCAATACCTTCTTCGACGTCTGCAATGATGAGGTCAGCAATTTGGTTAACCGTGTATGTTGCTGTCCAATGAATGACATTGTCGTAAATGCGGCCTTCATGGAAACCGGTTGTGACCACGAGATGGACTTCCGGTACAGCTTTTGCAATCTCCAATAATTTACGGATATCGCGGCCGGCACTGGCGGGGTTCATATCGACAATGGTCTTGCCGCCTGCTTGGGCGAACATTTTAACTTCGTTGATGGCTTTTTCA
>DHVJ01000046.1 GCA_002412595.1 Anaerolineaceae bacterium UBA5211
TGGCCATCGGCAACCCCTTCGGTCTGGACCACACCGTCACGGCAGGCATTGTCAGTGCCAAGGGCCGCAATATCCGTTCCGGCCCCTTTGATAACTTCATCCAGACCGATGCCTCCATCAACCCCGGCAACTCCGGCGGCCCGCTGCTGAATCTGGATGGCGAGGTTATCGGCATTAATCGCGCTATCCGTACCAACGGTGAGGACGGCGTTTCGACACTTTCCAATTCGGGCATCGGTTTTGCTGTGCCGGTCGATGTGGTCAAGCGCGTCACACCTTATCTAATTGAAAATGGCCAATATGAGTATCCTTATCTGGGCATTGTCAGCCGTGAGGAATTGACGCTCAACGAGCGTGAATTCCTGGGTTTGCCGGCGGATGTGCAGGGTGCCTATGTTATCAGTGTGGTGGCGGATGGCCCGGCCGCACAGGGTGGGCTGATTGGTGCTACGGATGAGAGTACCTATATTGAACTGCCCAAGGGCGGGGATCTGATCACCGCGGTGGATGACCAGCCGGTGCGAATGTTCAGCGATTTGCTCAGCTATTTAGTTACCCATAAAAGTCCCGGGGATACCATGCAGGTGACTGTGCTGCGCGATGGCAGCGAATTGGTCTTGCCGGTAGTGCTGACCAGACGGCCGGATTAATACCGAAAAAGTGAGAAGATTCTGGAATGATTAAATGCCCCTGAGAAGGGGCATTTTTTGGTTGCGAGTTATTGGAGATTGTCGGAGAGCGTCAAGAGTGAATTGTAGAACTTGTCCACTTCACTGCCAGCGCTGGTCGGTGAAGTGCTGATACTGGTCTTAATTTTGTCAAATTGGGCTGTCAAGCTGGTGGGCAGGTCAGGAAATACACTCAGGTCCAACTGGCTTAAATCTTCTTCTATATAAGTCAGGTATTGGCTCGTTTTGTTGCTTTCGCCTTCATCCAGGGCGCTTTTCAACTGAACGGCCTCGCTCATCAGTTTGTAAACCAAGGCCTGTTGTACCGTATTTGCGTTGGATTGTTGTAATTCCACATACTGGGTTTCTATCGGCACCAGCCGGTCCAGTTCGGTTTGCGCACTTTTCAATTCTCTTGAGGCAGGCAGGTAGAGTGTCAACAGAATGACTAACATGCCAATGACCAAAAAGAGCAGCGCCAAACCAATTTGTTTCAGCATAGCTTGAAATCCGGATTTCTTCTTGGGCTTAGGGGCGGCTTGGGGTGCTTGCGCCTTGGGGGCTTCTGTTTTTGGAATTTGCGTTTCGCTCCCGTTCGGCGTGTTAGCCTGCGGGGTTGTATTGGCGTTATTTTTTTCTTCTTTTGATTTCATAATTTACTCCCATATATTTTTGATTATAAACAAACTCCCCCGCCTTTGACATAAGAAATTTGATAGAGCTTGTGGGTATTGACAAGTATAATGGCAGGCATGGCAACGGATACCGATTCTTCACAAAGAGCAAACACACAAATCGCCCGCGCAGCAGGCACTGTCATGGTGGCTTTTATTATCAGCAATCTGGTTGGACTGCTGGCCAAGACACTCACCGCCCGTGCTTTTGGCACCGGCATTGAAAGCAACAGTTTCTTTGCGGCTAACCGTTTTTCAGAGATCCTGTTTAACCTGGTGGCTGGTGGTGCGCTGGGCTCGGCTTTTATCCCGGTTTTCACCAGCTTGCTGACGCGCGATGACCGTACGGAAGCCTGGAAATTAGCCTCCTCAATTATCAACCTGGTTTCATTGGTGCTGGTCGTCGTCAGTTTGCTGACGATGCTGTTTTCACGCCAGGTGGTTCATTACCTGCTGGCGCCCGGTTTTTCAATTGAACAGGAAATCCTGACAGCCCGGCTGCTGCGCATTCAGGTGCTTTCATCTGTAATTTTTGGGATCAGCGGTCTGGTGATGGGCATTCTCAATGCGCACCAGCATTTCCTGCTGCCAGCTTTGGCGCCAGCCATGTATCAAGTTGGTTGGATACTGGGTATTTATCTCCTTTCTCCGATCATGGGTGTGGATGGCCTAGCCTGGGGTGTGGTGATTGGCTCCGTTTTTCACCTGCTTGTACAGTTACCCCGTCTGCTCAAACTGCCGCAGCGCAAATATATGCCGACATTAGGGCTGCACGTTCCGGAAGTGCGTGAGGTGGCACGCCTGATGGGACCGCGTATGCTGGGCGTGGCAGTCGTGCAATTGAATTTCCTGATGAACACTTATCTGGCTTCTTTTCAGCCGGGGGGCAGCATAACAGCTATCTCCCTGGCTTTCCCGCTCATGCTGATGCCGGAGGCTGCTATCGCGCAATCGGTGGCCATTGCTTCCCTGCCCACTTTCTCGCTGCAGGTGGCTAAGAACCGTTTGGATGAAATGCGTTCCTCTCTTTCCGCTTCGCTGCGGGTGGTGCTCATGCTGGCGGTTCCGGCCAGCATTGGCCTGATCCTGTTGCGGAGACCAATTGTTTCACTGTTGTATGAAGGGCAGGAATTTGATGCGCATTCTACCGACCTGGTAGCCTGGGCACTGCTGTGGTACAGCTTCGGTCTGGTAGGACACTGTGTGGTTGAAATTATCAGCCGCGCCTTCTATGCGCTGCATGATACCAAGACTCCGGTGGTGGTGGGTGTGGGCGCCATGAGCTTGAATCTGGTGCTGAGTTTTGTCTTTGTGGCCCTGTTTAATCAATTGGGTTGGATGCCGCACGGCGGTCTGGCTTTGGCGAATACTACCGCTACCTTGTTGGAGAGCGGTCTGCTGCTTTACCTGATGAATCGCCGCTTGGGCGGCATAGACGGCCGGAAGTTGGCTCTATCTATGATTAAATTCCTGGGTGCCGGTTTGGTGATGGGTATCCTGATAAATTCTCTAACAAACCATTTCCCTGTTCAACAGCCGGTCGTCCGCCTGGCGGTGTTTGTAGTTGCGGGTGTGGCGGTATATCTGCTGATGATGTTGGTCTTCCGCTCAGAAGAACTGGCCAGCCTGAAGCGTATGTTCAAAAGAAGAGGGTAGTTTATCTTGGAAGAAGTGACTATCCTCCCGGCCCGCCCGCATGAAGCGGGTGCTGCCGGCGCACTGTTGATGGAGACGCTGTACGGTTTTGGAATTTACCAAACCGGACTCGGTTCAGCGCAGCGCGGCAACCAGGCGCTCGGCGCTTATTACAGCCTGCCCGGCAATCGTTTCAGTTACGCATTTTCCCATATGGCTTATATTGAAGAGAATTTAGCCGGTATGCTGCTGGCATTTCCGGGAAAAGTGTTTTCTCGCTTGAATCGAAAAACTTTTCTGCAAATGCCGCGTGTTTATTCTCCGGGTGAGATGCTCGAGTTCTTTCGCCGTGAAAGGATACTCAAAGACGAAGAAGAAGTCGAGCGGGATGAATTTTACGTGGCACATTTGGCCGTGTGTGCGCCTTTTCGCCGCAAAGGTGTTGGACGTGCCTTGTTGAACTATGCAGAAACTTTGGCTACGCAAAAAAGCTTATCGAAAGTTTCCCTGCTTGCTGAAACAGAAAATCACGGCGCGATCGCCCTGTATGAACGTTTCGGTTTCACAACCGTGAAAACTTACTCGCACCCGCACCAGATCCCTTTGACGGGTTCGCCCGGCTATGTCAAAATGGTTAAAAAGATTTCAGAAGAGGAGTTTGAAAATGGAAAATAACATCGGAAAAGAATTTGTCCGTATGACCAAGTATGCTAACCTGGAACCCTCACCGCAATCGCTGGGTGTGCCCCTGCCGCCGCTTGAACTGCCCTTACCGCCGGATGCTGAGATCCTGCCGCTGCCGGATGGAAAAGCTATTGAGCTGCCCGCCTTAGATTTGATTACTTTGGTGGAAGAACGGGAAAGCTTGCGCAAGTACGCGGATACCGCCCTTAGCTTGCAGGAATTGGCTTTCCTGTTGTGGGGCACGCAGGGTATCAAATCCATCTCTGCCAAGCCCATCACCAGGCGTACAGTGCCTTCTGCCGGTTCGCGCCACCCGCTGGATACCTTTTTGATGGTCAACCGTGTGGAGGGGTTGCAGCCGGGTTTGTACCGTTACATGGCGGTAGAACACAAACTGGCGCATTTGTCTGCGCCCGCCGACTTCAACCCGCTGATGACTGAAGCTTGCCTCAAGCAACCACACGTCGGCAACTCGGCTGTGACCTTTATGTGGGTGGCGGATGTGCAGCGCACAATCTGGCGCTACTGCCAGCGCGGCTACCGTTACCTGTACCTGGACGCTGCGCATGTCTGCCAGAATCTTTATCTGCTGGCGGGAGCTATTGACTGCGGTGTGTGTGCCATTGGCGCTTATGATGATGACCAGGTTAACCATCTGTTGGACCTGGATGGAGAAAATCAGTTCGCAATTTACCTGGCCACGCTGGGCAAACGCGCCTGAAAATAATTTCTTATCCTTAAAAAAATATTAATTTTAAGAGCATGCCGGAACTCTCAAGGGACCGGCATGCTATAATGACTTTGTTCATCATATAAGTCGGTTTTATTCAGTCAGGAGTGCTTGTCCCTTGTCTTTCGTTCACCTTCACGTCCACACACATTACTCCCTGCTTGATGGTTTCAGCAACATCAAGAAATTGGTGACGCGCGCAAAGGATTACGGCATGCCGGCTGTGACGATTTCCGACCACGGCACCATGTACGGCGTGATTGAGTTTTACAACACGGCCAAGGCTGCCGGCATCAAACCCATCATAGGGCTGGAGGGTTATCTGGCTCCCCGGCGCATGACGGACAAAGATTCCCAATACGACAAACGTGCTTTCCATTTGCTGTTGCTGGCGGAAAACGATACCGGTTATCATAACCTGTTGAAAATCGCCAGTGCGGCGCAATTGGAGGGCTTTTACTACCATCCCCGCATCGATAAAGAATTTCTGGCTGCGCATTCCGAAGGGTTGATAGCTACTTCAGCCTGCCTAAAGGGCGAGGTTCCCAACACCATCATGGAGCGCGGCGTGGAAACTGCGCAGCCCCTAATGGACTGGTATTTTAACGTTTTCGGGCGCGACCGCTTCTTCCTGGAACTGCAGCGTCACGACATGCCGGAACTGGAACAAGTCAACCAGGAACTGCTCAAGATGGGCGCACGCTACAATGCCCGCTATGTGGCTACTAACGATGTGCATTACGTGGACCGCTCGGATGCCCGCTATCAGGATATTTTGCTGGCTATTCAAACCGGCGCGCTGCTTTCTGACCCGCATCGCATGCACATGCAGGGCGACAGCTATTACTTCCGCTCACCGGAAGAGATGAGCACCCTGTTCAGCGATGTGCCGGAATCGATTAGCAACACGCTGGAGATTGCCGAGCGCTGTAATGTTAACCTGGACCCCAACGGATACCACCTGCCGCTGTTTGAAGTGCCGGATGGTTTTACCGCGCAAACCTATTTGCGCAAATTGTGCGATGAGGGCCTGAAAGAGCGTTACCACGAACGAGCGGATGACAAGGAAGTTATTGAGCGTTTGGAATATGAATTGGGCGTGATTCACAAGATGGGCTTCGACGCTTACTTCTTGATCGTGTGGGACCTCAGCCGCTATGCGCGCGATCACAACATTTGGTACGAGGCGCGTGGTTCGGCGGCGGGTTCGATTGTGGCCTATTCACTGGGCATCACTTCGGTGGAGCCGCTGCGGCATGGGCTGATCTTCGAACGTTTCCTCAACCCGGATCGCGTCAATATGCCGGATGTGGATATGGATTTCCAGGACGACAAGCGCACTGAGATCATGGAATACTGCGCCGATAAATACGGCCACGACCATGTCGCGCAGATTATCACTTTTGGCACTATGGGCGCGCGCAATGCTATCCGGGATGTCGGCCGTGTCATGGATATTCCTCTGAACGAGGTGGATCAGATTGCCAAGATGATCCCCAATATCCCCAGCCGTCCGACTTCTATCACCGATGCATTGGAGCAAGTGCCCTCGCTGAAAGAGTTGTATAACAGCCAGTCTTATCTGAAAGATCTGATCGATGCCGCGGCTGGAATGGAAGGCGTGGCCCGCAACGTGGGCACGCACGCGGCCGGCGTCATCATTTCTGATAAACCCATCGTGGAATATGTCCCGCTGCATCGCCCCACTAGCAACTCGGAAGATGTGCCCATTAAATCGGTTACCCAATATGAAATGACCATTTTGGACCATCTGGGTATGCTCAAGGTTGACTTCCTGGGGCTTTCAACTCTGACCGTCATGCAGAAGGCCAGCGATTTAATTTTCAAACGCCATAATGTGCGCTATACCCTGGATAATATTCCCGAGGACGATGCGGAAACCTATGCATTCCTGGGTAAAGGCCTCACAGCCGGCGTGTTCCAACTGGAAGGCGTGGGCATGACCCGTTTCCTGGTGGAAATGAAACCCACCAAGCTGGATAATATTATCGCTATGGTGGCGCTTTACCGCCCCGGCCCGATGGATACCATCCCGTCCTATATCAAACGTATGCACGGCGAGGAAGAGATCACTTACCGCCATCCCCTGCTGGAACCCATTATGGGCGAGACTTACGGCTTTGCCATCTACCAGGAGCAGGTTATGCAGGCTGCTATGAAGCTGGCGGGTTACACAGCCGCAGAAGCGGACATGCTGCGCAAGGTCATCTCGAAAAAGAAAGAAAAAGAGCTAAAGAAACATCACGAAAAATTCGTAAAAGGCGCTGTTGAAAGGGGTATCGCAAAACAGACAGCGGAAGAAATTTTCAAAGATTGGGAAGGTTTTGCCCATTATGGCTTCAACAAAAGCCATGCCGCCGATTATGGTGTTGTGGCTGTACAGACCGCTTTCCTGAAAGCGCACTATGCCATTGAGTATATGACCGCGCTGTTATCACAGTCTAAAAACGAATCCGATAAGGTAGCCCTGTATGTGGTGGACTGCCGCGCCATGGGCATCGATGTGCTGCCGCCGGATGTTAATTACAGCGGCTGGGATTTTGAAATTGAAGATACTGAAGACGGGGGATCCGTTATTCGTTTCGGCTTGGGCGCTGTGAAAAATGTTGGACAGAATCCGGTGGACTTGATCACGGCTGCTCGCACGGAAGGTGGCATATTCAAGGATATCAATGACTTTGCCCGCCGGGTGGATTTGCGCAAAGTCGGCCGCCGTGCACTGGAATCGATGGTGCGCGTGGGAGCGTTGGATACATTTGCCGACCGGCATGCGCTGCTGAACGGCCTGGAAACGATCATGGCGGTTAGCGAGAGCCATTTCAAAGCACGCGAAGCCGGGCAGATGACTATCTTTGGCTTTGTAGAAGGGCTGGACGAAGAGATCCACCTGCCGCATGTAGCCACGCTGGACCGCCGCGAAAAAATGGAATGGGAGCATGAATTGCTGGGCATTTATCTGTCCGATCATCCGCTCTCTCCATATATGACTTATATCCGTAAACGCGTCACGCACTTCAGCGCGCAGCTGAAAGAGGCCAAGCACGGCAGTGAAGTGGTTGTAGCTGGCAAGATTGCGCAATATCGCACCATTATCACCAAAAAAGGTGCGGAGATGGCTTTTGCCACTTTGGAAGATCTGCAGGGCAGCATAGAATTGGTGGTCTTCCCGCGTACATGGTCAAAGCACAACGAAATTATCCGGGGAGATGGTGTTTTGCTGGTCAAGGGCAAGGCAGACACAGAGAAGATAGATCCCAAGGTACTGGTCGATTATATAGAGGTAATACCGCCGGATCAGGGG
This sequence comes from Anaerolineaceae bacterium UBA5211, assembly GCA_002412595.1. GTDB lineage: Bacteria > Chloroflexota > Anaerolineae > Anaerolineales > Anaerolineaceae > Pelolinea. The sequence goes on from DHVJ01000046.1 coordinate 7,714, forward strand.
AATGACCTCGAAGACCCTGCACCTGTTCAGGTACAGGAAGAAGATGATTTTTATACAACGCCTGCTGATGCGGATGACGACTTTTTTGGCGGATTCGGTATTGCCGATGAAGGTACCGCCTTTTCCGCAGGTCCGCAGGATCGCGCAGCACCCCCACAGCAATTCGCGGCCGGCCGCAGCACGGAAGTTGCCCTGAAAGCACCGACAGCACCGACAGCTCCCCTGGCAGGTATTACGGCAGCTATGGCGCCGGTGGTGTCCTACGCAACAGAAAATGAACCCGACCCCGAACAGGTAAAACCAGCTGAGGCGCCTGCACCGGATGTAGAAAATGTGCCGGAGAATACTGCATCAAATCGGGAGCAAAAAGTGCTCCTGCTGCAGCTCGTGACCTGTGGATCGCGCGATCGCGATAACCGCCGCCTCAAGCAGATTTACGGTTTCCTCACTTCCACACCAGGCAGCGACCATTTTGCATTTCTTTGCCAGGAAAATGGCCAAACAGTGCGCCTGGACTTTCCCAATGACAATACCTGTATCAACGACAGTCTGCTGCGGGAGGTACGCGGTATTGTAGGTGAAACCAACGTTAGAATTGAATCGTAAGCTTCTCTAATATTCTTAAAAATCCCCATCGAAAAATTACTATTCCACTCCTGTTGCTGTTCATCCGCGCGCATTTACACACACAGATACCCTAAAAAGAACCGTGAGTTTAAATAATAAAACGCAGACTGAGCTATGTCAAAGGCTGCGTTTTTTATCGCGTTTAAATGTCTATTCTTCTTCCCGCTCGCGCAGGTGCGGGAACAGGATCACCTCACGGATGGAGGTTTTATTAGTCAGCAGCATTACCAGGCGGTCGATGCCCATGCCGAACCCGCCGTTGGGCGGCATGCCGTAGGACATGGCCTGCAGGTAATCTTCATCCATGGGATGTTGTTCATCGTCATTGTCACTGTAAGCACGCCCCATCTCCTGGAAGCGTTTTTCCTGGTCCAGCGGGTCGTTCAATTCGGTGAAGGAGTTGCACAGCTCCATGCCGCCGATGAAACCCTCAAAGCGCTCGACCACGGCCGGGTTCTCCGGCTTTTTCTTCGCCAGCGGCGAAATGTCGCGCGGGTAGTCATACAGGAAAGTGGGTTGGATGAAGTTGGGCTCCAGGAAATCGCCGATCAACGCGTCAATCAGCTTGCCGCGCGTGGCTTCCGGGTTGGGTGTCAAGCCTTTTTCCGCCATGGCCTTGAAGAGCGTGTCGGCTTCAGGGTGCTGGTCGATGTCGATGCCGCAAGCATCCAGAATGCCCTGGCGCAGCTCTACGCGCTTCCAGGGCGGCGTCAGGTCGATTTCCTGGCCTTTGAATTGCACCTTCTGGGTGTGCAGCACATCCTGTGCGGCGGTGGAAACCATTTGCTCGGTGAGTTCCATAACTTTGAGATAATCGGCGTATGCCCAGTAGAATTCCAGCTGGGTAAATTCGGGATTGTGTTTGAAGGAAACGCCTTCGTTGCGGAAGTCCCGCCCGATTTCATACACACGGTCTAAACCGCCCACCAGCAGCCGTTTCAGGTACAGCTCAAAGGAGATGCGCAGAAACAGCTCTTGTTTCAACTGGTTGTGGTGTGTGGTGAAGGGCTGCGCGGCCGCGCCGCCGTAGATGGGCTGCAAAATGGGAGTTTCTACTTCCAGAAAGCCGTGACTGTCCATAAAGCGCTGCAGCGAACGCACCACAGCGGTCCGTTTGCGAAAGATTTCGCGCACATCTTCATTGATGGCCAGGTCTGCGTAGCGCTGGCGGAAACGGGTTTCCGGGTCACTGAATGTGGCGTGCCGGATGATCTGGCCGTCCACTTCTTCGTCTTTGGCAGCCGGCAGCGGGCTGATAGCCTTGGCCAGCATCTTGAAGGCGGAAACCAGCAGGGTAACCTCGCCAGTGCGGGAACGCGTCAGGCTGCCTTCAGCCTGGATGAAATCGCCAATATCGAACCAATTCTTGAATTGATCCAGATTATCCTGACCCAATTCGTTTAAGCGCAGCATCAGTTGAATACGGCCGCTACCATCTTCAATATGCGCGAAAGCTAGCTTGCCCATGGTGCGGATAGAGCGGATGCGTCCGCCCAAGATAAAATGATCGGATAAGCTTTCGTCCGGATGGCTGTTTTCAAATTGGCTAAAGGCTTCAATAGCCTGTTGGATAGTTGTGTTGACTTCGCTGCGCGTAGGATAAGGTTCAATCCCGGCTGCGCGCATGGCGTTGATTTTTTCTACTCGTATTTTTTCTAATTCGTTCAATTCCATTGACTTTTCCTAAAAAAGAAATAAAAACACCCCGCCCATCTCGCCCGGGCGGGGTGATGGGACAGCAAAAGATGTTAAGAAACTTTGATTATTTTAACTTGATAATCGCCATCCGGGGCTTTTACATTAACTTCGTCGCCCTTTTCATGGTTTAACAGAGCACGACCCAGGGGGGATTCATTGGAAATACGTCCTTCGCTGGGTTGAGCTTCCGCTGCGCCCACAATCGTGAAGCTGTCTTTTTCGTCCGTGCCAATTTCCTGGATAGTGACGGTTGAGCCGACTTGGACGCAATCGCTTTTACCCTTATCTTCTATGATTTTGGCGCTGGCAAGCAGAAGTTCCAAGTCCTTAATACGACCTTCGACAAAAGCCTGCTCGTTCTTAGCAGCCTCATATTCAGCGTTTTCGATGAGATCTTCACCATCAGCAGCTTCACGCAGACGCTCAGCTACTTCTTGCCGTTTATCTTTGCGCAGGCGATTGAGCTCGTCTTGAAGTTTGTCGAATCCCTCTTGTGTCAGGAAGGTGTTTGCCATTTTCCCTACCTCTTTCGTGTTTATTGAAGAACATTGTAAATTAAAATGCAGCCCGTTAAAAAACGGGACTGCGGTTAAAAAAACCACTCCGCAAGGAGCGATTAAATTAACACCTTGATATAGTGTTGGCTAAATGTTCACGTATATTACCATATATTAAATTCCATGGCAAGCAGCGGCAAGCTGCCGGGATGGTTCTAATGGATTATTTACTTTTGATGTAATCAGCCCCTTTTTTCATAGCCTTTTTGTTAATGTCCACCATATCATGCTTTTTACCGTGCAGGCTTTCTTCCAATGCTTTTTCAATGCTTTCCGGTTTGAGAAATTTAGATTCTGCCAGCAGTGCCCCCAACAAAATGCTGTTTGCCAGGCGCTTGTCGCCCAGTTCTTCAGCCAGTTCGGTGCCGGGGACTTCCAATACATGGATATCTTCGCGTTTGGCTTTACGGTTGACCATGGAGGTATTGATCACCAGATATCCGCCTGGAGCGACCTGGTTCTCGTATTTGTCCAACGATGGCAGGTTCATAGCAATTACAGCGCGCGGCTGGCGCACCTGCGGGGAGCCGATCTCCTGATCGGAAATGACCACGGTGCAGTTGGCTGTGCCCCCGCGCATTTCAGGTCCATAGGAGGGGAACCAGGTTACCTGCAAATTCTCAGCCATGGCCGCGTGGGCCATTACCTTACCTGTGAATAGGACACCCTGACCGCCGAATCCGGCAATTAATGTTTCATTCTGCATGAATTCCTCCTAAACCTTTAATTCACTCAGTGCTGGATGCACTTTGTAGTCCCCGATGGGAAAGTAGGGAATCATCTTCTCTTCCATCCACTTTGCGGCGTTGGCGGGTGTCATATGCCAGTTGGTCGGGCAGGTCGAGAGCAGCTCAACCATGGAGAAGCCCAACCCGCGCACCTGGGTTTCAAAGGCCATGCGGATAGCTTTTTTGGCCATGCGGATGTTCTTGGGGTCGTGCAGGCTGCGGCGTGCGATGAAACTGGCACCTTCCTGTGTGGCCAAAAGTTCGCTGGCCAGGATGGGATAACCGGTCTGTTCCACATCGCGCCCGTTGGGGGAAGAAGTGGTTTTCATGCCTGGCAGGGTGGTGGGGGCCATCTGGCCGCCGGTCATGCCGTAATTGGCGTTGTTCATGAAAATGACTGTGATATTCTCACCCCGTCCGGCCGCTGCGATGATCTCTCCGGCGCCGATGGAGATCATATCTCCGTCACCTTGATAGGTAAATACAATCCGGTCGGGTTTGCAACGTTTCACGCCGGTAGCCATGGCGGGCGCACGCCCGTGCGGGGCCTGGACAAAGTCAAAATCAAAATAATTGTAAGAAAAAGCGGAGCATCCTACCGAAGCCACACCGATGGTGTGCTCAGCCAACCCCATTTCATCGATCACTTCCGCCACCAGACGGTGGGCGATGCCGTGGGTGCAACCCGGGCAGTAATGGGTACTGACGTTTGCCAGGGAATCAGGATGCTGGTAAACAACTTCCATGTCTTTTATATCCAAAGCAACCATTCTTACTCCTCTATCGGTTGATAACAGGTTCAATTCGTTCTATCCATAAATCGCGCGGATGCCCGTTGATCGGGCTGGGGTTGGCGGCGATGCGCTGGATCTCGGCCAGGATTTCTTCCGGATAGGGCATCACACCGCCGATGCGGCCGTAGAATTCCACGCTGGTTTTGCCCTGAACTACTTTGAGGACATCTTCCAGCATCATACCGGCATTCATTTCCACTACCAGAATGTTGTCCACTTGTGCGGCAACTTCCTGCACGGCTTTGACCGGGAAGGGGCTCAAGCTGATGGGACGCAGCAACCCCACTGGGATGCCCGCGGCGCGGGCGGCCCGCACGGCCGACAATGCGATGCGGCCGGCAGTACCGTTGCCAATGATGGCGATTTTGGCGTCGTCCATGTAGTATTCAGCGAAACGAACTTCGTTTTTCTCAACTTCCTTCCAGCGTTTTAACAAGCGCAAATTCATTTTTTCCATTTCTGCAGGGTCAAGGTTGATGGAGGTCAGGATGCGCTTGTCTTTGCCGCTGCCGCCGCGGACAGCCCATTCCGGGATGTCTTTGCGGACTTCCAGCATGGGCGGCATTTCTGCCGGTTCAATCATCTGCCCGATGCTGCCGTCTAACATGACTACGCCGATGCTGCGGTATTTTTCTGCCAGATCGAACATGCCGTAAACAATGTCCACGGTTTCCTGAACACCGGCCGGCGCCATAACGATGGGGTAATAATCACCATGCCCGCCGCCGTGCACCATCTGGTTGTAATCTCCCTGTGAAGGGGAAATCGTTCCCAATCCGGGGCCGCCGCGTACCACATCCACCAGCACCATGGGTAATTCCGTGGCAGCGATGTAGGATAAGCCTTCCATCATCAGGCTGGTACCGGGGCTGGAAGTTGAAGTCATGGTGCGTACACCCGTGCAGGCAGCACCGTAAACCATATTAATGGCGCCTAGCTCGCTTTCGGCCTGCAAAAACACGCGGCCGAGCTCGGGCATGCGGCTGGACATATATTCCAGCGCTTCTGTCTGGGGGGTGATGGGATATCCAAAATAAGCCTGCAGGCCGGCCCGAATGGCTGCCTCGGCGAAAGCTTCATTCCCTTTCCATAATTCTTTTGCCATGGGGTCTCCTAACCTTGTGCTCCGCGTTTTTCGCGATAGACTGTGATGGCTGCTTCTGGACAAACCAGGGCGCAGATGCCGCAGCCGGTGCATTCGTCTTGGATGAGATGGGCAGGGTGAAACCCTCGCGGGGTGATGATTTCCGCATTCAGGCCAATGACGTGCTGCGGGCAAGCTTCTATACACAGTTCACAAGCCTTGCAAAGATTTTCATCTACTACAATCGTTCCTCTAAGGGGCATTCAAAACTCCTTTAGTGAAAATAATTGGACATATTTGGTATGAAATCACCTGTATTGTACTATAGGGGAATCAGGGATTGTAAGTGCCACATATCACTGCAGGATTCTACAAATATCCACAGCTTGAGGGCTTAAACAGCCGGGATTGGTTATAATCAGCCCGATAACTGGAAAAACCATGCGAAAAACACCGATATTTATATTGTTTTTGACTTTCCTTGCGGCTGGTTTGGCTCTGGACGCTTGCGCCGGAACGGCTGTGCAGGCTGCTGCGGTTGACGCAGCGGCGGGGGCAGCCGCCGAACCCGCTGCGACTGCTTCTCCCTCGGCTGCCCCGCAAAGCGCGGAAATGCTAACTGAAGCAACCTTACCGGCTGGCCTGCAAAGCATCACTGCAAAAAACGCGGATTTAATTGATGAGCTGGCTGTTCTGCAGCCGGACTTTCCTCCTTACGATTTGATTTCTCCTGACGGACGCATTGGCGCGCGCGCTGATTTGCAGGGCATTGACATACTGGAGATGGCCAGCGGTAAATTGCTGGCGCATATCACGGTGGATTTGCCGGACTGTCCTTATGGCTGGGACCGCTATTTCAGTTTCAATCAGGACGGATCTTTTATAGCTGTGGCAGCCAGGGATGCCATTCAGGTTTGGCAGGTTGGCGGCGGTATCATTTACGAAAATCCCTATAGCGATCTAACTAATACTGACAATGACACTTGCGGTGCGGAAATCCCGCAATTGGCTTTGTCGCCTGATGCCGGCCTGCTGGCGGTCAGCGGCGTGGCAACCAGCAGCACCTCAGCGCAGGCTTATTTCCGCGTGGTAGCTACCCTACAGAACCAGGTTCTGTATGAATGGGACGGCGCGCAGGATTCGCTGCATGGCGATTTTTACGCCTTCCGCGGTTTGGGCTTTTCCGCCGATGGTACTGTGCTGCAGACTTTTGATCTCTCGCGCTACAATGCTTTTTCGGGGGAGGAACATCAGGCTTTCCGCTTCTGGTCGTTAGGGAGCTGGCAGGAATTGGCGCGCGATCCCGAAGTACTCAGTGGATTTCAGACGGGTGACTATTACTATGTGTTTCAGGGCGATGATTCTGTTCAATTGAAAAGTCGTCTGGATGGACAAGTCCAGGCAAGTTTGAGCGGGACCGGCTGCACCCAGGCCTATCCTTGCGACGCACGCCTCTCCTCCGGCGCAGAAACTGTGGCACTGCTGAATAGCAGTGAAGATACCTTTACTTACCATCGAGAAGTGATTGCCACACAGATGAGCATCTGGGATTGGCAGAGCGGGGAACAGCTTTCCCAGGCGGCTATCTTTGCGCGCAATTTGGACGGCATTCTGCCTTCTGATGATGGTGACTTTGCCTCCATTACGGCCCTTCCCGTTGCGGAAGCAGCTGTACCGGATTGGTGGACTTCTTCCTACAATTTCGCCGGATTGGGAAGTGATTCTGATAAAGTAATCTTCATGCCCCAAGTGCTCAGTTTGAGCACTGATGCCGGTTGTTATTATTGCGGCACCTGTTCATTGGACCCGCAGCGTTTGGAAGTGACTTGCAGCGATGCTTTTATCACCGCAGAAGGGACTCACATGATAATTCAAGCGCAAGCGGGCAGCATCACTTTGCGGGGTGAAGGCGAGAACGCGGATGAAAATAATCTCAGCCTGAAATTACCTGCGGAATATGAAATGGGTTGGGATTTTAGATATGTGGGTTACTCAAGCGTTTACCAGACAGCCTTTTATTGTCTGGATGAGGACGGGCGTTCGCAGGTCTGCGCCATTTATCAGGGCGGTGAGCGTGAAAAGTTAACCGAGGTCGAAGACATTTACGCGCTGCGATTTTCAGCGGACGGCAGGATTGCCGCTTATATTAACCGTCGAGAAAAAGCACTGTTCCTGCTCAATTTACAAACCGGAAAACTTACCAAGATGGACGCTTACCAATCTCGGGCCTGGTTCGTCAACCCGGCTTTCGCTTCCACAGAAGCTGAGATGGTTTATGTGGTCCAGAATCTCAATGATGAAAGCATTCTTTCACTGGAATGGGTGGATGGCGCTGAAGCCAAGGTGCTGCGGCGCGCCACTTTAGATACTGCCGTAATCAGCTTGCCCAGTGCTGTGGGTTTGGGTAAGGAAAACGGCCTGGTGGCGCTTGGGAGCGAAGATGGCGCTATTTACCTGCTGGATCAGGAAAAGGGCAAGCTTTTGCATAGCTGGCAGGCGGGCGGTGAGGCGATTATCGGGCTGGCTTTTACTGCGGATGATAAAAGTTTGGTCAGCCTGGATGCGCAGGGCCTTATTCAAGTGTGGGGAATTGACTGAGAATAAAAAAACCGCTGAAATTTCAGCGGTTTTTTGATAAGCGTAGTTGGAAAAATTAGGCGAGTTCGATAACGGCGCCGGCTGCTTCCAGCTTTGACTTGGCATCGTTAGCGGCTTCTTTGCCAACCTGGGTGAGAACCTTGGAACCGGCGGTTTCGGCCATGGTCTTGGCTTCCACCAAGCCGAGGCTGGTGAGCTGGCGGATGACTTTGATGACATCGATTTTCTTGGGGCCAGCGTCTTTGATGACTACATCAAATTCAGTTTTCTCTTCGACGGCTTCGGCCGCGGCGGCGGGAGCGCCGGCTGCTGCAATAGCTACAGGAGCTGCTGCGGAAACGCCCCATTTTTCTTCCAATGATTTAACCAACTCGGCGGCTTCCAAAACTGTCAGCGTGCTGAGTTCTTCTGCTAATTTATTAAGATCTGCCATTTTAAATCTCCTGATTTATTAATTTATTTTTCTTTTAAGCTACCCAGCAGTAGGCGCCGGGCTTTTTTCTGAATAAGCTTTGACGACTGCAGCCACCTGGCGAGCGGGTTCTGAGATTGTGCGGACCAACTGGGTAGCAGGGGTCTGGATAAGTGCCAATAATTGAGCTCTCATCTGTGGCAGAGGCGGCAGTTTGGATAACACGATGACGGATTGTGCGTCCAATACTTTCCCGTCCATGAAACCGCCTTTGATATCGAATAGATCGGATGAACCGGCTTTATCGACTATTTTTGCGACAGAGGGTGCGTCTTCAAATGCGAATGCAACGATGGAAGAATCGCTGAAATAACCGCCGTCGCTCATCCCGCAGTTTTCAAGAGCGATTTTCATTAAAGTGTTCTTGACTACATGCAATTCGCCGCCAACTTCCCGGGCATCGGCGCGTAACACATTGATGTCTTTCATGCGCATTTTTTGATAGGACATAACATAGACAGCACTGGCGTCTTTGAGCCACTTTTCATAACTGGCGATAATTTCTTTCTTTTCCTGTTTTGTGAATGCCAAAGGTATTCACCTCCTTTCAAAAAAAATTGTCTTTGCCGACGAATTCAGGCAAAGACAATCAATTTAGCTTGGATAAGCTTTTATTGTTTCTTCACCTGAGCTGGATATTAAGCCTTTCGGCACCGGCCTTCATTGGCGAAACTTTCGTAGTGATTATATCACGCTTATAAGGCTTTCTCCATTGCGAGCGCCTGGTTGGGATCGACTTTGATGCCGGGCCCCATGGTGGCCGAGAGGGTGACTTTCTTGATGAAAGTACCTTTGGCTGCGGCCGGTTTGGCACGGCGGATCGCGGTCATCAGGGCAGCCAGGTTCTCGTAAAGTTGATCGAACTCGAAGCTGACCTTGCCAATCGGCACATGGATGTTTGCGGTTTTGTCCAAACGGAATTCAACGCGGCCGGCTTTAGCTTCGGTGATCGCACGCGGCAGATCGTCAGCTGGGACTACGGTACCGGCTTTGGGGTTCGGCATCAAACCGCGCGGGCCTAATACTTTACCTAAACGGCCGGCTTTGGCCATCATATCCGGGGTGGAAATTGCAACATCGAAATCAGTGAAACCACCTTCGATTTTCTTGATCCACTCGTCGTCGTCGGCTACGTAATCAGCACCGGCTTCTTTGGCAGCGGTTGCACCGTCGCCCTGAGCGAATACCAGGATGCGGACAGTCTTACCGAGGCCATTGGGCAGCACGACCACGTCGCGCAGCTGCTGGTCAGCCTGACGGGGATCGAGGCCTGTGCGCAGATGAATTTCAACTGTTCCGTCAAATTTTGAATAGGAAGTCTCTTTTACCAGTTCCAAAGCACGTTTGGGATCGTACAGGGTATCCGGATCGACCTTGGATTTTACTTCTAAATATTTCTTACCGTGTTTAGCCATCATTTCTCCTTTGTGGTAGTGGCGGGTAATTACTACCCTCCCACGAAGTTATTATTTTTCTATCTGGATACCCATGTTACGGGCGGTGCCTTCAATCTGGCGCATAGCGCCTTCAACATCAATCGCGTTCAGATCTTTCATCTTGACTTCGGCGATTTCGCGCAGTTGAGCGCGTGTGATGGTAGCAATTTTGGTGCGATTGGGGGCGTCGGAACCTTTTTCCACACCGGCTGCTTTTTTGAGCATTTCGGATGTGGGCGGGGTCTTGAGCACGAATGTGAAGGAACCATCCATATAGACGGTGATTTCCGCAGGAATGATCTCGCCCATCTTGCTTTGGGTGCGGGCGTTGTATTCCTTGCAGAATTGCATAATGTTGATGCCGTGTCCAGCCAGGGCGGGGCCGATGGGAGGTGCCGGATTAGCCTTCCCAGCCGGGACGTTCAACTTTACGATTGCTTTAACTTTTTTTGCCATTTATAAACTCCTTAAGTGGTTTTAGCGGGTGATAAGGGTCACCCTCCCACAATCCTCCTTGCGGAGGTTGTTTACGATTTCTCCACCTGCAGGAAATCTAATTCCACAGGTGTTTCGCGCCCGAAAAAGTTGACCATAACGGTCACTTTGGCGCGTTCCATATCAATTTCCGAGACAGTGCCGCGGAAATCGTTGAATGGGCCGTCGATAATGCGCACGCGTTCTCCGGCTTTGAATGTGACCTTGACGTGCGGTGCTTCCGCTTCCATGCGCTTTAGGATTTGAGATACTTCTTCCGGGCGCAGGGGCGTGGGGTCGTTGCCCATGCCGACAAAACCGGTCACACCGGGGGTGTTGCGTACAACGTACCAGGATTCCTCGGTCAGAATAAGGTTGACCAGCACATAACCGGGGAAAACATGCCGTTCAATCGAACGACGTTTGCCTTCCTTCACTTCAATTTCTTCCTGGGTGGGGATAACGACATCAAAGATCATGTCTTTCATGCCCATGGTCTCAATACGCTGTTCAAGGTTGTGCCGCACTTTGTTTTCGTAGCCGGAATAGCAGTGGATTACATACCAGGCACGGCTGTCGTCTAAATCGCTGGTTTTGCGCAGTTTGTTTGAAGGAGATTCTTCCGTCGAGGAAGAGATATCTTCGGAGGAATCCGCCAGCTCGGCTTGTTCATCAGGCGCGGGCGTACTTTCCGTTTCCGGCTCCTGTTGAATTTCATTATCCAAGTTGTTCAACTCTTCTTCGTTAGTCATTCTTTACATCCTTTGGTCAGGCAGAAATCGCCTGGATACTAAGAGAGGATGAATGCAATTACGTGAGTAAATACAAAATCAAGAAAACCTAAAAGTGCACTCATCAAGATCATGATCACAATGACGACCTTGGTTAGATGCCAAGCCTCCGGTGTGGTAGGCCAGGTAACTTTCCGCAGCTCGCCAAGCGTTTCGCGCCACCAGCGGGTGATGCCATTGGTCTTTTTTTCGCTTTTTTTCTTTTTTTCAGACATTTTCTCTCCTGTATTATGTCTAAAACGACGCCCTACTGATTGGCGTCGTGTATTTCTAGGCAGGCCAGGCAGGAATTGAACCCACAACCTCCTGTTTTGGAGACAGGCGCTCTGCCAATTGAGCTACTGGCCTTTAAGCTATGCGGGTGCTTCACTTACTGATCGCACCCGCATAATGTTTCTCTTATCTTACTTGGTTTCTCGGTGCAGAGTATGTTTCCTGCAGCGCGAGCAGTATTTATTCATTTCTAACCGGTTTGGATCATTACGCCGGTTCTTTTCAGAAGTGTAATTTCGTTCTTTACACTCTGTGCAGGCCAATGTGATGACCGGTCTTACGTCTTTCTTAGAAGCCATTCTTACCTTCTCAACCGTATTCGCTAATTAGCGCAGGTTTTATTCCAAAATTTGGGTGATGACGC
>DHVJ01000019.1 GCA_002412595.1 Anaerolineaceae bacterium UBA5211
CAAACCCATGACCAAACGCATCCTGTGGTGGCACGAGCTGCCCACTCCGGCTTTTCAGGAATTTGACCGCGCCGATGAACCGCTTAATGACGACCTGCGTTTTCCGTTGTTCGTCAAGCCCAGCCGCGAAGGCACCAGCATGGGTGTCAGTGCAAAATCGATTGTGCACTCCGAAAAAGAGCTGCGTGAACAGGTAGCTTTCATCATTCAAAAATATAAACAGCCCGCCCTGGTGGAAACTTACATCGACGGGCGCGAAGTGACCGTAGGATTGGTCGGCAACCTGGTAGGCCCGGTGGCCCGCCGCATGCCCTTCAACCCCAACGCCCCGCGCGTACAGGCCGGGTTGTACTTCATGCCGCCCATGGAAGTGGACCTGCGGCCTTACGAAACCACCGACACAGTTTACAGCAACCACCTCAAGGTGGCGCTGGCGGAGGAACTGGATTACCTGTGCCCGGCACCCATCGACGAAGACCTGGTGGACGAGCTCAACTGGCTGGCCGCGGCGGTCTTCCGCGTGACTGGCGCCTATGACGTGGCGCGCGTGGATTTCCGTTTGGATGTAACCAACAACTGGAAGCCTTACATCCTGGAGATCAACCCGCTGCCGGGCCTGTCGCCGGACATTTCCGATCTGGTAATCGAAGCCAAAGCGGATGGTATCGACCATACTGAACTGGTCAACATGATCCTGGACGCTGGCTTGAAACGCTACGGGCTGATCTAATTCTTATTGAAAAGACCTTGAGCGGTTATGCATTCCCTTGGGGAAGTCGTGAAACATCTCCCAGGATAAAAATAGCAAATCTATAATAAAAGAAGGTCCCCTCAATAAAATCAGGGGACTTTTTCATATTAACAGGTCAAAATCTTTTCCTGATGCCTATTGGTAAAGCAAGCCCAAAATTGCACGCCGCCCATTTAACGCCTGCAAGCACTCAACCTAAATGTCAAACACCCTTGACATTTACCATAATTGACATACAATATGTAAAATACTTTTGACATTGCTTGGAGGTAAAAAATGAGACTTTTCAGAAAGATGGATGAAATGGAATTGAGCATCAACTTCAAAGCTCTGCGGTTAGCATGGCTATTTGGAATCATTTTCCTGCTGGCCTGGGTATGGATAGATTGGATTATCGGAAGAGCATTTAACAGCCTGGGGTTCATCCTACTGATTTCCCAGCTAATGGTTTATTGGGCTGGGCAATCCTTTTTCAAATGGCAGTTGGGTAAGGATGAAGAATAATATTCGGTCCTGTCGTAAAAAAATTGGGATAACGCAGGAAAATCTCGCTCTGGCTGTGGACGTCACCCGGCAGACCATTAACGCGATTGAAAATAACAAATACAATCCCACCCTGGAATTGGCCATGAAATTAGCCAAATTCCTGGACGTCCGGGTTGAGGACCTTTTCTTTTTGGAATAAGCCATCAGCCGGAGGTTTCCGGCTGATTTTCAACCGCGCAGATCCAGCAGATCCGCCAGGGGCACGCCATTGACGGTGATGGTCACCTGCTGTACCGTGGAAAACTGCAGCGCAATGGCGCGCAGCTGCGCTTCGATGCGTGGAATATCGCATTCCCCGCCGGTAACAACCTGTCCGCTGAGCTTCATGGTGGCCTTGCCGTTCACCACCGCCAGATCGTCAATCTCCAGGTGCGAGAGGTACAAGGCGTTATACAAGCCGGACTGGCCGTAATCCGCCTGCCCTTCCAGCTTGAACAGCTCTGTCAACGCGGCGCGCAGCACACCCAGCGTGGGTTCAATGGAGACCTGCACCGGCACCAAGCTGTCGCCGCAGCCGATCATCTCACCGGAAGCACCGTTGTCGCCCACTGCCACCAGGTAGATATTGACGTGGTCAAGGCCCTCGCCTGCCGTACCAGCGGATTGCGTGGCGGCTGGTTGGGTAGCGGGTGGAAGGGGCTGGGTTGTATCGGTCAGGGCCGGCGGCTGAGGGGTGGCTGTGATCACAACGGGAGTTTGTGTGTCCGTCAGGGAGATGCTCACGCCCGGCATACAGGCGCAAAACAGCAGAAATAGACCCGCCAATCCGATGATGCGCAGGTTCCAATTACTTTTCATTTTGACCTCCTAATAAAGGGAGAACTTCAAACAGGCTGCTTACGTGCCCCAATCGCGCAAATAGAGGAAGTCATAGCCGATGGTGCGGTTGCCCAACTTGGCGATGGGCGGCATGACGCGCTTGTAATGGTAGCGCTGAATGCGTTTGACCACCGTCTCGACGAACTTGCGCTCGTAACCGGCTTCCACACATTCGTCCGGGGTGTAACGTTCGTCCACCATCAGGTAGAGCAGTTTGTCCACTTCCGCGTAGGTGAAACCCAGCTCGCCCTCATCAGTTTGACCGATCCACAGGTCGGCCGTGGGGGCCTTGTCGATGATGACCTGTGGCACGCCCATGGCGTGCGCCAGCTGGCGCAGTTGGGTCTTGTACAGATCGCCGATGGGATTGAAGGCTGATGCGGCGTCGCCAAACTGGGTGGAGTAACCCAGCAGAATTTCCGTCTTGTTGCTGGTGCCGATCACCAGACCGCCGAAAGCGGAGGATTGGTCGTACAGCACGATCATGCGGCAGCGCGCCATGATGTTGCCCATGCGCAGCTTGGCCATGTCGGGGAATTGGTTGATGAGTCCATCGGCCATATCGGTGATGGGAATGGTAATGGCCTGCACGCCGGTGGCATCGATCACCAGTTGGGCGTGGTCAAGCGAATCCTGCGATGAGGTCTTGTAAGGCATGCGCACGGCCAGCACGTTCTCGGGGCCAAGCGCTTCGGCCGCCAGGAAGCAGGACATGGCCGAGTCAATGCCGCCGGAAACGCCGATCACGGCTTTTTGAAAGCCCGAGCGGGTGGTCTCGCTTTTGATGAAGCCTGTCAGAATGCTGCGGGCCAAGTCGGTGTTAATATCTAAACCGTTCATGTTTTCCTCCGTTACCTGCCTGAGCGGCTGTCGTCGCGCTTGAGAATGCGCATCAGTTCACGCTGGACCAGCGCGGTGCGTTCGTCGCGCAGCAGCGGCAGGCGCGCGCGCGTGCGATGCAGCTGGTTCAGGTCAATTTCACAATAGGTCAGGGCCTCATCGTCCAGGGGAGCCTTGGCCAGCAGCTCGCCGTTGGGGTCGAACACGGTGGAGCCGCCCCAAAAGTGCAGGCCGTCCTCGAAGCCCACGCGGTTGCTATGAATTACGAAGGAAGTGAAGATGCTGGCGTAGGCCTGGTTGATGCTTTCGACCCAATGGGCCGTGCTCAACTCCGGCGCGCTGGTCAGGCCGCGGCCGGGCGAGGCTGAGGTGAAAAGGAACAGGTCGGCGCCGTCCATCCACAGCAAGTATGGCGACGAGGTGTGCCAGAAATCCTCGCAGATCAGGATGCCGGCGCGCCCGAAGCGCGTGTCGAAAGCCTCCACGCTGTCGCCCCAGGCGAAGAAACGGCCTTCGTCGAACAAGCCATATGTTGGCAGGTACACTTTGCGATGCACATGCGCCACTTTTCCAAGGGAAAGGTAGGCGCTGGAAATGTAGAAACGGTTGCGCACATCTTCTTCGGCGAAACCGACCACAATATCGATGTCACGGCTGGCAGCCAGCAGTTCCTTGAAGACCGGGTCATCGGAGGTGGCGCGGTGCGCCACAGTGGGCACCAGGTCTTGCAGCACGTATCCGGTCAGGGAGAGTTCCGGGAAGATGACCAGGTCGGCGCCCTCATTTTTGGCGCGCTGGATGTAATTCAGGTGTTTTTCCAGATTGCTTTCCACCACTCCTAATTTGGTATTGATCTGTGCCAGTGCCAGTTTTACTTTCATAGGGTTTCCTTAGAAATCGACTACAAATTTGCCATTCTGGTAGAACAATTCGCCGTCCACGGTGATCTCGCCGCCTTTGCGCAGATCGCAGATCATATCCCAGTGGATGGAGGATTCCGTGTTCTCGCTCAGAGATTCAGGATAACCGTGCCCCAGAGCCATGTGGAAGCTGCCGCCAATCTTTTCATCAAACAGGATCTGGCCGGTGAATTTGTTGATGCGTTCGTTGGTACCGATGGCGAACTCGCCCAGGTAGCGCGCGCCCGCGTCGATATCCAGCTTGGAATTGAGGTATTCCTCGTTCTTGTCCGCGGTGGCTTTCACACACTTGCCATCCTTGAATTCCAGGCGCACGTTGGTAACCTCGAAGCCCTCGTACATGGTCGGGTAGGTAAAATGGACATGGCCGTTGGCGCTGTTTTCCACCGGTGAAGTAAAGATCTCGCCATCCGGCACATTGACCTGGCAGGAGCAGTTGATGAAAGGCCGGCCCTCGATGCTGAGGGTCAGGTCGGTGCCGGGCGCGGTCACGTGCACGTTCTTCTTGCCTTTCAACCAGGCAATGGCTTTGTCCTGGCGTTTTGCCACGCTCTTCCAGTAGCCGACCGGGTCGTCCTTGTCGGGCATGCAGGCGTCGTACACGAAATCTTCGTACTCGCTCAGGCTCATGTTGGCATCCTGGGCATAAGCCAGGGTGGGGAATAAAGCCGCCACCCATTTCATTTCGCCTTTGGCTTCGCGGTCCAGCACGATTTTGAGGGCCTCGCCATAGATGCCGAACAACTCGGTCACTTTCTTGGGGTCAAACTGGGAAAGCTCCTTGGTGTTGGTCTCGCCCAAGATGCGCGCGCGGGCGTCGTAGGTCTGGTAGAACTCTTTGAAGGGTTCATATACGGCAGCGTACTGTTCAGGAGAAGCGTAACGCAGGGTGCTTTCGATCCAGTCGGAGGTGTAGGGCACCACGAAGGGGTAGGCGCCCGCCTGCAGGGACTTGCGGAAGATGGCCCCTAAGAGCGGCTCCGCGCCCCATTCACCGTGGATCAGGACTTTCTGCTTGGGCTGCACCTGAAGGCTGTAATTGACCAGCAGGTCGGCTAGTTTGTCAATACGCTCATCTTTCATGTTCGCTCCGTTTAATTGATTGGATAGGTTCTCAGTTATTTTACTCCATGGGTTGCCATGATTTTATTAACCACAGATAAACACAGATAAGACCAAAAAATGACTGTTGGCTAGATTCAAACAGATGGTATTGGACATTCGACTACCTGTATTCCCAACCTTTTCTTAACCACAGATGGATGCTGATGAACTCAGACCGACCAGCTTTGTTGTTGATCCATCCGAGATCCTTCGTCGCGTTCAAAAAGCGAACGCTCCTCAGGATGACATAGAAAACGTAGGTTTTTGGTCAGGGTTGATCACCACTGATTTCATCCTGAGCTCCGTCAGGAGCGATCGCGAGCACTCCCTTGGGGAGAGGATCTCGGCTAGCAGTCTCTGTATTGTTAACCACAGATGAACACAGAGCTGAAATTGTTTTCCCTGAGGGGATGCTTCGCGACCGCCGTTTTCATTTCGCTCGCGATGACAAAAAGTAGGATCATTCCAACTTCCGCCATATGTCTTTGCGAAGCCCGCGGTGCGGGCTGAAGCAATCTCAGTTCTCGACTTCTATAAAGAGATTGAAATTCAAAACATATATCTGGAAAAAACTCTAAAGTAGAAGAGAAAAGCTAAACACACTTTCCAGAAATTTTGGATTATTTATTTTTTTAGCTTTATTTTCTAGCCAGTAGTAAATACTTGTAGGCAGCTTAGATTGCTTCGCCCAACTTTGTTGAGCTCGCAATGACAAGGTTAGCAAAATTCTCCTCCCACACAGAGAAAACGCTGATATCCTTCCCATTAAGTTCGGTTAAGATATTGATAGTTTTTGCAAGGCAGTGGCCTTTATCATCTACCTCATTGGAAGCCTATGAAAGAAATAAAACCGAAACACAAATTTTATGAATTGTCCCCAGCCGGACGCCTAGCGCGTTTGGCGGATGAAACGCATCTGGCGCAGGAGCAGTTGGATGCGCTCAGCGGCGCTGCCGGCCTATCTCTGGCGCAAGCCGACCACATGATCGAGAACGTGATCGGCACCTACAGCCTGCCGCTGGGTGTGGCGCAGCATTTTCTGGTCAACGGGCGCGAAGTACCCGTCCCCATGGTGATTGAAGAGCCTTCCGTAGTGGCAGCCGCGTCCTTCATGGCCAAGCTGGCGCGCAGCGGAGGCGGCTTTACGGCCAGCGCATCCGCGCCGGAAATGATCGGCCAGATGCAGGTGCTGGACGTACCTGACCTATCCAAAGCCAAGGCGGCGCTGGAAGCCGCACGCCCATCCCTGCTGCAGGAAGCAGATGGGGTTGACCCGCTGCTGCACAAGCTAGGCGGCGGGGCACGTGACTTGGAAATTCGCCTGATCGAAGACTCTCCCATCGGCCCGTTCCTTGTTTTGCATCTGATCATGGACGTGCGCGACGCCATGGGCGCCAACACCATCAACACCGCCCTGGAACGCCTATCCCCGCAAGTGGAAGGCATCACCGGCGGGCGCGTGCTGCTGCGCATCCTGTCCAACCTGGCGGACCACCGCCTGGCAAAGGCGGCTTGCAACATCCCCGTGGAAACACTGGCCTTCCAAGACTTTTCCGGCGAAGAAGTGCGCGACCGCGTGATCGAGGCTTGGGCCTTTGCCGCGGCCGACCCTTACCGCGCGGCCACTCACAACAAGGGCATCATGAACGGCGTGGACGCGGTGGTGATCGCCACGGGCAACGACTGGCGCGCGGTGGAAGCCGGCGCGCACGCTTACGCAGCCCGCTCGGGACGCTACACCAGCCTGAGTACCTGGTCAAAAGGACCGGACGGCAGCTTGCAGGGCAGCCTGGAAATGCCCATGGCGGTCGGCATCGTGGGCGGCGCTACGCGCGTGCATCCCGGTGCTGCGGCGGCTGTGCATCTAATAGGCGTCAAGACTGCCAGCGAGCTGGCTGAAGTGATCGTGTCCGTTGGCTTGGCTCAAAACCTGGGCGCACTGCGCGCACTGGCCACCGAGGGCATCCAGCGCGGGCACATGAGCCTGCATGCCCGTCAGGTGGCCGTTTCGGCCGGCGCTCCGGAAGAACTGGTGGGCGCGATCGCCGCGCAGATGGTCAACGAAGGCAACATTCACGTGCAGCGAGCAGTGGAAATACTCGAAAATTGGAGCAGCCAGTGAGTTCAGAAAAGAAATCCCTGTTATTGAAACCCAACCGCCCAGTGGGCATCGTCGGCTACGGCGCATACGTGCCGCAGTACCGCCTGCCGGCCAGCGAGATCGCGCGCATATGGAGCGGGTCAGAAGAAGGCGGCACACCAATCAAAGAGAAATCCGTGCCTGGGCTGGACGAGGACACCATCACCATGTCCATCGAAGCCGCGCGCAACGCGCTGGCCCGTTCCGGCGTGGACGCGCGCAGCCTGCGCGCGGTGTGGGTCGGTTCGGAATCACACCCGTACGCGGTCAAACCCAGTTCGACCATTGTGGCCGAAGCCATCGGCACCCCACCCAACATCCAAGCGGCTGATATGGAATTTGCCTGCAAGGCCGGCACCGAAGCCATGGTAGCCGGCATGGCGCTGGTGGGTTCCGGCATGGGCGATTACGCCCTGGCCATCGGCGCGGACACCGCCCAGGGCAAACCGGGCGACGCACTGGAATACACGGCGGCCGCGGGCGCGGCGGCCTTTGTGCTCGGCCCGGCGGAGAAATCCCTGGCTGAGATCATTTCCACGTATTCTTTCGTGACCGACACGCCCGATTTCTGGCGGCGCGCCGACCAGCACTACCCGGAACACGGGCAGCGCTTCACCGGCGAGCCGGCCTATTTCAAGCACGTATCCACAGCCGCCAAGACCTTGATGGAAGAAAGCGGCACCACCGCCGCTGATTATACCTATGCCGTATTTCACCAACCGAATGCCAAATTCCCGCAGCGTGTGGCCAAGCAGTTGGGTTTCAACACCGAACAGATCAAGACCGGTTTGCTCTCGCCTGTGATTGGCAACACTTACGCGGCCGCCTCTCCCCTGGGATTGACGGCTGTGCTGGATGAAGCCAAACCCGGCGACCGCATCCTGGTGGTTTCTTATGGCTCCGGAGCAGGCTCGGACGCGCTGGACCTGCGCGTGACGGAACACATCGGCGAACGCCAAAAATTGGCGCCCACCACCGCTGTTTACATCGCCCGGCGCGTGGAGATCGACTACGCCACCTATGCGCGCTACCGCGGCAAGATCGTGATGAAATAGGACGCGCGATGAGTGAAGTCATTATCGCAGGCGTCGGCGCAACCCCAGTAGGGGAACATTGGGAGTTATCGCTGGACAACCTGGCCGCCAAAGCCATGCTGGCCGCCATGCGCGACTCGGGTGTCATGCGCCCGCAGGCGCTCTACGTCGGCAACCTGCTGGCCTCATCCATTTCCAAGCAAGCCAATTTGGGCACGCGCCTGGCCGAGAACGTTGGACTGACCGGTATAGAGACCTTCACGGCCGAAGCCGGCGAAGCCTCCGGCGCGGCCGCGCTGCGCATGGGCTATTTGGCAATCAAATCTGGTTTGGTGGAAAGCGCCCTGGTGCTAGGCATCGAGAAATACACCGACATGGTCGGGCCAGAAGTGGACGCCATCCTGGGCTATTCAGCGGATTCTGATTTCGAAAGCACGCAAGGCCTAACGCCCAACGGCCTGGCCGGGCTGCTCATGCAGCGTTATATGGAACAATACCAGGCGCCACATGATGCTTTCGCGACGCTGCCGCTGCTGGCACACACCAACGCGGTGCACAACCCGCTGGCCATGTACCGCAAAGCCGTGGATTTGGCCGCCTACCAGCGCGCGCCGCTGGTTACTCCGCCGCTCAACCTGTTCGATGTGGCGCCTTACGCGGACGGCGCGGCCGCCCTGCTGCTGGTCAGCGACAAGGTGCTGTTCCGCAGCCGGCAGGCTAAACCCGTGCGAATAGCGGCCTCCAGCGTAGCCATCGACGCACTGGCGCTGCACGACCGGCCCGATCCGCTGGCCTTTGAAGCAGCAGCGCTGTCGCTGCGCAAGGCGCTGCAGAGCGCGGAAATGGGCTGGGACGACATGGACCTGTTCGAGCTATGGGACGCAACCTCCATCTACGGCCTGCTGACTTTGGAGGCGGGCGGCTTTGCCGCGCGCGGGCAGGGCTGGCGCTGGCTGCAGGAAAGCGACATTTCACTGAAGAGCAAGCTGCCCCTGCTGACCATGGGCGGCAACAAGGCACGCGGATTCCCGATCGGCGCAGCCGGCGTGTACCAGGCCGTGGAAGCCGTGCAGCAGCTGCGCGGCCAGGCCGGCGAGAACCAGGTGCCGGATGCGCGCACGGCCATCATCCAGGCGCTGGGCGGGCCTGCCTCGAGCGCCATCACGCATATTCTTACGACGCGCTAAGCAGCTATTGACAAAAGTAGACAAAAGTTGACAGAAATAGGGTATCCTTTTCCAAACTAACACCGATCCCAATGACCTCAAGCGGGAGCGGTGTTTTCTTTACAAAAGGGAAAAAAGGTAAATGGGGGAAAAACAAGGGATTCATTTCCATCCCATTTTTCAAATCCAAAATCTTTAAAACAACCATGTTATGCTATACATCAATATGCGCTCAGGAGGAAAACAATGGACCAGCATGAAGACATCAGCATTATCGAGCTGACCCCGGACAACATCGCGGATTACGGCGTGTGCGGCTACAAGGACGCGGCCAAACACCTGGAGCTGCGCAACAAGATCGCCTGGTACACAGACTATTACCCCAAGGGACTGCGCATCAAGGCGGTCATGTCCAAGCAGGGCGGTTACCAGGGCATGTTGGAATATGTGCCCGGGGAATTTGCCCACCGCCCGGTGCAGGCCGCCGGATACCTGTTCATCCACTGTGTATTCGTGGGCTTCAAGAGCGCCTACAAAGGGCAGGGGCTGGCCAGCCGGCTGCTGCAGGATTGCATGAATGAAGCGCGCGCAGGACATTACCAGGGCGCGGCGGTGGTGACGCGCAAAGGGCCTTTCATGGCGCACAACGACATCTTTCTGAAGCAAGGTTTTCAGGTAGTGGACAGCGCCGCACCAGACTTCGACCTGCTGGCGCTGAAATTCGACCCGACTGCCCCCGATCCGCAATTCAAGCATGAAACGCTCAACGATACCGGCGCTTACGCACAGGGACTGACGGTCATGCGCTCCTTCCAGTGCCCATATACGGAAAAGAACGTCAAGGCTATTCTGCAGAGCGCGGCAGACGATTTTCACATCGAAGCCCGGCTGGTGGACCTGGTCGACGCGCAGGCAGCTCAGAACGCGCCTTCGCCCTTCGGGACCTTCTGCCTGATCTACGAGGGCGAGATCCTCAGCCACCACCCCATCAGCAGCACGCGCTTCGCCAACATCATGCGCAAAAAATTGAAGTAAGTCTTTTTCAGCAGAGAGCAAAAAATGCCCTTTGAATCCGGGATTCTCAATGTATAATTTCCTCCACACGGAGAGGTGCCAGAGTGGTCGATTGGGACGGTCTCGAAAACCGTTGTAGCCATTATTGGTTACCGTGGGTTCGAATCCCACCCTCTCCGCTGTTTTTTTATCTAAACTGAATAAGACAAATCCAAAATTTGGTGAAGCAAATGTTTTATAAAATGCTGAATGCAGCTAGGGATAATTGGTACGGTTCAGAAGAATGTACTGTAAATAACCTCATTGAATATATTATCCAAACCAGACAAATGCGTGACGCGCAAATCGAGGCCATTAAAACTTACCTGTTTTTAAAAATCTGCTGTGATAACCAACCACTTGAATATCTTTTCAGAAGTGGAGCCTTCAATAATTTGAATTTGGATGACTTGGAATTATCCATTACAACAAGAAAATTTCTCGAAAACAAACCTGCCGCCGTTGCTTTGTTAGAATACGCTTGCTTAAAAAATGAAGAAGGCAAACAGATTTCAAAAGAAATGGAAAAACAGATTCGGAAATCACCAGAAAGCATTAACTACGATAAGTTCTTTAAAGATGTTTTCTATGGAGTGAAATATACAGACTATTTGTTTAGCCTTCCAATGGGGGCAGGTAAAACTTACCTTATGGCTGCTTTTATTTACTTGGATTTGTACTTTGCAATAAATGAACCTAATAATCCTGCTTTTGCTCACAATTTTATTGTTTTTGCTCCTTCAGGGCTTAAGTCATCTGTTGTACCGAGTTTGAGAACCATACAAAATTTTAACCCAACATGGATTATCCCAGAACCATCTGCGTCAGATATCAAGCGCCAAATCACATTTGAACTTCTCGACCAAAGTAAAACCGCAAAAAAATCCAATAAAACCAAAAATCCAAACGTGCAAAAAATTGCCAATCATCAGCCATTTTCTGACTTGTTCGGACTTGTGATGGTAACAAATGCCGAAAAAGTAATACTTGACCGTATTCAAGAGAAAAATGGTCGAATATATATGTTTGAAGAAAGTGAAGATGATAAAGATAGACAGGCAAATGAACTGCGCAACCTGATCGGTAAATTACCATCTTTATCCATTTTTATTGATGAAGTTCATCACGCAGTAAGCGATGAAATCAAATTACGGGCCGTGGTAGGCAAATGGGCAATTAATCATACGATTAATTCTGTAATTGGATTTTCCGGCACTCCGTATCTGAAGAAAGCCGAAAAAATTATCGTAACTGATAAATTTTCTGTTGCCACCGCTGAAATATCTAATATTGTCTATTATTACCCGCTAATAAAAGGTATTGGGAATTTTTTAAAGAAACCAATAGTCAAAATAGCCGAAATAGCTGACAGCTCTCAAATAATTGAGAAAGGTGTCAAAGAATTTCTTAACAACTATAAAGACACAGTCTATGACGGAGATCTAGCAGCAAAACTTGGCATCTACTGCGGAACAATAGAGAAGCTTGAAGAATTGGTTCTACCACTTGTTTCCCGAATAGTTGCTGAATATGGAATACCTCCAGATGTTATCTTGAAGTACCACAAGGGTAATAAGAAATATCCGCAACCTACAGACAGCCAGATGCAATTTGAAATTTTAGATAAGCCGATTTCCAAGATCAGAATTGTTCTGCTTGTACAAATCGGTAAGGAAGGTTGGGATTGCCGCAGTCTTACTGGCATTATCCTTTCACAAGAGGGAGATTGCCCAAAAAACATGGTGCTGCAGACCTCATGCCGCTGTCTTCGTCAAGTTGAAAAGGATAGAGTTCAAACTGCCCTGGTTTATTTAAACGAGAGCAATGCAGATAAGTTAAACACTCAATTACAACAGCAACAACATGTTTCTCTGAAAGAATTTTCTTCTGTGGACAATTCAAAAACTGCTTTGAGGCGGTTTGATCGCACTACCTATTTAAAATTACCAAAAATTGAGTTCTTTCAACTTAAGATAAAGTATGAAACATTGATTGTTGATAAAGAAACCAATACGGAAACCAAGATAAAAATAGCTACGGAAAATGCCAAGTACATAAATATCATAAAGACCACTGACTTCAAAATGGATGTGACCACCACAGAAGTTGTTGAAGAGGAAAAAGGAACTGTACCCACTACTTTTACCTCCTGGCTTTATGGGATATCTAAGGCAAGTTTTGGCTTTATTACCATACAGCAACTTAATAAATATTTTGATTTAATGAAGGATGTTTTTTACATCATAACCTTCGAGAAGGAAGGTTCGCGGTATTTTAGTTCCAAATACAATAGAATGTTGATTGAAGCAAATATTCGCAAAGCTTTTTATGAAAATCGCTCGTTTGTCACGAAAGAAGAACTTATACCATATGAAGCCAGCCTTCTAAACATTAGAAATTTTAATTCGAAATTTTACACCGATACCCCAGATATTTTTTATCCTGACCAGGAAACAGTCGAGAACATCATACTGGATGACAGTGGCAAATTGAAAATTAAACCTGAAATATTGCAAGCAATAAAAACACTTGACGAAAATGGTAATTCTGCCATAGCAGATAATCTACGTAAACAGTATTCCTCTCATCCTGAAAAGGATCATTCTTTCCACTACTTGCCTTATAAAACGGCCAGCGACTTTGAACAAACCTTTCTACGCGAGGTGCTGAGCTTGTCCGAAATCAATAAAATGAGCCTAGAGGTATATTTCAATGGAGATCGGACTTTGACTGAATTTAGAATCCGATGTTATAAATCAGATTCCAGTAAATGGAGATATATTGGAAAGTACACTCCCGATTTTCTGATTATCCAGCGCAAAAGCGGCCTGATTCACAAAGCGATTATTGTTGAAACCAAGGGTGCGATTTACGCTAACGACCCGACATTTAACGATAAACGTATATTTATGAATACAGAATTTAAAAAACAGAATAATAAGGCCTTCGGCTACAGCCGCTTTGAATACTTGTATTTGGAGGACAGCTTGCCTGAAAAAGAACGTATTAGTAAAACTCATCAGACGATAGTAAATTTCTTTAAGGGGGAAAAATAAAATGGCTGTTAAATATATTCCATTTATTCCTGAACCAGTAGAAGGCCAAGCTGTCCTTAGCAATTTCAACAGGATATTAAAGTATAAAGGCGCCGATGATGTTTCCATGGCCTTGGAACGCGGGATGCCACTATATGAGATGGAAAAACCGGAAACAGTTGGTGAAAATAAAGCAGGCAATATGGTCATTCGTGGCGAATGTGTTTCAGCCTGTGCCTATTTGAAAGAAAAGGGCATTACGGTTGATCTAGTTTATATTGATCCCCCATTTGCCAGTGGCGCCGATTATGCAAAAAAAATATATATCCGCCGCAATCCTAAAGTGGCTGAAGCCATTGAACAAGCCGAACAAGAACTCGATGTTGAAGAGCTGAAAGCCTTTGAGGAAAAAATGTACGGCGACGTATGGGACAAAGAAAAATATCTCAATTGGATGTACGAAAACCTTATGGCAATCAAGAGTGTCATGAGCGAAACCGCATCAATTTACGTACATTTGGATTGGCACATCGGGCATTACGTAAAAATATTACTTGATGAAGTCTTTGGAGAAAACAATTTTAGAAATGAAATAATATGGCAAAAGACAACTTCACCTAAAGCTCAATCAGGTCAGTTTTCCAACACACATGACACTATATTTTTTTATAAAAATGGAGAAGATTATACTTTTAATAAGCAATATACTGAATATTCTGAAGATTATCTAAATAATTTTTATAAATATTACACACCTGAAGGACGAAGGTATCGAATTTCAGATTTCACACAATCTGGTCAAGGCTCTGGTATTTATTTTAGTAAAGATGGCAAATCGAACTATATAGAGCCACCTGCAGGCAAGCATTGGATTTGGGGACAAAAAAAAGTTACAGAAGGAGTAAATTCGGGGAAAATTATTTTTTCAACAAATAATGTACCTGGTTTAGTTAGATATTTAGATGAAATGCCGGGAAACCCTTTACGAGACATCTGGGTTGATATTAATTCAATAGGGCCAAGTTCTAGTGAATCAAGAGATTACGATACTCAAAAACCTGAAGCACTCCTTGAACGCATTATTAATGCATCTTCGGATGAAAATACGCTGATTGCTGACTTTTTCGGCGGCACTGGAGTAACTTCAATTGTTGCAAACAACCTCGGACGACATTTTATTCATTGCGATATCGGCATTAATTCCATTCAAACAACACGTGATCAGTTAAAAGCCGATGGCGCTGAGTTTGATGTGCTTGAAATTAAAGATGGCATATCTCTCTATCGCAACCCTGTCCAGACAATGGATAAAATCAAATCGCTTATTCCTGGGCTTAAAAACGAGGATTCACTCGATTCGTTCTGGGAAGGAGCGATTTCCGACAGCAAGCTCGGTATTGTTCCTGTGTATGTGCCAAACTTGATGGATAGCAACACAAAACTTTTAGATGAGGTTTTGATGAATAGGATCATCCACCAAGCAATTCCGGAACTGGCTCCCAATATCAAAAAAGTAATTGTTTATTATGTGGACATCATTAGCGAGGAAGAAATCCGCAAATTTATAACAGAAGATGATAGCACCACCGTTGAAATAGAATTACGTGATCTAAAAGCGGTTCTCGATGATATTATTGTTGCGGATTATGCAGAATTTCATATCAATGAAACCCATGATGATTTATTTGGCAGCTATTTAATTGCGCTTGATAGATTCGCCAGCGACCGCGTTATGCAAAAAATTCACGAATTCAATCAGAAGGCTTATCTGAATTCCAATAATAAGCCATATAAACCAGTTGAAATTAGTGAAGAAGGATTGGAACTGATAGAATTCATCAGCTTGGATTGCAGTGCCAGTGAAGGACCATGGCATTCCGATAGTGAAATCAAAATCGACAAGCTTGGCTACGTAATCCGCAATGGTGAAAAGACCAAAATTTTCTGGGATGGCATTATCCACAGTGAAAAGAAACCCTTACGTATCAAAATTCGCAACATTTGCGGTGATGAAACAGTCTTTGAAGTGAAGTAATTATTATTAGGTTACTTATAAATAATAACAATTATTTCAAGTCTTCTCAGGCCCATATTTTATAAAATTAGAGTTCGGCCATTGTATCAATGATCAAAGTATCATCTATTGCAAAGCAAACAAGTTTTGGAATCCTGCGTGCGAATGCCAAACCCGAACAACTGACCGGTATGGCGCGCTTTGCCATCCAGACCGACCAGCGCCTGGGGCTGTCTATCCCCGATCTGCGCCGCATCGCCAAGCAGGTGCCGCACGAACACCAACTGGCGCTGGATTTATGGGAGAGCGGCATACCGGACGCACGTCTGCTGGCATCCATGATCGACGTTCCCGAACAAGCCACGGAAGAACAGTTGGAAGCCTGGGTAAAGGATTTTAATTCCTGGGATATCTGCGATCAGGTGTGCGATAATCTTTTCCAGCACACTTCTTTCGCCTGGGATAAGGTGCGGGAATGGTCCACGCGCGAGGAAGAATTCGTCAAGCGCGCGGCTTACGCTTTAATATGCTGCCTGGCCTGGCACGACAAGAATGCCAGCGACCAGCAGTTCATCAACCTGTTCCCGGTCATCCAGGCAGGCGCCAGCGACCCGCGCAATTTCGTTAAGAAAGCCGTCAACTGGGCACTGCGCAACATCGGCAAGCGCAACTTGGCGCTCAACCAGGCAGCCATCGCGCAGGCTAACAAATTGTTGACCTTGTGCGACAAGACTGCCAACTGGATCGCACGCGATGCGCTGCGCGAGCTGCAAAATGAGAAAACCCAGGCGCGCGTGGCGAAACACCCGCGCGGGTAAATACGATTTTTGTCGTTACATAAAGCGCGCGAACTTGACCATGGCGCGCGTGATGAAGTACTCGATCAGCACCAACCCCAGCCCGCCAACAGCGGAATAAA
Source organism: Anaerolineaceae bacterium UBA5211 (assembly GCA_002412595.1). Classification (GTDB taxonomy): domain Bacteria; phylum Chloroflexota; class Anaerolineae; order Anaerolineales; family Anaerolineaceae; genus Pelolinea. The sequence goes on from DHVJ01000019.1 coordinate 16,342, forward strand.
CCAGGATGCGTTCGCGGCTGAGGGCCTGCCCCAGGTTGAGCATGCCCTGGACATTAGCAGCAATGGTAGGTTCCAGATAAGCAATCATCCAACTGGTCAGGCAAACCAGCGCCATCACACCCGCCGCGAAATAGGCGGTGCGTTTGGCCACCCTTTCGACTTCATCTTTATTTTTGTTGGCATAGCGCAGGCAAATGCCCACGTAATAACCGCCGATCAACCCCATGACGAGGTTCAGCACCGGCATACCCATGAAAAATCCCAACAAGCAAATGGAATAAAACAGGTAGAAAACCACAAACCAGCCCACCGGCAGCGTGTAGGCTTTATGCACCCAGCGGCGCAGGTAACGCATATCAATCAAGATACCCGCCAGCAGCCCGCCCATCACATAAAATTTTATATTTTCTTCAGCACCCAAAGCCAGGCTGCCCCACCAACCAATCAATAAGAACAGTACCGGCGGCAGCAGACCAATCATGACCAGCAACAGCAACCTTTCCGTACCTGCCAGCAGGCTATCTACGCTTTTTATTTCCTTTTTCTTGTTTGCCATTCAACACCTCATATTTGGATAAATGCTTGCACAATAAAATAAAACGCAAAACCGATTATCGCCAGCGCGGCCATCTTATTGATAATCCGGATCATGCGCCGGTCCATACGTTGGCGTAATAAGTTTACCAGTGTACTTAATCCCAGCCACCAGAATGCCGAACCCAAGAAAACGCCCAGCACCAGCAGCACTGCCGAAATTGATGTCCGACCAAAAAACCAGCAATCAAGGTCAGGCCGGCGGCCGCGATGCCGCCGTAGATGACATCCGCCGTGGCAGCACCCAAGCCACTGACCAGCCCGGATACAAAGCCGCGTTCCAAAGTGCGCCGGATACACAGCAGCGCAATCGGCCCAACCGGCGCCGCAATAGAAAAGCCTAACAAAACTCCCTGCAAAATAATCCGCCCATTTTCAGCTGTGAAAGGCATGCTTATATCATCCCTATTTAAAGGTGTTTCTCCAATACCAGTCCATCTTCTCCATTGCGGTAGTAACGCGACCAGATATCCAGCTGGTGATAGCCCATTTTTTCATACAACTGCAGTGCGGCCAGGTTGCCGCGCCGCACGGTCAGCTTTACGATGTCCAAACCCATCTGCTCCTCACAGGTACGCAACAAGTCATAGCCAATGCCTTTGCGGCGCCAATCCGGTAAAACGCCCAGTGTAAGGATCCAGCCAGTCTTCTCACTGCGGCGCGGATCACCGGCAATGAAGCCGACCATCTCATTGGCCGCTACAGCTTTCAGGCGCACTACACCCGGAAAGGAGAGCACGCCCATCAGTTCCATTAATGGCCAGGCATCCTGGTCAAAGCATACTTTTTCCAGCGTGCTCAAAGCAAACAGGTCCCGCCAATTTGCCGATTGAATTTGATAAATAGATGATGCGTTCATTGGATTTCCGCCCATTATAAATGCTTCTTTCGTATTTTTTACTTGACACTATCTCAAACTGATATACAATCATGACGACTTCCTTCGGGGCAGGGTGAGGGAACAAGGTTCCCAATTCCCGATCGGTGGTGATAACCCACAAGCGCTGAGATGCGCAGATCCGGTGCAATTCCGGGGTCGACGGTACAGTCCGGATATTAAAGAAGGTTTTATTTTATTAAGCATGCCCCGAAACATGTACTGTTTCGGGGCATTTTTTATTGAATGGAATCAATGGAATTAAAAAATATAGACAACCGGAAAATCAAACAAATCAGCATCGTCATCACCCTGCTGCTTTTCCTGACCGTATGGGAAGGGCTGGTGCTGCTATTCGATCTTCCGGCTTTCATCTTGCCCTCGCCGATGCAGGTTGGACAACGTTTTGCCAAAGCAATCTCCGATGGCTCTTTGCTGGAGAATAGTGTGACCACCATGATAGAAGTGTTCAGTGGATTGGCCAGCGGTGTGTTTTTTGCCACCCTGTTAGGGTACATCCTCGCGAAATCCACATTTCTGGAAAACGTTCTGCAACCCTTCCTGATAGCCAGCCAAGCCATTCCCACCGTGGCAATTGCCCCACTGCTGGTAATCTGGTTCGGTTCGGGGATATTCTCCAAGGTTTTAATCTGCGCCCTGATCGTGTTCTTCCCGGTGTTGGTCAACACCATCGTGGGCATCCGCGCGGTGCCGGAAAACCTGCGCGACCTGATGCGTTCGTTGAAAGCCACTCCCTGGCAGATGTTTCATCTGCTGGAACTGCCGGCAGCCATGCCAGTGCTGCTGGGCGGGCTGCGCATCGGCGCAACGCTGTCGGTGATCGGCGCCGTGGTGGGCGAGCTGGTAGGCGCTGACCGTGGGCTGGGGTTTCTTATTAATGTGGGCCGCGGTCAATATGATACCGCCCTGGTCTTTGTGGGCATACTGACCTTGGTCTTCCTGGCATTGGCACTCTATTCTTTGGTCCTGTGGCTGGAGAAAAAACTACTGCGTTGGAAAACAAATTGAAAGGATGTATTTAGGATGAAAAAAATTCGTAATTTATTGCCGGTCATATTAACGGTCGTGGTGCTTTCGGCCTGTGCCAAACCGGACATGAGCACAATCAAACTGCCGGTTGGATATATTCCCAACGTCCAGTTTGCTCCACTGTACGTGGCCATTGATAAAGGGTTCTATGCTGAAGAAGGGCTGGAAGTGGAAATGGACTACAACATGGAAACCGATTCTGTAGCTTTGCTGGGAGCCGGCGAATTGCAATTCGCTATCGCTTCGGGTGAACAGGTGCTGCTCGGCCGCGCGCAGGAATTGCCGGTCGTGTATGTGCTGAACTGGTACCAGGACTATCCGGTGGGCGTGGTTTCCAAAACAGAACAGGCTATCACCAGCCCGCAGGACCTGGCCGGCAAGAAAATCGGCATTCCCGGTTTATACGGCGCCAGTTACATCGGTTTCATCGCCTTGTTGAACGCCGGCGGGCTGCAGGAAAGCGATGTCACGCTGGATTCCATCGGCTACACCCAGGTCGAATCCCTGGCCAATGACATGGATGACGCAGCTGTGATCTACGTTGCCAACGAACCTGCAAAGCTGCGCGCTGAGGGCTACGATGTGGATGTGCTGGCGGTCTCCGACTACATTTCCCTGGTCGGCAACGGGCTGCTCACCAGCCAGGAAATGATTGAAAAGCAGCCGGATGTCGTTGCCGCCATGGTGCGTGCCACCTCCAAAGGCATCCAGTACACTGCCGCTCATCCTGACGAAGCCTATGAAATCTGCACCAAATATGTGGATAATTTAACTTCGCTCAGTCCGCAGGAACAGGAAGTCCAGCGTGAAGTTTTAGCCGCCTCCATTGAGCTTTACCAATTGGAACAGCCCGGATACTCCGACCCACAAGCCTGGCAACATATGGAAGACCTGCTGCTGCAGATGGGATTGATTGCGCAACCGCTTGACCTCAGCGCTGCTTTCAGCAACGAATTTTTACCGGAATAGGATGAAAATGGATCAGGCAGCCAGCGTTATTTCCCTGCAGCACATCGGCATGCAATTCCAGGACCAGCACGGCATGCTGGATGTGCTGGCAGAAATTCACGCGGACGTCCGCCCGCAGGAATTTCTATGCCTGCTGGGGCCTTCCGGGTGCGGCAAAACCACCCTGCTGCGGCTGCTGGCCGGCCTGATCAAACCCACCAGCGGAGAAGTGGTTTTTCCGCAAGGCCATCCGCCCAGCATCGGCCTGGTCTTTCAGCAAAGCAACCTGATGCCCTGGCGCACTGTGCTGGATAACATCCTGCTGCCGCTGGAAATGCGCGGTGTATCCCGCCCCGAAGCGCTCAGCCAGGCGCAGGCTTTAATCGAACTGGTCGGGCTGCAGGAATTCACTGACGCCTGGCCGGATTCCCTCTCCGGCGGCATGGCCCAGCGCGTGGCCATCGCGCGCGCCCTCATTCAGGACCCTGAACTACTGTTATTAGATGAACCCTTTGGATCACTAGATGCCCTCACCCGCGAAAAGATGGGGGAAGAGCTGCTGCGCATCTGGCAGGCCCGCCGTAAGACAGTGGTGATGGTTACTCACTCCATTTCAGAAGCACTGCTGCTCTCAGACCGTGTGTTGGTGCTCAGCCCACGCCCCGCGCGTGTTTTATTAGATGTAGCTGTGGACCTTCCCCGCCCGCGCCGGGAAGATGTGCGCTACAGCGAAACATTCCAACGAATGGCCCGGGAGATTCGCACCGCAATTCGTTAACATTTCTGATTTTTCCCTTTCCAAAATCTTAACTTGTGGTTTAATTGCCGGAACAAAACCAAGGGAGTTGTCTATGCAATTATTAAAAGAACGTGTGATACAGGAAGGAAAGAATCTGGGCGGAGGCATTCTCAAAGTAGATTCTTTTATCAACCACCAGGTCGATCCGCAGCTAATGGACGCTTGCGGAAAAGAGTTCGCCCGGCTGTTCGCGGATGTGGGCGCCCAACGCGTGCTCACGGCGGAAATCTCCGGCATCGCGCCGGCCCTGATGACAGCCAAGTACTTGAACGTGCCGGTGGTGTATGCCCGCAAAAAGAAACCGGTCACGATGTCGGATATTGTTTATCTGACCGTGGCTCCTTCACACACCAAAGGTGTGATGACCGAGTTGATTGTAGCCCCCGAATTCCTGCCCCGCGATGAGCGTGTTCTGATCATTGACGATTTCCTGGCCAGCGGCGCCACCATCATGGGACTGGTGCGTCTGACCCAGGCAGCCGGCGCGCAGTTGGTTGGCGTGGGCGCACTGTTGGAAAAGGATTTTGAAGGCGGACGCCAGGCTCTGGCACCTTATAATGTTCCGGTGCATTCCCTGGTTTCGATTAAGTCCATGGAGGACGGAAAGCTGGAGTTTGCGGATTAATTCAAAATCAGGGGAGTATTAATTCAATTCTTGTTCTTTATAAGGACGCCCCGGGTTTCCAGGAACTCCATCAAAGTACGTAAGGTTTCTTCATTGGGAAGATAGGCAATCAGGGACTGGCTCCGATCCCGGAAAACAATATGGACCTTGAAATAAAAAGGATGGTACGTCGCGCACGCCCATTTGATCTGGTCATAAGCGGCGGTGCGCGTTTTCATCACCTTGTAGGTCAGGTGCTGGGCATTCAACTGAATTTCAGGGTTCTTTTTATTTTGAAAAAGGCTGAGGCTGCCCAAGCCTTTAAGGCCGCCGTAGATTTCCAAAACCGGCAGTTGGATCGTTCCATCGGGCAGGCTGCTGGGCATTCGGACCTCAGGCTTGGCTTTCTTGGGCAGTTCTTTTTCGCGCAGCGCGTAAAGCGCTATGGATGCGCCAATGACAACAATAATGGCCAGGATGGTGATCCATCCGGTAGAAGAGTTCATTTTCACTTCCGTTTCTCGATTCTGACCAATTTTACCTGAAGAATGACCGCAATATCGAGAGCGGATTTTTGCCGGAGGCTGCTACCCTTGAACTTCAAGTCCTTTTTGGCGAAAAAAGACCAGCTTTAAAGCATAACCGGGAGCGTTATGCTCCCGGTCGGGTCGGATCAAATCCAGCCAGCTTGGCAGGCTTACCAGATCCCTGCTCCAACAGTTGGGTGCGGTTTCCGCGCTAGCCGCTCCTCCCCGCTGGGTATTGAGATCGCATCCTCATTGCTCGGATGGTGGTTGCAAACCTAACAAACTCATCGCTAGAAAAATAATACTGACCATGCCAACAACGATATTAGGAAAAATAGCCATGGCACACCTCTTCTTGCTCGACAGACCGTCCACTGGAATTCCAGTGCGGCGCGGCAGCCTGTCCGCGGCGGATAATAGGGAATTTTCTTTTTAATAATGGCGAAAATTCCATCGATAAAACACGAACAAATGATTTGTATATACTATTAACGCAAAATGTGAGAAAAAGTTTCGCGGAAATGGGGGAATTTATAAAATTCGTTTAGGACCACACGCCGGCAATCTCTTGGCCGCAATCCGGACAAGTGCCCTGCGCGCTGATATGGTTAGCTAAGACACTGAAACCGGCACGCTGGACCAGCAGCCGCCCACAAGCCGGACAGTGCGTATCTTCCAGTGAACCCACCCGGCCGGGCAAATTTCCCGCGTACACATAGCGCAGCCCGGCTTCCTGTCCGATCTCCGCCGCGCGCTGCAGCGTGGTCGTCTCGGTGCGCTGGCCATCCAGACGTTTGTACATGGGGTGAAAAGCAGTCACGTGCCAGGGGATATCCACGCTGACAGAAGCCAGGTAGCGGGCGGATTCCCACAAGTCTTCGTTGCTGTCGTTGAACCCCGGAATGACCAGGGTAACCACCTCTACCCACATGCCCAAATCGTGCGCCCTGCGGATGGTATCCAGCACCACCTGCAGAGAACCGCCCAGCTCCCTGTAACGTGTGTCTGACCAACACTTGAGATCGATCTTATAGCCGTCCAGGTACGGAGCTAAAGCTTGCAGCGCCTCGGGGGTGGCATAGCCATTGGAGACATATACACAGCGCAAGCCTTTTTCTTTGGCGGCTTTAAAGATCTCAACCGCCCATTCGGTGGTAATCAGGGGTTCGTTGTAAGAAGACGCCACCACCTGCGCACCGTGACGCACACCATAATCAATCAACTCCTGCGGGCTGATGGGTTGGATGTAATTAATGCTGCCATCTGCAGCCGGGTCACGCAGAGTTTGTGAGCTGACCCAATTCTGGCAAAAATCGCAGTGAAAATTGCAGCCCAACATGCCGAAGGTCAGCGCAGCGCTGCCCGGCAGGAAATGCATGAAGGGTTTCTTTTCAATCGGGTCCACATTAGCCGCGGCTACGTAGCCCCAAGGGGCATAAAGCTGACCCTCGCGGTTGTAGCGCATTTGGCAGATGCCGCGCCGGCCAGGTTGGATATGGCAGCGGTGAGCGCAGGCCTGACAGCGCACAACTTCATCCGCCAGCGTTTCGCTCAACCAGGCAGCCTTGCTCAGGGCATCCAGTTTTTCACGAACGGTTTTCATAGGAGCGCCAATTTAGTGTGCATATCCTTCGTTTCTCGGGTAGGAATTCCGCGAGAACCCGCGCCGATTTACTCAATAAACAGGGAAGAAAGCTCGATCAGGAATTGGAACTGGGGTTGATCACATTGGTCAGGTGCAGAATATAGCGGTCTCCGCGGTAATACCCTTCGGTGTATTCCATAGGCTGGTCATACTGATCAAAAGCCGTGGTATGGAACAGAAATACCGGAGCGCCACTTTCAATCCCCAATAGATCAGCTTCTTCCGCAGGGCATTTTATCGATTCTATGATTTGCTGTGAACATTTGGGCCATATGCCAAATTTCTTGGCCAGGATCTCATAGAGTGAGTCATTGCCAATCTCCACATCCAATAAATCTTTAAATTTCTCATAAGGCAGGTAAACCACTTCCAGCGCAATCCTGCGGTTATTCCCTTTACGCAATCTCTTCAAAAGAATAGCAAAATCCGCTTCGTTGATATTCAGAGCTCGGGCAATTTTTTCGGGGGCATTGACCATTTCAAAGTTTAAAATATCGGAAGTGGGTGTGAGGCCGCGTGTACGCATATCCTGCGAAAAGCCGGAGACGCGCTCAATTTGCTTGTCAATGCTGATCTCAGAAACAAACGTTCCCCTGCCCTGCACGCGTTCCAGCTTGCGTTCATTTACCAACTCACCGATAGCCTGGCGGATGGTGGTGCGGCTGATCTGGAATAGCTCACTTAATTCCAATTCGGAAGGAATTTGCGTGCCTGCTTCCCAAACACCGGTATCGATCTGGTCTTCAATATACGATTTAAGCTGAAAATAAAGCGGTATTGGGCTTTTACTATCCAGTTTTTCTTTTTTTTCGTTCAAATCTACCTCTTGTAAATGTATTTTACCTGATTCTTTCCAATTCGGTTTTTATACTTACCACACCGCTTAATATGGAAGATTGCCCCTTCGACAAGCTAAGGAATCAATCTTTGTAAAAATAAGCGCCGGATAACCGGCGATTATTTTTACAAAGATTGCGCTGTTAAACACTAAGCGGCAGAATGGTTGCATTTCAGAATCTCCCGGATGGCCCAGGCGGCTCCGCTGTGATCGTTGGCCGGCGCCACCAGGTGCGCCGCCGCCTTAACCTCGTCCGGCGCGTTGCCCATGGCAATTGAAAAACCGCTGATGCGGAACATGTCCAGGTCATTCAGCCAGTCGCCAATCACCGCCACGCGCGGCAAGGGAATATCCAGATGCCGCGCCAACGCACTTAAGCTGCTGCCTTTGTTGACGCCCGATGGAACGATGTCGATGGAATTCGAGCTGGAAAAGCTCATGCTGTCAAACAAGCCGCGCTGACGGATGCGCTCGAAAACCGTCTTCAAGGTTTGACTTTCTCCGAGGATCATGGCTTTGACGGGCGGTTCATCCAATTCATCCAGTTCCTTTAATAAATCCGGAACGATGTTGCGCTGATAGCCGTGTTTGGGATGCGGGCGCTTCCCTTGTGGAAAAGCCCTTTCCTGCATGGCATCGCCAATATATTCCAACACCAGAATGACTGCCTCTTCCCGGCACAATTGCACCAACTCGCGGGTTTGCGGCAGCGGCAGGGGATGTTCTTCAATCACCTTTTCCGAGCGCACATCATAGATGAACGCACCGCCGCCGCCAATGATTGGGGCGGTAATGCCGACTTCCTCAACAATGAATTTCATGGAACCGTAATTGCGCCCGCTGATGAGCGTGACTTCCACACCCTTGGCGCGGGCTTCGGCCACCGCTGCTTGCGCACCGGGGGCGACATTCTTGCCGGAATCCAAAATCGTACCGTCACAATCGATCGCGATCAGGTCAAAAGCTGTTTGCAGATCTTTCGACATCAATAAAAACCATCCTTAACGTAAACAATATTTCCGGCCAGCATGGTAAGCAGCGATTCCAGGTCCTCATCCATAATGACCACATCCGCGTCAAAACCAGCGGCCAGTTGTCCTTTCATTAATTCCAGCATCTCGGCCGGATGCAGGTATTGTAATCTGCATTGGCGCGGACGATGGGGGAATGATACCGC
>DHVJ01000034.1 GCA_002412595.1 Anaerolineaceae bacterium UBA5211
CTGCTGCGGCTGGAGATCCGCACCAAGGGCGAATCCATCCACGCCGGTATCGACGCCTGGCACCAGAAGACCAGCGGCCTGAACGCCGTGACCGCTCTGGCGGACATCCTGCTGCGGCTGGAAAAGCTGAAGGTCGAGACCGACCCGGTCCCGGGCTTTGAGAACCTGGGCTTCACCATCACGCCCGGCACCATCTTCAACGGGGGCGTTTACGAAAGCATCGTACCCGAAGCCGCCAGCGCCATCATCGACATCCGCCTGCTGCCCGGTCAGGACGGCCAGGCTGTGCAGGAACGCGTGGCCGAGATCGTGCGCGAAGTCGAGCGGGAGCGCCCGGGTTTGAAAACCGAGATCACCAAAAAGGTCGATATCTCCGGCGCGGCCATTCCGCTGGATCACCCCCTGGCGACCATTGCGCAGGATTACACCAATATCTATCACGGCCAGCCTTGGCCCATTGCGGGGGCCGGGCCCGGCAACGAAGGTTACATGCTGATCGGCGCGGGCATCCCGACCCTGTGCGGTTTCGGCGCCACCGGCGGCAACCCGCACGCACCGGACGAGTGGATTTTGTTATCCAGCCTGCCGCAAACCATCGCCATTTACGCAGGCATTATTCATGATTACCTAAACCAAATTTAAGGAGAGAACATGTCACATCTTGATCGAGATCCCTGGGTGGACGTTAAAACCTATCACGGTTTCGCGGCCGACCACGTCATTTCCGCGCTGCAGAAGGAAATTCGCCGCGGTCACGCCGAGAACGCCGCGCTGCTGGCTTATGAGATGGTCCTGACCAGCCCGGCCATGGAAGAATATATGTGGCACCGCCTGAAAGTCATTTCGGTGGAAGACATCGGCTTCGGCGACCCCATGGCGCCCGTGCTGATCCAGAGCCTGTATGAAATCACCAGCGCCTGCGACCATTCGGTGGGTGAACGCAAGCTGTATGCCATCCACGCTGTGCGCTACCTATGCGGATGCCAGAAGGACCGCTCCAGCGACGAGATGATCAACTGGATCATTCAAACGGTGGAGAACGGCGAGACCTTGCCGGTCATTCCCGATTATGCCCTGGACATGCACACCGCCGAAGGCCAGAAGAAGGGCCGCGGACGGCGTTTCTTTTACGAAGAAGCCACCAAAGTCTCGCCCGAATTATCCAACCGCGACCAGACTTACCGCGAGCGCATTATGAAAATGCTGGATGAGGGCCAAATCAAGGATTAGTATCGATAGCAAAAAGGAAAAAAACCGTTGTCTTGAGGTGATCAGACAACGGTTTTTTTATTCTCAATAATCTTTTTTTGTTGGGTTTACTCAAAAATACTGAGTACAGGTGAAAACCTGACCTACACCAGCCATTCTATTTCCGAGCCAAAGGGGAGAAATCTCGGCCGGTTTACCGGGTATGAATGCCGGCCGAGATCCTTTCGCCCTGTGTTTTTTTTGAAAACTCACAGGACTCAGGATGACACCAAAGAGTTCTTTACCCTCACCTCTGGTCCTCTCCCTTCCAGGGAGAGGAAGTTGCGTCAATCAATAATCACAGGCCTTTGTAGAACTTGAAAGGAGCATCTGTGGGCGTTATCCACAGAAATAAATCTTTGTTTATCCGTGGCCATCTGTGGTAAAGAATGCCTAAGAGAGTCTGAGATGTAAACCACCCTCATCTCTGGTCCTATCTCTTCCAGGGAGAGGAAGAACGCGATATGGTTTTCTCGGAGGCAGCCTAAGGAAATTGAATTCCGGCCGCTCATCCTCACCTCTGATCCTCCCCTTCAAAGGGGAGGAAGTATAGAATTTGAATGGACATCTGTGTGTATTTTCCATAGAAGATCATCTGTTTTTTATCTGCGTCCATCTGTGGTGAGAAAATTAATCTTTCAGATACTTATCAAAGAATGTCACCGTACGCTGGATGAAAAGCGGATCGGCATCACCATTACGGATGAAGGTATGCGGCTGATCCTCGTAGAAATAGCATTCATAATCCCGCCCGGCTGCCTGCAAATCTGCGCACAACGTGCGCGACCACTGCGGGTCGATGACCTCATCCAGTTCGCCGTGATGTACACTGAAAGCCGCGGTATCGCTGTCCAGGTCGTACACGTCAAATCCGGCCGACGCATTGGTGTAACGCTGGCTGACCGCGCCGTACAGCACGGCCGCTTTGATCTCCGGCACCAGGTTGAGCACGCGCAGGGCAATACCGCCGCCGATGCTGTGGCCCCAAATGCCCATGCGGCTCACATCGGCGTTCTCGAAAATGCCATCCTGCCCAGCCATCTGGCGCACGTAGGCCAGCAGGTTCATGACATCCACCGTGTAACCGGCCAGGTAATCGCGCGTCCGCCCGATCGAATCCGAGGGCGGGAAGTTGCGCATGTTGGGATGCAGTACAATGTAACCCTTGCGCGCGATGGAATCGGCGTAGCGGGTGGAATAGTCCAGCGTCTCGTATTCTTCAGCCGGAATGTAACCGTGCAGCGCGATGATCACCGGGAAAGGTCCGTCACCCTTGGGAACGTTGACAAACCCGTGGATGTTCAACCCGTCGCTGTCATAGGTGATGTAATAGCGGGTGAATTCTTCCATTTCCTGCCAGGCGTATTCCACACGCAATTCACCATCGCCATAGCTGCGGCTGGCCAAAGCTTCCAATGAATATGGGCTTATGGCATCCACAGTAGGTGTTGGCTGCGGGGCGGCCTGTGTCTCCGCCGCGACGGTCAGTTCGTGCGCTTCCGTGCTGGCTGCTATATTGGTCTGCTGCGGGGAACAGGCGGTCAGAACCGCCAGCAATACAAATAGCCCAATTTTCTTGAAGGTCATGATGTAATACCCTTTTTATTGATTAATATGATATTTTTTAATTTTACTAATTCTGATTAAAACACACAAAATAATAAAAAATTGGGCCGGCGGCCCAATTTTATAAAACTCTAAGAAATTCTTGACGGCAATAAAAATCAATCGCCCAAACAGGTACCCACCCGGCGGGCAGTATCCACCCAAATATGGTCCATCGGCACGGTGCGCAATTTATTCACCACACTCTCCAGCGGGACAGGTTTCATTTCCTGGCCTTTGACCGCCACCATCACCCCATTTACCCCCTCGGAGATCAAGGCTGCCGCAGCCCCACCCAACTGCGAACCCAGCAAGCGATCGCGGGCAGAAGGTGTGCCGCCGCGCTGCACGTAACCCAGAATGGTCACACGCGCTTCCAGACCGGTCAAGGTCTCCAATTCCAGCGCCAGGCGCATCGTTTTTCCGGTCTGCTCAGTATAAAAAGCTTCCAAAGCTTCTTTAGCCTTGGCCTTCTCTTTTTTGTTTTCCGCCAGCATGATTTCTTCTTTTAATTCAGATTCCTTCTTGTGGTCATGGACGGACATGGCGCCTTCGGAAACCGCCACAATACTAAAATGCTTGCCACTGCGGCTGCGCTCCATAATGGCTTGCGCGATGTTGTCCGGGTCAAAAGGAATTTCCGGGATGAGGATCACGTCCGCGCCGCCGGCAATGCCCGAGCCCAATGCCAGCCAACCAGCATTATGGCCCATCACTTCCACAATGATGATGCGGTGGTGGCTGTGAGCCGTGCTGTGCAGCCGGTCAATAGCATCCGTGGCAATCCCCAAAGCAGTGTCAAAACCCAGGGTTACATCTGTATTGGCGATGTCATTGTCAATCGTCTTGGGCATAGTGAGCACATTCAAGCCTTTTTCCATCAGGCTGTAAGCATTCTTCTGCGTACCACCGCCGCCCATGCAAACCAGCACATCCAAATGGTGTTTTTGATAAGTCTCCACCATCGCATCGCGCATATCCTGGTATTTTCCCCCCACCAGCATCTTGCGGGGTTTATCGCGGCTGGTACCCAGGATAGTGCCGCCCAAAGTCAGAATGCCCGACAATGCCGATTCATCCAGCAGAATGCAACGGTCTTGCAGCAAGCCGCGGAAACCGTCGTAAAAACCGACCAACTGCAGGTCATAGCGGTATTCAGCTGATTTGCCCAGGCCGCGTAAAGCCGCATTCAAGCCAGGCGTATCCCCACCGGCAGTTAAAACCCCTACATTAATGGTCATTTTTCGCTCCATTTATTATCATTTCTGTCTTTTATGATTATAGATGAAAAAATGAAAGCAAAATCACCCCGATCTAAATGTCGCAAAAATAAAGGTTTGAGATATTAAAAATGCGGCCTTTCGGCCGCATTTTATTTTTCTTATGAGCTTGTATTAGAGCTGCGACAAATAGTCGTGGATAGATTGCGCAGCCTGACGCCCAGCCCCCATGGCCGAAATGACTGTCGCGCCGCCAGTGACAATGTCGCCGCCGGCATAAACACCCTGCTTGGCCGTTTGCAAAGATTGCGGGTTAACTTCCAAAGTGCCGCGGCGCGTGAACTGTAATTCAGGCGCGTCACGCAGCAATGGATTGCTGCCATTGCCAATGGCAATCACTGCCAAATCAAGGTCAAGCGTAAATTCAGAGCCTTCCACCGGCAGCGGGCGGCGGCGGCCGCTCGCATCCGGTTCGCCCAATTGCATACGCTGCAAGCGTACACCCTTGAGCCAGCCTTCGCCATTATCCAGAAATTCCAGCGGTGCGGCCAGGAAAGTAAACTGGACGCCTTCTTCCTTGGCATGTTCCACTTCTTCGTGCCGCGCGGGCATTTCTTCTTCCGAACGGCGGTAAATAATATGCACATCTTTGGCACCCAAACGCAACGCCGTGCGGGCAGAGTCCAGCGCGGTATTACCCGCTCCGAAAACCGCCACAACTTTGTCTTTGAAGTCAAAAATAGGCGTTATAGCCTCTTTCTGGTAAGCCTTCATCAGGTTGACGCGTGTGAGCAATTCGTTGGAAGAATAAATGCCAATCAGTTCTTCGCCCGGAATTCCCAGGAAATTGGGCAGACCGGCGCCGGCGCCGATGAAAACGGCGTCATAGCCCTGATCGTCAAACAATTCATTGAGGGTCAGGGTCTTCCCGATGACCACATTCTTTTCAAATTTCACTCCCAAACGACGCAGCACATCCACTTCGTAAGCCACGATAGATTTGGGTAAACGAAATTCCGGAATACCATAGATCAACACACCGCCGAAGGCATGCAGAGCCTCATAAACTGTCACTGCATGGCCAAAGCGGATCAAGTCGCCCGCGCAAGCCAGCGAGGAAGGACCGGAACCGATCAAAGCCACCTTCTTGCCGGTGGGCGCGGGCAATTCGCCCTGCGGCCGGGCCGCACGATCCGCTGCGGTGCTGTCAGCGGTAAAGCGCTCCAGGCTGCCGATAGCTACCGATTGTCCTTTTTTACCTAATATACACTGGGATTCACAGAATTTTTCCTGGGGGCAAACCCGACCGCAAACGGCCGGGAGCAGGTTATCCTGCAAAATCGCGTCAGCGGCGCCCAGCATATTATCCGCCAGGATCTGGTCGATAAAATCGGGAATATGCACGTGCACCGGGCAGCCCTGGCTGCAGGGTGCGTCTTTGCACTGTAAGCAGCGCTGCGCTTCTTCACGAGCCAATTCAAGGCTGAAACCCTGGTTGACTTCATTAAAATTTTCTACGCGTTCCTGCGGAAGCTGCGCCGGCATGCTGTGGCGCTGAATCTGCATGCGTTCCTTGAGCGGCAGTGGATTATTGGTCATGCTGCACCGCCTCAATTTCCGCCTCCAGCTTGCAGGCGTGTTCTTTTTCCTGTTCAATACCGCGGTAGGCGTTGTTGCGACGCATCAGGCTGTCGAAATCCACCTGGTGCGCGTCAAATTCCGGCCCATCCACGCACACGAACACGATCTTTCCGCCCACCAACGCGCGGCAGCCGCCGCACATGCCAATGCCATCCACCATGATAGGATTCAAACTGACCACTGTGGGGGTTTTATGTTCGCGGGTAATATCGGAAATAAAACGCATCATTGGCAAAGGCCCAGCCGCGATCACGCGGTCGATTTTCTCGCCGCGCGCGTAAAGGCCTTTCAAATACTCGGTCACAAAACCTTTCACGCCGTAAGAACCATCGTCCGTGGCCATGATCAGCTCATCGGAAATCTCACGCAGGTCATCTTCCAGGATAACAAAACTCTTATCGCGTGAACCGCTGATGGTAATGATGCGGTTGCCGGCTTCTTTAAGGGACTGGGCAACAGCAAATGCCACAGCCGTGCCCACGCCGCCGCCTACGATCACCACTGTACCGTATTTTTCAATTTCTGAGGGCTTACCCAATGGGCCTAACAGATCCGCCACCGCCTGTCCCTTTTCCAGGGTACATAACTGGCGGGTGGATAACCCAATGGCTTTGACAATCAGGGTAATGGTTCCAGCTTGCGGGTCTGTTTTCATAATCGTCAACGGCACCCGTTCACTGGTATCCAGCGGCCTCAAAACAATAAATTGCCCGGCCTTGAACTTTTTCGCGATCAAAGGGGCAGCGATTTCCAACCGGTAAACATCCGGCGCGATCTTGGTTTTATTTATAATTTCAAACATAGTTTTTAACCCGCACAAGTATAAACGATAATTATTATTCTGCTAAACGCTAAACTTTCCCGGCCTGCACCAGGCGGGCAAAATGTTCAAAAGAACGGTCGTAGGTGCTTTCCGCATCAGCGGGGAAGGCGCAAGCCGGCAATTCGCGGCTGCGCAGGTGAAAACTGATACATTCACAGCAAATCCCTTTACGCGAGCAGGGTTCATAACTGCAATTACAATGGGTTAAATTTGTAGTTTTTTTGCATTCCATGAGGGTTCTCCTGAACGTTTTTTGGCACCGAAATTGCATTATACTCATAAGTCCAACCAATTTATTGTAAGATTGTAGTATAGAAATGGTTCAGAAAAAGATGATGAAACCTAAAACAGAGCCCGACCTCACAATATTGATCCAACAAGCACGCCAGGCCCTTGCCCAAGGGGAAAAAGTGCAAGCGCGTAAATTAGCCCTGCTTGCCACCGCTGACCCAGTCCAGGAAGAACAAGGCTGGTTGATCCTGGCTTCGCTCAGCGAGCCGCAGCAAGCGCTGTCTTACATTGAAAATGCGCTGAAAGCCAATCCGGATAGCCAGGCTGCGCGCAAGGCCATCCGCCTGATATATCGCCAAATGGATGCCGAAGGGAAAACCCCTGCAGAGCTCCCGGCTGTTCCGCCTATCAAGTTATTGGAAGATACAGCCCCTATCCCTGTTTTGGATAAAGCACCCATGGTGAAATTACCGCAGGCAGAATTACCAACACCTGAAAAGACGGAATCAGAAAATAAAGTAAACAAACCCGGCAAGGCAATTGAAAAAGCCGCCGAAGAAAGCCTGATTCCCCGGGAATCCCGAGAAGTTACAGACTCTCCTGCAACCGCTAAGAAAGCCAACCTGCGTCACAAACTTCGCCAGCGGGCTGGCCAGAAAGAGGAAATCACTGCCGGTGAAGCTGTCAGCCCCACCGAAGAGCCATCCCCGAAGATTTCTCAGAAAAACAAAATTGAAAAATCGCACAAAATCGTTCGGGAACCGGATGCTGAGGCTGTGGAACTCCCGGCAGCAGCGGTCCAACAGGAAAACCTAGCTGAAAGCATAGCCTTACAGCCCAAAGAACCGCAGCCTGCGCTGGAAACCAAATCACCCCCGGAAAGTCCGGCGGACACACAAACGGCGGTTGCGCCGGAAGATTCAGCCAGCAGCCAAGCGGTCGAAGCAAAACCTGTTACGTCTGCCTCCCTGCCCGCTGAAGCGGTACCCGCAAAGTCAGCCGAAGTTTTACCCGCCGCGCATGAGGCGCCTGCCCCCGACCAAACGCAAAATCAGCCCGCCGAAAAGGCAGTGGCGGAAATAATGAGCGGGAAAACAAACCGCAAAATCGCAGTCAATAAACCGGAACAGAGCCCCCATCCGGAGACAACCAGTGAGGCTGAACAGACTGGATTGCAAAACAGCAAGCAGGACCCCGCTAACGTAGATACCATTGAATTGATCCTGGTATCCGTGGCAGCCATTCTGCTGCCATTGCTGGTTTTCCTGTATTTCTACCTGACCAAGTGAAATTAATTCTATATGAAGAAATTCATTTTGATCCTCGCCACATTCTTATTGGTAGTAAGCGCTGGCACAGCCTGCCAAAAACTCGATCAGTCAGTATTTAATATTGGCGGAGGCGTTTCCACTCCGGAATATGCCGCCACGCCCGTGCGGGTTTACAGCACCCCCCTGCCGGCTTTTGAACCGCTGCAATTCGCCTGGTTTTACAAACCACCCCAACAAGCAAATGACCTGGGGGCAGTGGCAGCGAATTTTTCCATGCTGATCCTGACGCGTAACGACGAACGCGAACGCCAAAACCTGCGGGACATGGGCAACACCGCCCCTGTGCTGCAATATTTGCGCTTTGAAGCCATCATGGACCCAGGCAGCTGTACAGCCAAACCTTACCAAAATCAGGTTGCTCACCTGGAAGGGGATTTCTGCCAGCTGGAAGAACAGCACCCCGACTGGTTCCTGCGGGATATCAATGGGAATGAGATCCGCTACGACCAATCCCAATACGTGCTGATGGATCCCGGCAGTGAAAGTTGGCGCGCCTATTTCCTAGAAAAAGTGCGCGGTTTCCAAAACGATGCGGGGTGGGCCGGCGTTTTTCTCGATAATGTCGATGGCGGCTTGGGCCGCTTTGATAACATGAACCTGCTGCTGGCTGCTTACCCAAATGATGACAGCTACCAGGCAGCCGTCAAAGACTTTCTGGCTTATCTGCGCAGCAATTACTTTGCCGGTTCCGGCAAGCTGCTGTTTGCCAACATCCCCTACATCGAAGATGAAGCCGCCTGGCTGGATTATCTGACCAGTCTGGATGGCGCCATGCTGGAAGCCTTCGCGGCCGATTGGCAGAACGGCTACTTATCCGAAGGGGATTGGCTCAACCAGCTTGACCTGGCTGAAAAGACCCAGGCGCAGGGCAAGAGCATCATTCTGGTCACCCAGGGCAATATCAGCGATGAAGAACGCATGCAGTTCGGGTTAGCGTCCTTCCTGCTGGTCAACAACGGCCGTGCTTATTTCCGTTACAGCAACGACCAGGCCTACCGGGAGCTGTGGTGGTACCCGCAATTCGAAAGCGACCTGGGTCAGCCGCTGGGGCCGCGTTACCAGGACGGCGACCTATGGCGGCGCGACTTCGAGCACGGCTCGGTCAGCGTTGACCCCAAAAAGCACAGTGCCGCAATCCGAATGAACTAAATCTTTTCTCCGGTGAGCAAGCCGCGAGCTTTCATCAAAATGAAGGCAGTCCAGAAAAGATACCCTCCCAACTTTCCGAGCTCTTCCAGCGTCTTTAAAATGCTGGTCAGTGCGGAACTGAGCGAAACTTTATCCGTGAGAACATCGCTGGATAGAGAAGCTCCAAACGATAGCATAGCAAAGATCAATAAAACGATCGGCCCGGATAGGATGCCTTTGCGGTTGATATAAGCCAACAGCGCAAAAACCAGCACATAGGTTAGATATATACTGCGTTCCCCAATGTGAAACCAGCCGGTAAAAACGCGTTCGTGCAGTAAAAACAAATCGTCCAACGCAAGAAACAGACTGACACTTGCCAGAAAATATAACGCCATCAGCACCTGATGATCGGTTTCCATTGGCCGCTCCTTCTGCACTACAGCCAACAGCAGCACAGCGCCAATGCCGGCAGCCAGGACCACGGCACCGATCGGTGTCAGGAATCCAATGAATTGGTCATATCCCAATAGCGAAGCAGCATCCTCCAGTAAATATTCAATGGGCAATGCTCTTGAATAACTAATACCCCAGGTAACCAAAAGGATGCTATTCAATATCAGGATGGTCACTAAAATTATCTTGCCATAATATTTAAACTGTTGGGTAAAATTAATATTCATGAAATTAACTCCAGATATAATTTAGATATGGATTACTCGTTAGATTTTCTAATTAATCATTATATTCTCACCTTTGTACATTCAATGGAAGCTGCATATGACAGCAGCCATGAAGAAATCAACGATGTGATCGTTTTCTATTACGGCGACGAAATGTCCAATTCTCCCTATGAAGTGATTCCTTATCAATCCATCATTTTTGCCTGGAATAAACCGCCCGAGGAAATCGCTGAAATCGCGCGTGCCTATCCTTTCAAAGGCGATGGTTCCTACGCGATTCAGGCATTCCATAAAGAAATGGACCCGCAAAAATTTAAGCTGCGCTATCAGCCGTTAGGATTTGAATACTTTTTACCCAGCATCCTGCAAATGGTGGATCTGCCGACCGATTTTGAAACCCCCGATATTCCAGTCCAGCAAGTCAACCATCCAGAGCAAGTCGAGCTCATTAACCAGACTTTCGCGGATTGTAAACCATTTCCTCAAAAATTAGTCGGCGCTGAAGCCTGCACATCCTTCTATGTCGAAATTGACGGACAAGCCGCCGGTTGGAGCTACCTGGTTCAACAACAACCGCACCTGGCATATTTAGCCGGCATGTTTACCTCTCCAAAATTCCGGCAGATGGGGGTAGCCACAACTATCCTGTCAACAATGCACCAGTTTGCCCGGCAGAAAGGCATCCAAAAAATCCAATTAGTACCTTCATTCATG
The DNA here is from genome assembly GCA_002412595.1 of Anaerolineaceae bacterium UBA5211. Classification (GTDB taxonomy): domain Bacteria; phylum Chloroflexota; class Anaerolineae; order Anaerolineales; family Anaerolineaceae; genus Pelolinea. Next base: position 10,625 of record DHVJ01000034.1, read on the forward strand.
GCCTGGAATTTTTACACCAAACGCAGTTATCAAACCATCGCTCACTTTTCCACATTTCTGCCCATGGAAAAAATGGCGGTTTCCACCCACTTAGCATCTAAATCAAAAAGATAAACATTTTCTGGTTGGCCGAATATTGCCAACCAGGCGGCACAGGCTGGTTCCAGCGGCAGGGCTTCCAAAATGCACGCCTCAATTTCGAAAAAGAATCCGTCATCCTGCTGTCCACAAACTGTCTTTCCGGCTAACACATCCAGGGTGTTGACCCGGTTAGGTGGAATACTCAACCCACAGCCAACTGCTTTCAGCAGCGCCTCTTTGGCGCTCCAATAACGGTAAAACAATTCAATTTGTTGGTTTGCATCTACCGCAACCCAAATATCCAGTTCCTGAGGGCTCAGGTAAGTATTCGCCATAGCTGCCAATTCCGGCAAAGGCTGGATGCGTTCCACATCCACGCCCAATTCCACCTCGCGGCCGCAGGCAATCAGGCAAAGTCCATCGGTGTGGGAAATGTTAAAGGCCAGCGGATGAGTGTGTCCATCTATATCCAGGTGCGGTTTCTCACGCCCGCCTTCGCTAATCTGCAGCGCGCTATCAGATTCTCCGCTCAAAACGGAAAGCAGGATATGCAGCACCCCCCGGCAAATGATAAACTCCCGGCGGGCGGTTGGGTCAGCGAAGCGTTCCAGACGTTGTTTTTCATGCGCTGACAGAAAACCTTCCAGCCGCATAGCAAAGGAAAGCAAATCCAGTGGATCAAACTTCCACACCGTAACCTCGCCTGATAATAAGGATAACGACGGATCAGGCGACGACCAGGATTGCGGCAATATGGAATGGCTTTTACTCCCCATGGTCTTTCTCGCTCGCGGTTAGCGCCTCTTGCAGTGTACGCGCCAGGCTGGCTACATTGGGTTCCAACAGGATAGAGCTATGATTGCCGTCGCAATCATACACATCCAATTGGCCATCGGTTAACTTGCGCCACAGCGGTTCGGGGTGGACCATCTCGCTCCATTCACGTTGGCGGGCTTTGAACATGGTCACCTTACCGGGATAGGGGCAAACGGTATAGGCACGCAGGGCTTCCAAGTTTGCCAGTTCCACTTTCTGGAAAGCCGGTGGTTTTCGCAGCCAGCGCTCTTGGTCGTCCCGGACTTGTGGATTGACGTATTTCTCTTTTTTAAAGAAAGCTTTGAAGCGGTCTTTTATAAATTGAATAATCTTGGTGAAATATTCTATTTTCCTGGGCCAACTCAAACCAAACCACTTGCGAATCACAAACCAAATGCGTTCCATCTGATCCAACAACATCATAGCCTTTCCGGGTTGCAGATCCGGGGGCATATTCTCCAGCACAACTGTGTCAAACATGGCCAGCAACGCTACTTTTTCTCCCGCGGCAACCAGTTGTTGGGCCATTTCATAAGCCACCGTCCCGCCAAAAGAATACCCGCCGAGATAATAGGGGCCATTGGGTTGGATTTCGCGCATCTCTTTCAGATAAAAAGCCGCCATGTCCTCCACCCGCCTGATGGGTTCGGCAATTCCGCCCAACCCCTGTGATCGCACCCCGTAAATCGGGCGGTCATCCTCCCGCAGGTGAATAACCAGACGCCGGTAGCTGAGGATATCCCCGCCGACTGCATGGATCAGGAAGAGCGGTGCATGGCTGCCGCCGGATTTCAGATTCACCACAGATTTCCAGGAGGGCTTCCAACCGGAAGAGGTGATGGTTTCAGCCAGTTCCCGGATAGTGGGTTTTTCCAGCAGCGTCACCAGCGGGATGGGCACCTTGAACTGGCCTTCAATCTCAGTCATCATACGTGCGGCCAACAGCGAATGCCCGCCGATATCAAAGAAGTTGTCCAATACACCGATGCCTTGACGGCCCAAAGCCTCCTGCCAGATGACCAGCATTTTTTCTTCTGCGGGTGTTTGGGGGCATTCCACCTCATCAGCCGTGATGCCATGCGTCCAATCCGGATCCGGCAGGGCATTTTTATCGATCTTGCGGCTGGGTGTAAGGGGAAACTCAGACATGACTTTATAGAAAGCCGGCAGCATATATTTTGGCAGACGCTTAGCCAAAAATGCGCGCAGCGCCTTTTCATCCAGGGTAATCCCCTCATCAAGCACCAAATAAGCCAGTAATTGCTCCGTCTCGGAAGGATCAGCCCGCTTCAGCACAACCGCATCCGCCACATCGGCGTATTGCAGCAGCACCGACTCGATTTCACCCGGTTCAACGCGAAAGCCGCGGATCTTGATCTGTTCATCACTGCGCCCCAGATATTCCAGCGACCCATCCGGCCGCCACAGCACCAGGTCGCCGGATTTATACATGCGTGCAGAAGATTGATCCACGAAAGGATCCGGCAGGAAACGTTCAGCGGTCAACTCAGGCAGATTGAGGTATTCGCGCGCCAGGCAACTTCCTCCTATATACAGTTCGCCGGCAACTCCCTGCGGTACACGTCGTCGAGTTTCATCCAGCACATACAGGTTGACATTTTCAATGGCTTTGCCAATGGTAACCTCGCGCTGGCTGTATTGCTTCCTTTCCTGCGGGGTTAAGCGCATACGCGTGGCCACGCAGGTGGTTTCAGTCAATCCATAGGTATTGTCCAGATGCACATTTTCCAGGCCCAGGCTATGCCAGGTGGCCAGGTGTGCGGGAGAAACGCGCTCTCCGCCGATAATGACCAGGCGAATGTCCGGCGGGAAGGGTTCAGCGGATTTATCCAGATAAAGCACCAGTTCATGCCAGAAAGCAGTAGGCAGGTCCAGCACAGTGATGCCCCAATCGCGGCAGCGCTGCAGAAAATGCGGCAGGGAATCGAGCATGTCCGGCGTACGCATCACCAGGGCTGCCCCGCTGATCAGCGTCGGGTAAATTTCTTCTGCCGAGGTGTCAAAATTAAGCGAAGCAAATTGCAGGACGCGGTCCTCTGCGCTGATGTGATAGTAGCGCTGACTGGACAGGATAAAATTGACCAGCGGGCAGTGCTCGATCAGCACACCCTTGGGTTTACCGGAAGAACCCGAAGTGTAAATACTATAAGCCAGGTTATTTGCTTGAATAGGAATATCTAAATCTTGCCCTGCTTCAACAGCAATCTGCTTTTGCCAATCCCGCAACCGAATAACACGATGCGCGTCAAAGGGCAGATGTTCGTTCCGCAGATCCGTGATCATCAGAGCCGGGTTGGCATCCGTGAGGATGTATTCAAGATGCTCCTGGGGGTAATCCGGGTCAAGCGGCAGGTAAGCGCCGCCGGCTTTGAGCACTGCCAGCATGGCAATCAGCATCTCCGGCGACTTGGGCAGGCTGATGCCCACTAGATCCTCGCGTTTCAAACCCTGTCCCAGCAAAACACGTGCCAGCTGGTTGGCCCGGTAGTTCATTTCATAATAGGTATAGGTGGTTTCACCCATCTGCAGCGCAACAGCCTGCGGTGTTTTTTTCACTTGGTCCTCGATCAGGCGCTGAACCGGAATATCCTGCGGATAGGGCACGCGCGCACCGTTCCATTGCGCCAGCTGCTCTTTTTCTGACTGGGTCAGCAAATCCAGATGGGCAACCTTTTGGGCAGGATCCTGCAGGCAGATTTCCAGCGCCAATTGGAAATGGTGCATGAGCCGTTCAACCGTCTCTTTCAGGTAAATATCGGTGTTGTACTCAAAACCAAATTGGATACCCTCTTCAGTACGGTTCAACTCTACATTCAGGTCATAGGTGACCGTACCCGCGTCAAAATCGAAATAATCCACCTGTAGTCCATGCGGCTGCAGGCTGCAATGGGGGACATTCACAAAATTGAACACCACTCCAAAAAGTGTGCGCTGACTGCGGTCGCGCTCGGCTTTGGTCAGTTCAATCACTTTTTCGATAGGCACTTCCTGATGTTCCTGGGCCTCACTGACAGTGTCTTTGGTGCACTGTACCAGTTCATAGAAATTAGGTTCCCCGCTCAAGTCCACCTGCAGCACCACCCCATTGATAAAGGGTCCCATGATAGACTGCACTTGCTCGTACGAGCGGTTGGCAAAGAAAGAGCCAATGCGCATGACATCCTGGTGGGTATGGTAGTTCAAGGCCAACGCGAAAGCGGAAAGCAGTACCGAGAAGGGAGTAGTTTGTTGGTCGCGGCAAAAATCCTGCAGGCGCTCCAGCGGCTGGTCTTTCAGCGTCAGCCACAACGTGGCGGCATTGGAAGTTTTCGATGCTGGACGTACCTTATCAGCCGGCAATTCAGCTACGCTCCCCTGTCCGCTCAATTTTTTTTGCCAGTATTCGTATTGCGGCCGGATATGCTGCTCGAAAACATCCGACTGCTGCCAGCAGGCGAAATCTGCATAGCGGATAGGTGGAGCGGGTAAATCTGCCTCTTTCCCCCCGGACAACTGTTCATAGAGAGCTACCAATTCGCGTTTGAACAATTCCGCCGACCAGCCATCGATGATGATATGGTGGATGATGATCCCCAGCACATAATCTTCGCGGCCCAACTGGTAAAGGGTCATACGGAAAGGCGGTGCGTTATAAATATCAAAGCTCTCCAGGTTTGAATCCGTGATGCGCGTGCGCACCTCATTGGCCGGAACCTGCTCCTTGGTTAAATTCACCCGATAAAAATGAAAATTCACGTGGGGCAGAACTTTTTGATAAGGGCTGCCGTTTTTCTCATAGAAAACGGTCCGCAGGATATCATTGCGCGCAATCAACATTTCCAGGCTTTTGCGCAGCAGATTCGCATCCAACTTACCCCGCAAGCGCAGCGCAAAAGGCGAGTGCGTCGAAGAATTGTCCGGTTCACTCCGCACCAAAAACCAAGTGCGTTCCTGGGTGAAAGTCAGTGGAATCTGTTCCGTCTGCCCGCAGGCTGGAATTTCCAATCCATCAGCCACTCCCATGCTTTGCCGGCCATCCAGCGAGCAGATTAACTCCCAAATACTGCTAAAAGCATAGAATTCACTGAATGACAGGTTAATCCCCAATTGATTCCGCAGCCTTGTTAAAATACGCGCCGCTTGCAGGGAATTGCCCCCCAGTTCGAAAAAGTTGGCTGGCATACCAAATGAATCGTCTTCCATCACCTCATGGAAAATTCGCAGCACCTCGCGCTCAAAATCCGAGGTTGGTCCAGCCGCGCCAAGCGGGTTTTCCAACACTGGCTGCGGCAAGTGTTGGCGGTCAATCTTACCGTTGCTTGTCAGTGGAAATTTTTCCAAATACACCAGCGCCCGCGGCAGCATGTATGCCGGCAGTTCACACCGCAAAAAACGTTTTAAATCTTCCATATCCAGCGGCCGGCCGTTCTGGGTTGTGTAATATGCAGCGATGGAACGGCTGCCTGCCTGCGGCTCATTCAACAATGCCAGGGCGCGCTGCATGCCTGGAAAACGCATGAGCGCCGCTTCAATCTCGCCCAGCTCGATACGGTTACCACTCACCTTTATCTGCTGGTCGCGTCGGCTTATATATTCCAGGTTGCCGTCCGGCAGCTCACGGGCATAATCTCCACTGCGGAAACAGCGCCCACCCTCAGGCATGAATGGATTGGCAATAAATTTCTCGTCGGTCAGCTGCGCGTCGCGATAATACCCGCGCCCCACCCCCGCACCACAAATCAGCAGTTCGCCTTCTGCACCGCTTGACACTAATTTGGATTGTTCATCCACCAGGAAGACACGATTACCCGCCAGCGCTTTGCCGATAGGTGTGCGCCGCTGCGGCTCATGCGCGCCTTCAAAAGGAAAGAAGGTAGCGCAGATGGTCGTCTCCGTCGGCCCATAGCCGTTGATGATGCGCACCTGCGGTACTGCCTTTTGGAAACAAGCCAGGGTTTGCTGCGGGATCGGTTCCACACCCACCAATAATCTTTCCAGGGCAGCCGGCTGCTTCCGGGAGGAAATCTCGCTTGTAAAATCTTCCAGGATCATGGGCGGCAGGTAAGCATTATTGATGCCCTGTTCACAAAAATACATTGCCAATTCCGGCACCATCTCCGGGTGATCGATCAAATGCAATGTGCCGCCAAAACACAGCACCGAAAAAATCTCCCAGACAGAAACGTCAAACCCAATGGAAACCAGCGCAGATCCAACCAACGGGTCCGTGCGCGGTGCCACCTGCTCAAAGCCGCGCAGCATGGCCAGCACGTTGCGCTCCTCGATCATGACGCCCTTGGGCGCCCCGGTCGAACCGGATGTGTACATCACATAAGCCAGCTGTGCTTCATTCAATTCAGGCATGTTGGCCTGATGCTCTTTTTCATTTTGCTGGAGATCCGCGATAGAAAACACCTGCACACCCTGGCTCGCATCAAATACGCGGTTATCCGTCAACACAACTTTCAAACCGGCATCCTGAATCACCCTGCGGCTGCGCGCCAGCGGCCAGTCCGCCGGCAAAGGCACATACGCACCGCCGGCCCATAAAATGCCCAGCATTGCCGTAACGCTCTCAATCGTGCGCATGCCGTGGATGCCCACCAATTGTTCAGGAGCCAACCCTATTTCTTCCAACAGGAATGCCCCTAATTTCTCAATATTTTCGGCCAACTGTGCATATGATAGCCGCCGGCCTTTGTGTATCAGTGCAATGCGCCGGGGATGTTGATGTGCCTGTTCGATAAAGTGATTAATCAGGGTGTCTTGTTTCATGCCCCCTCCTTGAAATATTCGTCCGTGTAACCCCGCAATGCGTGGCCGACAGCATTCCAGTTATAGCGCTTTTGCGAAAGCTGCCAGCTCTGGCGGCCAAACTGAGCGCGCCTTTTTTCGCTATCCAACAGCTTCTCCAAAGCCTCCGCCAGCGCATTTTCATCGCCCGCTTCCACCAGATAGCCGTTACGGTCATCTGCCACCATATCCGGCAGCGCCCCAATGCGTGCCGCCACAATCGGCAGGGCATGCGCCATGGCCTCCACAAACACAATCCCAAAAGGTTCGTTGCGGGTAGGCATGCAGAAGACGGTAGCAGCCTGATAGTAGCGATTCAATTCTTCCACCGATACGCGCCCAACCACATGGATCCCCGGGTGATTGAGCGGCACTTCACTGCCGACAACGGTCAAAACGGCATCCGGATAGTGCGCGTACAAGCGCTCAAAAGCTTCCACCAGCTGCGGCCCGCCCTTGCGCTGCCAATCCAACCCCACAAATAAGATCGAGCGCGCGCTGTAATCCTTGTCCCGCGGGTCCAGCGATGGAATGGGGGTGTTAGCGCCGGCGTAAATGCAGCGCACCTTCGCCTCCGGCACGCCGTATTGTTCGATCAACGATCGTGATATGTTGCTGCTGCGCGTGAAAATGCGGTCGGCATGGTCATAAATACTTTTCTCACAGGCAATCCATTCCGCCGAATAAAGATGCACTTTAATAGCAGGAGAATAATTCAAATTGGCCAAATGGGTATGGTCGGTATAGATAAAATGCGGGATGCCCGCAACGTGCGTATCAAAGATGGATTGCAATTGGAAGGTGAAGCGGATATCGTTGCGCTGTGCCCCAATCTGTGCTGCCAGATCCCGCACGTGGGCAAACAGGAAAACGGTGCGAAAAAAAGCCGCCTTAAATTGCAGTCGGCCCAGCAGGATATCCAGCCCATATTCTTTGATCACCGCCCACAAGTTGCGCAGCAGCGTGCCCTTGTCCGCTTTGATCAGAGTCCACAGCGTGATGATCTCCAGCTCATCTTCCGGATAACTCGCACGCAGCATGGTCTCCACGCTGGCTGCAATGGGGGGATCGCCCCAAACGCGGAAATGCAGAATCTTTTTAACCGGCACGCGGCTCCTCCTGGGGTAAAAATGGCAGGATGTTGGCTTTCATCTTCTGTCCAACCTTTTCCCAAGTGTAACGCTCCCTGGCCAGGTGGTAACCCAGCCTGCCAAACTGCCGGCATTTCTCCGGGTCATCCATCAACGCCACCAAAGCTTTGGTCAAGGCCGGGATATCCCCGGGCGCAACCATATAACCGTTGCGGCTGTCCTCCAGAAAATCCGGTACCGCCCCGGTATTAGGCGCCACCAGCGGCAGCCCATAGGCCATGGCTTCCACAAAAACGATGCCAAAGGGTTCCAAACGCGTGGGCAGGCAGAAAATGCTGGCGCGCTGATAATAAGGCACCACTTCTTCCAAAGGCAGCTTGCCGGCTACCCGCACATTGGGCAGGTCCACCTTAGGGGTGCAGCCCACAATAGTCAAATGCGCATCCGCATGTTTTTGGAGCACACCTTTAAAGGCTTGCACCAGTTCCGGCCCGCCTTTGCGCTCCCAGGTCACACCCACAAAGAGGATCTCCTTGCTGCTGTAATCTTTGCGGTCCAGGTCAACATCCTGCATGGGGGTATTGCTGCCCGCGTAAACCACGGCCGTCTTCTCCGCGGGAATATCATATTGTTCCAGCAGAGAACGGCGCACATGGCTGCTGCGCGTGAAGGTCATACAGGCATGCTGGTAAGTTTCTTTTTCCAGCACATGCCAGACGGATGAATACAATTTATCGCGCGTATATGAAGGTGTGTACAGGTTAGCCAGGTTGGTGGTATCGGTATAGATAAAATTAGGCAAACCAGGCGTGCTGGCGTCAAAATCGGATTGGGTTTGGAGCGTGAAGAGATAATTAGCGTGCGATACATGTTCACTCACCAATCGCCGCACCTGCCTGTGCATATAAGTTGTTGCCCAGAACCTCCGCCAGATTTTCCAATATCCCAGCAAATGGCGCAGGGGATATTCCTTTATCACATAGAAAATATTCAGCAGAAAGATACCCGGATGCTTCTTGACCATCTGTTTGATGTTCAGCAATTCCAGTGGATAGTTGGGGAACTGCACCGCCAGGGCGGCGCGCACGCTCTCCACATCCGGGTGATTGAATTTGTAAACCAGTAGAATCTTTTTATCTTCGGCCATATACCAATCCGTTATTTAGAATCCGAGTCATCCTCTTTTTTATTCTTTTTCAGAGCCGGCAGCAGTTTGATCAAAATGACTGTCACCGTCAGCAGGGTGATCACCAATATGGCCGGAAGCATCCAGGCCCGGTTGGCTTTTTGGACATCGGAAGGCTGCGAAGATTGCGCTGCGGGTACCTGCGTTACCGTCTCGCCGTTGACCGCCAGCAATTGGCTATCCACCGGGAAACGCGAATCCAGGCTGATGATCTGACCGCTGGAGATGATGGCAAAATTACCCGCCAGGCTACCGCGCAGATCGCCGCCGCCCAGGGCACTGCCCGCCAGGGCTACCCCATCTTCACTGTTTCCGGATACCAACAGAACAGCTTTGTCGCCGGCCCAGGGTGAGTTGAACAACTCCAGATAACCTACAGTGGAGCCTTCTACCACACGGTAAACAATGCGTGAGGCCGGGTCATAGGGCACTTCCGAGCCGGCGCTGAAAGGAGCCGGCAGGGTGTCGATCCAATCATAAATCACCGGCAGCTGGCTGGGTTTGCCCAGCAAGACCACATTGTTGGCCGCCAGTTCAATCAGGTCAAGGTCATTTTCAAATTGAACGCTGACCTGGGAAAGCGCGTCATCCAACTGGTTGCCCATTTCGAAAGCAACAGCGGAAGCTGTCTGCCAAACCAAGGGGGCATTTTCCGGCAGGATGAAAGTAATATTTCCCTGCACATCTCCCACAGCCAGGTTTTCGGGATAACCGCTCAAGGTGAGGGTATCCGCCTCACTGACGGTATTTTCCACCAGCGGCAAATGCAAGCTGGAATCGCTGAAAATGGTTGCCCAGGCACTGATAAAGTTGGTCAAGTCGGTGCAGCTGTCATAAGGGATCAACTGGACCTGGATCTGCAGCTCATTGGTGCCCTGCACAAAAGCCGAGGGCGGCAAGCTGACCTGTATTTCGGTCAATTGAGTCGTCTCCTCGCTGAATTGCACGCTGCTGATAACGCGGCCGTTCAGGATCACGGTCATGCCGGAATTTTCAAAGCTCAACAAAGCCGAATGGCTGAAAAACAGACCCAAATAGGCATCTGAACTGACGGTTTGGCCGGGCGGGATGTAAAACTCGTAATAAGCATAGTTGGTGCCACTGCTGCGCATATTACGGTCTTCATAACCCAAATCAAGGAAAGTACGGTCGGTAGCAGCCAGAGGGGCGCTGGCTTCCGCGCGATAGGATTCAATCATGGCCGCATTGCTGGCTGTGGTGGTCAGAATCGTGCCGTACTTGATTGCCTGACCGGCTTTGATAACCCCTTCGTCGGAATTACCGGATACCACCAGCACTACACGCGTGTCATTCCAGGGGGAAACCACCAATTGTAAAATACCATCGTTCTCATCGTTGAGCGCAAATTTGGAAGCGCTGACTGCGACAGGTAAATCCAATCCCGAGATCAGATCCAGGGATGCTGCTTTGCCCACCAGGATCAGGTTCTCCGCATTGCGCTGTTCGGTGGTCAGGTTGTCCGCCGTGACGGCGGTCAGGATCAAATTACCGCCTGTCAGGCTGCCAAAGCCGGCTGATACATCCATAACTGCCTGCAATTCAGCCGTGCCGGGATTTTCCGGCAGCACCAGCAGCGCGGTACGGTCGAATAACGCATTGGGCTGGTAGAACGGCCGCGGCAGCAGGGTCAGGTCCGTTTCCGGACTGGAAACGCCGTGCGGCAGATAAAGATAAGAACTTTCCTTCACAACCAGATTGACATCAAAATCACGCACACAGGATTCTTCGCTAATTAAATTGAAAGTGAGTTCCATACGTCCGTCCGTGCGGTCGCTGACCAGCGCACCGGGCGGGATGCGGATATCGCTGGCAAAGTCTCCATCCTGACTCAGGGAGAAAGAGGCCACCACATTTCCGTTCACTTCAACATCCAGCACACCGCCTATCAACCCCTGACCGGCAATGTAGTCGTTTCCATAAAATGCCAGTGAATATTCCAGGTGCATTCGGCCTTCGCTGGGATAAGTCCATTCCTCCGGGAAACTCACCTGAATACCCGCTGAATCAAACGGGCCGATCAGGCGGGTTTCAGTAAAGCCCAAAATGGGGAAGGTGTAAATATCCTCCTGATCTGCCGCCGCTGTTGCCAGTGGTGTAACGGTTGGTTCGGGTTCCTGCGCTGTGTTTTGCGCCAAAACCGGACTGCTGATCAGCAGTACTAAAACGATCATCCATCCAAATGTATTCTTCTTATTCATTGGGTACCTCTCATCCAATTTAATTATAAAAAAATATTTTATTAGTTCTTTATCTTCTATTTACGCGCTCCCAGGATGCATCCTGATTTTTGCGTACATGTTTAAAAAATCCCAGCAAAGTCGCCAGGTTACTGCTCACTAAAAAAGCAGGCAGGTACAGAATTTTCAAAGGTCCTTTAAACGCCGAATAGCGGCCTAATCCGGCCAATGCGTAAAAACAAATCTGAGCAGCCAGCATCCAATTGACCCACATTCCAGCCTGCGATGCGCCAGACCAGGCCGCAACTGCCAGGATCAAATTGGAAAGCAGCGTTAAAAGCATGGCAAAAGGAATAAACAAACGGAAATATTTATGCGAGATAATCTGCCAGACCGCGGTTGGGTTGTTCCAGGGCAGCCAGCGCCAGGAATTGGCCAGTGCCTGAAAGCGGCCGGCTGTAATACGCGTGCGCCGTTTTACTTCATCCAGCTGGTTTTGCGAAACCCGCTCCCAGGATTCCGCTTGAGGCACATATGCGATGCGATAACCCGCTCGAATGATACTCAACAGGATGTAAAAATCATCGTTGATCACCCCGGCAGGAATGTGCGGGAAAAGGGTTTTGCGCACCGCCAAGATTTCGCCCGCTGCTGCGGTACAGCTATTTAATTGGCTCTCGTTTTTCTTTATCCAGGATTCATATTTCCAATATAAACCCTCTGAGTTAGATAGCGAATCCTCTTCACTGCGCACATGCTTGGCACCGGTAGAGGCCCCTACCCGCTCATCAGAAAAGGGCTGCAGCAAATATTGGAAAGAACACGGCAAAAAGAAATTATTGGCGTCCGAGAAGACCAACACCTCGCCCGCAGCGCTTTCCACCGCGTGTGCCATGGCAGCCAGCTTTCCGCGCCGTTCAGGACTATAACTCAATTTGACACCCTGAGGGGCAAATTCCCGGACGATATCACAGGTATCATCCGTGGAACCATCCGCCGCGACGATTATTTCCATCTTTTCGCGCGGGTAATTCAACTCCAACGCATTGGCTAACTTCTCCCGCAGCACAAGCTCTTCGTTATAAGCGGCAATGATCAAACTGATCTCCGGCAGCTCTGCGCTCGGGGATTTTCCACGGCGATGGAAATGCGCCAACACGGCCATCAACAGCGGATAACCCAGATAGACATAGATGAGAAAAAACAGACTGATCCAAAATATTACCGCCATCAGCTTCTCCCTGCCAATTCGGCATAAATATCCATTAAACGCTCAACTGTCTTATCCAACGAGTATTCCTGGCTCACCAATTCCCTAGCATTGGTTCCCATGCGCCGGCCTTCTTTCGGATCAGTCAGGAAAAATTCCATCGCTTCCGCCAATTCTGCGCAATCCCCAGCCGAAATCAGACGCCCATTCTCTCCATTTTGCACCAGCTCTACTGCCGCGCCCACGCGCGTGGCCAACACCGGCAGTCCGCAGGCCATGGCTTCCAACATCGAATTGGATAAGCCTTCCGTTTCTGAAGGCAGCACGAACAAATCGCTGGCCTGATAATACAGACAGGGGTCAGGTACATACCCGCCAAAAATAACCCGTCTGCCGGCACTCTTCCGTAATTCAGCTTCCATTTCGCCGCTGCCTAAAATCAACAGGTGCGCTTGTGGGTAACGTTCGCAAACGGAATCCCAAGCCTGCAGCAATGTGGACAAGCCTTTTTCGGGCGCCAGGCGTCCGCTGTACAGATATATTAATCCCGGGGGCAGTCCCAAAGCAGCCCGGATTTCCATTTTTTCGCGTTCCGATACCGGTTGGTAAATTTCCGTATCCACGCCGTTGGGCAGGAAGCGGCAGCGCGCAGGTTCAATGCCCTCTGCCGCCAATTCCTGGTTGATTTCGCGGCTGATAGTCAGGAAGATGTCCACATGCTGCTTCAAACGGCGGATGCGCCTCTGGCCTGAACGGCGATGGTGCAGTTTATCCAAATCGCCCAATTTGCCGCCTCGCAAGACTTTCACCACCAATGGGCAGTCTAGGCTGCGTTTTGCCAGGATACCCAGGTCGCTGGGGGAAAGCAATTCGTGCGCATGCAGCACCTGCGGTCGCAAGCTGCGGGTTTTGAAAAATCCGAATAGAAGATAGCAGAATGCCGCCAGGGGTTTGGGCTGCGGCGCGGGCACGCGGTAAACAGGCGTCCCATCAATGCTTTCGAAAGCAGCCATGCCTGCATATCGGCGGGTGACGATACTTGGCTCTAAACCCCGCTGGCGCAGGCGGCGGCAGACAGCCGCCAACTGCTTCTCCGCGCCGCCCAGGCGCGGCAGGTAAGACTGGATGACCATCACTACACGCAATCCTTGCGTATCAGGCATGCAGCACCTCGTCATACAACGCCAGCAAGCGCTCCACCCATACGGCAGGCGCGTATTTCTCCTGTACACAGCGGCTGGCGTTATGCCCCAGGCGCTTTCTTTCGGCCGGGTCCCGCGCCAGGCGCATGATACCCTCTGCTAATAGGTCTGGCCGCACAGCCGGCAGCACCAGGCCGCATTCAGCCGAGATAATCTGGCGGTTATCACCCACATCCGTGGCAATCAGCGGCAGTCCGCTTAACATGGCTTCCAATACTGCCAGCGACTGTCCTTCGTAGTGCGACGAACTGATATACAGATCGCTCGCGGCTAAAAGTGCCGGCACATCCGTGCGTTCTCCAAGCAATTGGATGTAATCCGTCAACCCATTTTGGTCAATCTGCGATTGCAGTTCAGCGCGCCAGGGACCTCTGCCAGCGATCAGCAACATCGCCGGCTGCAGCAGGTTTGGCCTTGCCTGCGCAAAAGCTTCGATCAGGTCGCTGTACCCTTTTTCAGGGATCAGACGGCCGACCGAAATCATTAAAAGGCCTTTTCCATTTGCCAGGAATTCCCGCCGTGCTTGCTGTTTCTGCTTTGCAGAAATTTTCGGCAAATCAGGTACCGGGTTGGGAATCACATCCAGGTTTTTATCTTGAAAACGCGGCTGCTGCACGCGCGCCACAGTATGCCCGCAAGCGATAATGCGCCGGGAGTAACGCGTCAACGCGCGTGTCTCCAATTTGGTTCGGTAAGGTTTATAGGAATATAAATGCACAGAAGCATTGTGCAGCGATGCCACGCTGGGAATACCGGCCCAATGAGCTGCCAAAGATCCGTGAATATTGGCATAATTGAGTTGGGTGTGTATAAGCTGCGCGCCACTGACGCGTAATTCCGCTTCAATTCGGCGCGTGCGCCATAAGTCAGCCAGCGAACGCAGCGGAATATTGGTTACTTCTACTTCCAATTGCTGCAATTCCTGGTAAATTGGTGAATGGATTTCCGGTGAAGAAAGCGAGATGACCTTCACACGATGTCCGTGCCGCAGCATTTCACGCGCAAAGACCACTTCCAGCGTCTGGGCGCCGCCCACTTTCAGGGAGTCGATAATCTGAACAACTTTCACCTCAAACTCCCTTCATCGCATTCCGTACAATTCCGGCGATATCCCGCATACGCTGCGGACCTTGCAGGTAAAGCGTGCCAAGGTAAACAACCGCCCCCGCCAGCACAGCCAAAACCAATTGCACAAGTGGATGCCAGTCCGGAATACAGTGTAAAAGGCCGGCCACCACTACGGACATCAACAAGCCGCTGATGGTTGCCGGTATAAACTGTACCAGGATCTCTCTGGAGGAAATGTGAAACATGCGCCCCGCCACCACCAGACTCAGAACACCGGAAATGAAAGCTACAGCCGCCTGAACCCAGGCCACCGCGACAATCGATTGGTAGCGCGAGAGCGTGAACCACAAAGCCGGCAGCAAGATAGCCAACCGCACAATGGTCAAATAAGTCAACACTTCCGGCCTGCCCTGTGCTTTGTAAAAACTGCCCGCGTTGCGGAACAGAGAGAGGAGCAGCGCATAAATGGCAATGGCGCGAATGACCGGGATGGCTTCCACCCATTTGTCAGTAAAGAATGCCAAGACAAACGGTTCTGCCGTCAGGGCAATGCCCAATCCCATCGGTATGGTTATCAAAGAGACATACTGCAGCGAACGGGCGAAATTACGGTTCAGCGACTCAGCGTTATCGCGCATTTTTACATAAACCGGGAAGATCACTTCCGAAACGATGCGGGCAAATTGAGTCAGTACCATATCCGGAATGCGAAAACCCAGTGTGTACACACCCAAAGCCTCGGTGCCCAGATAGCGCCCGATGAACAGGTAATCCGCATTGTTGAGCAGGTTAGCCAAGGTATCCAGTACAACAATATTTAGACCATACTTGAGCATGGATTTAGCGATGGGGCGTGAGAAACGCAGCGAAGGCTTCCAGGGGTTAACCACTTTTGCCACCACTACCGAAGCACCGTTGGCAATCACCTGCCCCCATACCTGCGACCAGTAGCCAAAACCCAAAAATGCCATCGCCACTGAAACCAGACCTTTTACCAAAGCATAGCTGACTTCCGGGATAAATTTTTTACGAAAATCCAGCCTTTTAGCCAGATAAATCGAATTAACATTGCCCAAAGCAGAAATGGGATAAACCAACACCATTATGCGCACCACGGTCACCGCGCGCTCGTCATGGAAATAATCACCAATGTAAGGCGCAAGGAACCAGGTCAGAACGAACAAGCCAATGCCTACTGCCAGTCCCAGCCAGAAAGCAGTATCAGCAGTTTCGGGCTCATCCTTATGGTAGATCAGGGCCGGGCCGATGCCCAGCCCATTTAACGCATCCAGAAAGCTGGTTACGATAAAAGCATAGCCCACCACCCCAAAATCCGATTTGGACAACAAACGTGCCAAAATAATGGTGCTGATAAACACCAATAACTTGCCGGTATAAACGGACAAATATGACCAAAAAGTGCCACGGATGGTTACATTTGCGAAACTGCTTTTCGGATTATTTTCCATTCAATTCGTTTCTTCCTGCTTTTGCGGATAAAGAGGACTCTTTCAACTTCAAACGGTTGCGGAATATGGCTCGCGCAACCAGTAATTCTTCGTTTTTCGCCGCCTGGTAAGCTGCCAAGTTGACTCCAATCAACAACCATAAATTGCGCGGATAGGCACCATGAATAAACAAAGCAGATGCCAGGTAGCCGACAAATCCAATCTCAAAAGCCAAAGCCAAATCCGCATCACCTTCCAATGCAATTTTATTAAATATCTTGTTGGATTTGGATAGGCTGGAAAAAGCGGAATAGAGCACATATACGAACATGGCAAAACCAAGAATACCCTGTTCAGCCAACACTTCCAGATAGAGGCTGTGGGCCGAACGTTCTGTATTGCGCGGGTCAAGTCCCAGACGCACGGAATAATTCAGATAGTTTGCCGCGTAATTCTCATAACCAATGCCAACGATTGGATGGTCCAGGAACATCCGCAAAGCCACTTCATATTCACTCATACGGCCGCGCAGTGAAACTTCAGTACGCACATCCGCGCCGGAAAACGGCAGGTATTCCAAAATGGTCTGGATTCGCTCGAAATAAGAACTGGGCAGGAAAGGCATCAGCAGGGCCAGGATCAGGATGCCGCTCAGGATAGCGATCAAGGGTGGTTTACGCAGCAGGACCAGCAGGCCCAGTACCGCGCATAAAGCCAGGAAGCCGCCTCTTGAAAATGTAAATACCACAGTCAGGAAGCTGACAGCCAGTGCCCATCCGGCCAAGACTTTCATGATGGTCTTCTTTTCATACCGCAGGCGATTTAGCGCCAGCGGGATGATCACCACCATCACTTGCGCGAAGAAATTGGGGTCACCGTAAGTACCCATGATACGGTATCCTTCCGTGCCGCTAACGATGTTCATCAACTGGGATTCAGCCAATCCCCAATAATCATTTGAAAAAGAACTGGTCATATACTGCACTACCGCAATGGTACCCAGGAGAATACCCGTTGCCAAGAAACCCCAAGCTGCCATGCGGAAGGATTCCTTGGATTGAATCAACATCACCAGCATGATTACAATGATGGCGTCTTTCATGAACGCTAACAATCCTTCCTGTGCACGCAGAGCATCACCCGCGTAGAAAAGTGACAGGAAAATCACCAAGCCGTAAGCAGCAATGATAGCCGCAGAAGAAAGCCAACCTTGAGGCCTGACACCCAAAAGTATCCAACGCAGGAAAATCATCAGCGCCAGGAAAGCGATAAAAGGCTGCGCGATAGAGGGCGCGCCGTAATAATGTACCGCCACATCCGAAATTCTGGCATAGGTCATCGCCACCAAGGTAAAAAGACCCCAGTCAATCTTCCAGACGGTGGCAACCAGCAGCACAATGCCAATCAACATTAATATATATAGACTGGCGCTGTGAATGCGGGTGGCCAGCAGCGCCCCTCCAATGCCAGCCGCGATCGCCGCAATACCCGTTACCAGCGAAATCCACTCAAATGATGAAGTGGTTCCATCTGCTCGGCGCATTTAATTCTCCTAAAAGTTCTTATTCCGCGGTAGCTTTTAACGCGTTCAATATGATTTCATCACTGGTAGTATTATCTGAATTATCCGCCACACCAATGGCCGGATTGAGTGAAATGCGTTCATCCAGCGAAGCCAGCTGCATAGGAGCCTTCAATGCTTTCTGCAGACGCGTGCAGATGCTTTCGGCAGCTTGCAATGGGGTATCCGGCAGCAGCAAAGAGAAGGTCGTGTCATCCCAACGGCTGACGCTGTCATTGCCGCGCAAACCGGCTTTCAACACACCTACGACATCCGCCAACAAGTGATTCAATACCTGCTGCGGCAGCGTATCGTAAAACTCCGTCAATCCATTCAGCTTGATCATCACCAGGGAGAAGACACCTTCTTCCTCTCTCGATTTATCGGTCTGTTCGTTGATCAAGGTTTCAAAGTATTCACGGTTGTATGCCGATGACTGCGAATCGATAAGACGGCGCTGCCGGTAGGCTTCCAGCGGGATACGCAATTGGTCGCGCAGAATAGCCAGGATCACGCCAATCAACAAACCCAACACTGCACCCAGAGAGACGTCGCGCACTGGTTGGGGACTGATGGGGTCAGTCGGGACCATGGCCACATCCAGAATATTGACTTCATACACCTGATAAAGCGTCTTCATATAATCGATTCCAGTGCGAGCCACGCCATTCGCCCATTGGGCTACGATTTCCGGATCTGGTCCGGTTACATAAATTTCCATCACATTGGAATCCGGTAAAATCACCGTGCTTTGTGTATATTCTTCGATTTCAGCATCAGTCAGATTAAGCGTGCTGATGAAAGTTTGTTGATTGAACTCACTATCAAACACATCTGAATAGGTAGTCACAATGGAAGAATTATCTAACGATGTCAAACTGCTGACAAAATCTTTCCCTGCAAAGCTATCCGGATTGGGCAGCACAATCATGCGGGTAGTCGCTTCATACATCGGGGAGGAAAAAAAATCTATGATTAAAGTGACATTCATGGAGGCCAGAACTGCCAGGACTATGATCCACCATCCTTTTTGAATCATACGGAGATACATTTTGATATTCATTTTTCACCTGCCGTTACTTTTTTCTTATATTGAAATTGTATAAATAAATTCGCCAATTCCAAAGTGTTAATACTTATATTAAATTCGGATTCCACCAGCTTCCGGCCAGCGGCGGCCATTTTGACAGCCTCTTTTGGGTGTGCTTGCAGCCAAACAATTTGCCTAACAATAGCATCCACATCCCCTGGCGGTACTAACAAACCGCTCACCTGGTCGCGGACCAGCTCGGGGATCCCGGAAATATCGGAAGCAATCACAGCGATATTGCTGGCTAAAGCTTCCATCAAAACCACCGGAATGCCTTCCATTTTCCCGCTGGGGGTAACCACGCTGGGCAGCACAAAACAATCCGAGCCGGCCAATAGAAGCGTGACCTCATTCTCTGTTTTGGGTCCGACTAATTCTACGCATGCACTCAAACCCAACTGCTCGATTTGTTTGGCCAAGGCGGATTGAAGTTCTCCACCACCCACGATACGGCAGTGGAACGGGAAACCCTGTTCTTTCAGCATCGTGCAAGCCTCGACCAAATGCGCCTGGCCCTTATAGGGCTGCAGGCTGCCAATGTTGATAATTTGGAAATCCGAAGAAACGGGGTTTTGCTTGTGTGTATAACGGTCTGTAGAAATACCGCAGTGGATCACTTGGATTTTTTGCTCAACTTGTGCTCCATAAAGGTGAACAAGGAAAGCCTTGTTGAATTGCGAAATCGCCCGAATAAAAACAGCGCCATCTAATTTTTGTTTAAGCATGGTCCGGTTCACAAAGATATCGTGGGCATGCACACTGATACTGTACGGAATACCGGTAAAACGCCAGATGATCCAGGCAGCCAGAGCCGGATGCGTGGCGTAATGCGCGTGGATATGGCCAATTTCCAAGGCTTGCATTTCCTCAGCCATTTCTACGGCTACCGGAAAAATAAACAATGCCCGCAGCAGGAACCTCACGCTGGATAAATTGAACCATAGCATTTGGAAAAAAATGGCGCAATAGCGGCACGGCCGCCGGAACATCATTCTCAGATTTGCCCGGATACACTTCCAGGAGAAAAAGCGGACATGATGCAATTCATCTAACCAATGCGCAGCCTCCGGATGAACCAGTGATTGGCGCTGCATCACCAGGGGAAATAATTCGACAGAGAAACCCTGCTCGACCAGTTCGTTCATCTCCCGCAATATGAATGTCTCCGGCAAATGCGGATAACGGGAAACAATATATGCCACTTTGGGTTTCACGTGATCCCATTTCCTTTGAAGATCGATGTAAATGTGCGGATCAGGATTTCAATATCCAGGCGCATGCACTGATGTTGGATATAGGCAATATCAATTAACAAGCGCTCTTTAAATTCGGTTTCCCCTCGATGAGTGATTTGCCATAGTCCGGTCATACCGGGCGGCACATCCAGGCGTTCCGTTTGCCAAATTTTGTAGGTATCCGGTGAAAAAGAGGTCGGACGCGGACCGACCAGAGACATATCGCCTTTAATGACATTCCAAAGTTGCGGCAGTTCATCAATACTGGTTTTTCGTAAAATCCTCCCTACTTTGGTCACGCGCGGGTCATCCGGGACTTTAAAATCCGGCCATTCCAGTACATTCAGATGCATCAAAGCCGGTTTCAGCTCATCCGCGTTGGGAACCATGGTTTGGAATTTATACATCCAAAAGCGGTTTCCGCCCCTGCCGGTGCGCAGTTGCTTGTAAAAGGCTTTGCGGGAAGGGTATTCAAACTTAACTGCGATGATAGCTAACAAAATAACCAGCAGCCAAACTGGAGACGAGATAATTGTTAATAACAAATCAAAGACCCGCTTCATCCGCAGGTAGTTTTCGCTTCCAACCAAACACTTATCCGGGTCATATTTCGCTATCCAAGCTATATCTTCCCGAATTGCACCATCTTTCAAATTGATGCCAGGTTCATTCGGCGTTATTGTCTTTTCCTTGATCATCCCGGGTTATTTCCTGTCTCTTAATTTCTTCTTCTGCCAGGTCCAACTCGGCTCTGCAGAGCATATCTTCCAACGTCAACGCATCATCAGGAAAAGCGCATAACCCCACAGCTACCTCTGCGCCGATTGAAGAAGCAGCTTGATAGATTTTACTGATAACCCGATCTGATTCCACTTTATTTGTTTCAGGAGTAATGACAATAAAACGGCCTTTATCCGGCTGTTCGACCAGCATATCCGTACGGCGAATATATTCGCGTAAAGCACGCGCCAAGGATATCGAAACATAGCGGGAAATCATCGCCTCCTGAACCTCGCGGACAGACTGATTCAGGATCATCTCTTGAGACCCCTTTAAGGGTTCCACCATAATCATGGTCAATGGATGGTTGTAACGGCGGCTGCGATAAATTTCATTGTTGATTGAATCAACCGCATCACGCAAATTGCTGGCGTGTTTGATTTCGGAGAAGGTGATATTTTCAACCGCTTTTTCGAAATCATCCATGTTAGCCCCAACCCAATGCGCAATAATCACACCCAGAGAAAACATGGTGAATTCAACCAATGTAATGTAACTATAATACCCACCCCAAAACGGAATAGCGCTATACACGGTCAATTTCAAAATTAAATAGAGCGAATCCCAGATGAAAAGCAGCACCACAATGTTAAGGCGTCTCAAGGCCGTAAGCATGACTATAAACACCACAGCCAGGGTTGTCAGAATATAAACAAATGTATTGATATTGATTAATTCCTGATTTCCAATATCTATGCGCTCTAGATTAAAGAAGAATGCCAAGAATAAGATCAATAAAATTATCGAAATGGGTAGTCTCTTCATCAATTTTCCCGTTAAACTTAAAACAATCCTGTATATTAATATTATATACAGTTATTAATACAATATTTGTGCCAAGATAATAATCTGGGTATTCAATATCAGGGCAAAGGGGTTTATTTCAGGTTACCGATGAAGAGATCTACAACATCCGGGTCAAATTTTTTGCCTTTTTGTTCATTCAGATACTGGATTGCTTCCGTTTTTGTCCTGGCACGGTGATATGGGCGCTTGGAGGTCATTGCATCAAAAGTATCCACAACAGCGAATATACGCGCCGGCAGGGGAATTTCCTCCCCTTTTAATCCCTGCGGGTACCCGCTTCCATCCCAATTCTCGTGGTGGCTGTAAGGAATATCCAGGGCATCCTCAAGCAACTTGACATTCGAGAGCAAATCGCGTGCGATTTGCGGGTGGCGTTTGATTTCTTGCCAATCCTGTTTGGACAAATCCCCCTTTTTTTGCAGAATTTCATCCATGATGCCGATTTTCCCAATATCGTGCAACAACGCCCCACGTTCAATATCCGGCATACTGGATTCATCTACACCTAACTCACGTGCGAGCCGAAGTGTCTCATCGGTTACACGACGGATATGACCTGGGGATTCCATATCATGAAGTTCCAATGACTTTGACCAGGTCTCCAATGTGGTCCTAAACGATGTGGTTGCATTTTGCTGCATTTTTTGCAGCTCAGAATACTTTTTAAATGAATCGTATGCCACTGCTGCTTGAGTTGCCAGCGCTTCCAGAAAAGTCTCCCAATCTCGATCCGGATAAAATTTCTTCCGGAAGAAAATTTCCAAAACGCCAATCGTATCCCCTTTAATATACATGGGATACGCGAAATAAGCTTTGAAATTTTCAACCTGCATATTTTTTCGAATAAACCACAGCGGATTTTCCTCGAGATCGTAAACGTAATGCCCTTTATTTTCCAGCAAAACTTTACCCGCCACACTGGTTGTTAGCGGAACACGAATAGTGTGGATCATTGGATCCATGAAACCCATTGCACTGACATATTCGAGGAGGTTTGTGGCTTTGTTGAGAATTAAAATATCCGCCGCCTCGCCCTTTAGTTCTTTACAAACCTGATCGAGGATAATCTTATTCACAACCTTTAAATCAAAATTTGAGGTTATAGCCTGGTCTATTGCATGCAAAGACTCTAAATGCCTCAGCTGCGTTTCAGTTTTTTCAAGCAAATTACTCCGTTCAATAGCAGGAACCAATATATCGGATATTGCTATCAAAACTTCCAATTCAGGCTCTTTGAATTGCTTATCCCGCCCCAACACTAGCATACCGCTTTGATAGGAATCAATTAATAAAGGCAGAAAAACCATGAATCGGTTGGTTTTTCCAACCAATGTATTGCATAAATCCATCGAAGGTTTTTCACGGTCAAATAAGTAATACCTTTGATCTGTATGCGTAGATTTCTCAAAACATTCAGGAAAAGACACTTCCTCTCCAACCAAACTTTTCCAACTGCCTTCGGCAAATTGAATCCTTGCCAAATTTCCTCGACTGGTAGGCAACAAAAGAGCAATGCAATCCACCCCGTAAATATCCTTGATTTTCTTAAGTAGATTTGGACAGAAATTGTTGATCCTCAATGCGTTCCGTAAAATTTCTCCGGTCTCAATAATTGCCTGCATCTGGAATTCCCGGATCTTTTTATCCGTAATATCCGCGACGTATCCTTCCAGTAATGTGGCAGTCGATTTCGAGACAATAGCATTTCCCTGTTCCCACATCCATTTTTCCGTGTTATCGGCGGTAAGGATCCTATATTCCAATTGATAACGGGTGCCTTGTTTGATAGCTTTTTGGATTTCTCGATTAACCTTTTTGCGATCCTCCGGGTGAATAATATCTAAATAGGTAATCTTTTCTTTATGAATAAATTCCTCAGGTGTATAGCCCGTTAATTTTGTCACACCATCGCTCAGATACTCCATCGTCCATTGTTCATCATTCCAACAGCGATAGATAAATCCTGGTAGATTACTGATCAAATTAGATAGTTGATTCTTTGCCTGATTGATCTGGTTGATCGAATTCTGGCGTTTGTACGCTAATTGAATCAGAGTGCCCACCGATTTGCTACCAAGCGTACCTACCTGGATAAAACCCTGGGCATCATTCTGAACACTGTTTTCGACCAGTTTCTCCTCACCCGCAGACACAACCACGACAATACCAGTTTCTGGAAATATTTCCTTAACTATTTCCAGACAAGACACTCCTTCACAATCCTGCAAGTTGAGGCTTAATAAAATCAGGTTAAAATCAGTCGGGGATATTTTTCTGATAGCAGCGATGGAATCAGCTTCAATAAAATCAATGGAAATTTCCTTTAAAACATTAGCAACCCACTGTTTATTTTCACATTCACAGTCAACCAGCAGCGGTCTTATTTTTTCAGCCATGAAATTTGATCATCCGAAAAAATCTTGTATCGTGTTGATGTACCTTTTATTAAATAAAGCGTTTTATCAGCCGCTTTCATTAAATCTTCCAGACTATTCCCATGAATAGGAAAAATAGAAGCACCCATGCTGGCACTGATTTGAATTTCCTTTTCCTCTAATTCAATTTTTTCCTGAAATGCAGAGGATACCTTTTCCATAACCCGTAAAACGTCTCCTTTGTTTTGGATCTCTTCTGCAAGTATTGCAAATTCGTCCCCACCGATCCGCGCACAGGTATCCGTTCCACGCACAGCCATCGTGAGACGTTTTGCTACCTCGATCAGCACACCATCACCTAATAGATGTCCATGAGTATCATTGACTATTTTAAAACGGTCCAAGTCAATCGAAATGATGGCAAAATTCTTGCTGCTCCTTTCAGAGCGTGCCTGCGCCTGACGGAAGCGGTCTTCAAATAATAGGCGGTTAGGTAAATCGGTCAGATAATCGTGCGTAGCCAGATAGATTAATTTTTCTTCCGTTACCTGTCGCGATATTGCCGCTCCCAATATTTTCGCCGCAGTTCTTAACGCATCAACTTCAACTTGCAGCCATTTATTATGGTGCGCACATTGGTCAAAACCAATGAATCCCCACCAGGTATGATCGATAAAAATCGGAACATATATTAATGATTTCACACCCAGTTTCATTAATAAAGGCTGTTCCTGGGACGGCAGATCTTCCACGTCCCCATGAACCACTCCCCCTGCCTGCATAATATCAACCCAACGCCCAAACCCTGCTCTAACGTAATTTACCCCTTCTGCGACCGTGGCAGTTTTCGTAACGTGTACAGTTTCGTTTACCCATTCTGCCTTGAATTCGCCGCGGAGTGAACCATCCTGATCTTTAATATTCGAGAATACGTAAACCCGGTCTGATCGGGTTGCATTCCCCAGAGAAGCCAGAACTTCGTTGAGATACGAACGCCAATCCGACTGGGTCAGAAAAATTTCTGCGGCATTATTGACCGCTTCTAGAATCTCATCGCGCATCCGAATCTCATTTTCAATGTTTTTACGTTCAATTGCCAAAAGAATTGTCTGCGTAATCATCTGTGAATCCAGATAATCCTTTCGAACAATCTGCTGTACATTGTTTTTTATCGCATTAATGGAAAATTTATTCTCGGAATGAGTCAACACGATAAGCGGTATATGCGCACTGACTGAACAAATGCGTTCTGCAGCAGTTATACAATTCTCCCCTGCAGATATATCCAGAATTATTGAATCATAATCCTTTGAATGAATCTCACCCAAAGCTTTTTCAACACTGTGAACCTGGTTGATTTCGAAATTTATACCCTCTTGATTCTGCAATAGATTATGTAGATAAACATCGTAGTTTTTGTCGTCAGAAATCAACAGGATCTGTTTTGTTGACCCCATCATTTTTCAATCCTGTTTATGAATACCCTCTAGGTTTATAAGAAACTTTTTAAGCCGATACAGTGACACCGAACCGGCCCTCCTTCTACTATCGATTTGAAATCACCTTACCCCTTCCCCTTTTGTATAATGATTATACAGAAGGAAAATACATTTTTCAATAGTCGTCATTTATTGTAGTTTTTGTAAAATTTACATATTCTTTTACATTGATATGAATGATAATAAATGTTGAGCCATTGGTCAGTTAGATTGAAAGATAACTTGAGCATAAATAATAAAACTTTTTACGGTTTTTAAATATAAAATAACAATATATCCACTATTCAGTTTACCCACTTTTATAATTTTCAGCACAGGAACAGCATGAATATTCAAATAAAGCAGAGGGTTGGAGCCAATTTTGCCACTGTCCTTTCCATTTGTTTACTCCTAAGCTTTAATCTCATCGGTTTGAAAAATGAACTTCTTTTCCATTTTTTAATAGAAACCATAACCATAATCCTATGCAGCTGCCTCTTCGCGATTGTTTGGCTGCTGCGAGAAAAAATCGATAATGGATATTTTACGGTTTTGGGAATCGGTTTACTCTTTTCATCCTACTTCGACATGCTGCACATCTTAACTTTTGAAAAGATGCCAATTTTCCCTGAGTTGAACCTGAATCATTCATTTTATTTTTTCCTGGCAGGCAGGTTTCTTCAAGCAGCAACCCTTGCAATTGCGCCAACCTTTGTTGGAAAAAGAACAAAAGACAATCTGGTTCTCTTAATTTACAGCTTGTTCAGTGTGCTTGTATCGCTGGCAATACTACACTTAGATTTACCCGCATTAATTTCCCCAACTGGAAATCACACAATTGTTAGAAACACAATTGATTTTACAGTTATTATTATTCTGGTATTTGCACTCTTTCTCGTCTATAAAAAGAGACCCTATTTCGAAAAGAAAGTCTTTTTATATTTTCTTGGATCTACTATTTTAGCAATTATTAGCGGAATTGTCATTTCGCTGAATACGAATGAAACCCATTTGATCAGCATTGTAGGATTAAATCTCAGGCTGGTGGCTTATTTCCTGATATTCCAAACCCTACTTGTAACGGGAATCTCCAAACCGCAGGAAGTTTTTTATCATGGTTTACAGACCAATTGGGAAGAACTGCAAAACTTGATCGATAATCTAAGTGAAGGTATCTGTATCATCGATCAACAGGGGAAATTTATTTTAAGCAACCCCGCAGCTGATCGGATATTTGGAAATAATACCAGTAAGGTAACCGACCACAATTTCAGTGAGTTCTTGTCCAATAAACAACAGAAAATTAATTCCAACGAAAAAACCAAAGTTAAAAATACAATTTCAAATTCTTATGAACTGGAAATTGATGATTTCAATCATCGGAAACACACATTAATGGTATTTTCATCCCCCCGAATTATAGACGGCAATCCGAATGGGGAATTTCTCATTTTCCACGACATCTCCGAACACAAGTCCAACCAGATCAAATTGGAAGAAGCCGGTAAGGTATATCAAACCCTGTTTATGGATGCCCCCATTCGCATTTGGGAGATGGATTATTCCAAGGTGAAGGAAAACATCGATCAATTACAAGAAGAGGGAATAACAAATCTTCAAATTTACTTTAACCAGCACATGGATATCGTTAAATATTTAGCCAGTCTGGTAAAAATCAAGAATTACAACAAATTTGTTCAAAAAACTTATACTGCGGAAAATCCGGAAAAACGAATTGAATCGCTCACAGAAATATTTTGGGAGAAATCGTATCCGTCCTTTATCCAGGAGTTAATTGCAATTGCCAATCACAAAAATGAGATTAATTTCGAAATGACCAGCAAAACACTTCAAGGTGAAATCCGATACAGCATTATTAATTGGTCTGCAATTTTAAGTGACAGTAAAGATTATTCCCGAGTCATTATTTCAGCCGATGATATAACCGATCGGGAAAAATCACGATTGGAATTACAAAGCAGTGAAGAAAAATTCAGATTGCTGGCCAAATATTCAGAAGTAGGTATTAGCTATTTTGATTTGCAGGGGAACGTCCTTTTCCACAACGAAAAAGTTATGGAGCAATTAGGCAGAAAGAATGAGAATGATATTGGTAAAAATATCTACTCTCTTTATGGAGAAGAGATCGCTGAAAGAACTATCAGCAGAATAAAAAAGGCTGCCAGAACCGATCAAACTGCAATTTTCGTGGATAGCCTGAAAGTTGAAGGAAAGCAGAAATGGTTTTCAACGACTTACACGCGTATATTGGATGAGCAGGATCAATGCACCGGTATCCAAATCATCTCACACGATGTTACCCAGCAAAAAGAGCTGGAATCTCAGCTGGAATCGCTGGCAAGGTTTCCCCGTGAAAATCCCAACCCGGTGATGCGCTTATCCAAAGGTGGCACTGTTTCCTACTGCAACGAAGGCGGGCTTCCAATTTTAGAAGTTTGGGATTGTAATGAAGGCGGTCAGGTTCCAGAGGCTATCTCAGCCATCATCCATAATTGCTTGGATTCAAATAACCCAGAATTAATCGAAGTGAATGTCGGTGACCGCATTCTCAGCCTGCATCTGTCACCAAGTACAGAAATGGATTATGTAAATATATACGGCCGCGATATCACTGATATAAAAAAAGCTGAAAAAGAGCTCTTGAAATACTCCAAAGATCTGGAATTAATCGTGGAAGAGAAAACAGATGAGTTGCTCAAAGCCCAGGACCGTCTTGCCAGGCAAGAAAAATTGGCTGTAATGGGGCAGCTGGCCAGCGGAGTAGGCCATGAGTTGCGCAATCCTTTGGCAGTCATCAATAATGCCGTGTATATGCTGAAGCTGGGTTCCGATCAAAAATCTGATACATCAGATGAATATCTGGATATTATCGATCAGGAAGTTGCCTCCGCTAACAAGATCATTACAGATCTGTTGACTTTTGCCCGCATCAAACCGGCCAATCTCATTCCTACAGATGTTCGCACCAGTTTAGAAGAAATTATTAAAAAGTTTGTTCCACCGGAAAATGTGCGAGTGGAAATCAATCTATCTAAAAATCTACCGTTGGTTAATGTTGACGACAAACAAATTGAACAAGTCATGGCAAATTTAATTACTAACGCATACCAGGCCATTCCGAAAAGCGGGCAATTGACAATTACCGATAAAGTTGAAAAGAAAATGCTGCGGTTAGATTTTACGGACACCGGTATTGGCATTCCTCCTGAGAATATGGAGAAGATATTTGAACCTTTGTTTTCCACCAAATCAAAAGGTATAGGATTAGGTCTCACTATCTCGAAAATGCTCGCTGAAGCCAATGGCGGAAAAATCAAGGTCAAAAGTACGCTTGATAAAGGTTCTACTTTTTCATTGTATTTACCTTTTGAATAAAATTTTATTTCTTCTCGGGATGGGATAGAATGATATTGGATGATTGAGTATAGGATTGCTATGAGTACAAAACCATTAAATATTCTGGTCGTTGATGATGATAAAAACTTTGCGCACACATTATGTGCAATTCTCATAAACGAAGGATATGAATGCAAGCATGTCCATTCAGTTGAAGAAGCTCTAGAAATCTTGGGTATCAATCATTTCGATTGCGTCCTCTCAGATGTAAAAATGCCTGAAAAAAGTGGGGCTGATTTCTATTACGAAATCAAAGACAAGTACCCCAATCTTCCCTTTATCTTAATGACCGCATATACATCCAGTGAAATCATTGACGATGCCATTCAATCTGGCGTGATTAAAGCGATCCAAAAGCCAATCAATATTCAGGAGTTCTTGCGCTTCTTTGCAAACCTCAATCAGAATTTAAAAGCAGCGGTCGTGTGCGAAGAGCCGCAGGTTTGTACTTTCCTCCAAAAAATATTTGAAAATGACCGTTTTACATTTACAATTTATAAATCAATTCAATCGTTAATTGCGTCAAAGCCTTTGGAATACTCAATTGTTTTTATCGACTCACACGATTATTGCGAACATTTTTCGCAAGACACCCAGGATTTGCTGGATTATCTTCCCGAACGCACAATTGTCATAATTTGTGATTACCAAATGGCTGCCAACGAGGATAAAGAGGAAACCTTCCAAAATAAATTGAACCTGATTATCCTCCCCAGAGAAAAAAAACTTTATCAAAATATCAATTATTTACTTGAAAAAGAATATTATCAACACGCAAAGAATTTGATCCAATAGAGATTAACAAACATGCAAAAATCAAAGCAAATCTTGATCGTTGACGATGATGCAAACTTACGCAAAACACTCCGGGATATTTTAAGACTTAAGGGATTCGAGGCCAGCGGGGTAAACAGTGGCCAAGCAGCTATTGATCTGGTTGCCAAACAAAATTTTCCGGTCGCATTAATTGATTTGCGTCTTTCTGATATGCCAGGTTTAGATGTATTAAAAGCGTTAAAAGAAATCACCCCGGATACTGAGTGCATTATCCTGACCGGTTTTGCATCCACGGAATCCGCTATCCAGGCAATCAATTTAGGCGCATACAGTTATTTACAAAAACCCTATGACGTTGACCAATTGATTGTAACCATTCAACGTGCTATAGAAAAAAAAGAGACCAAACATGCTCTTTCCGAGGCTGAAAAACGGTATCGGCAGTTATATGAAGGGGCAATCGATGGCATTATTGCGATTGATCTTTCCGGAAGGGTGTTGGATTTCAACCCATCCCTGTTGAAACTGCTCCAATATTCCGAAACCGAGCTGAAAACATTAACGGTATGGGACATCACGCCTGAAAAATGGCAAGAGGCCACCCGGAAAATGCACAACCAAATTCTTGATAGAGGATATTCTGATCTTCTTGAAAAAGAATATCTACGGAAAGATGGCAGCGCAATTCCAGTCGAGATCATCGGATTTGTCAGCCGGGATATCCAAGACGAAACTACTGGAATTTGGGCATTTGTACGGGATATCTCCGAACGTAAAAACACTGAGGAAACGCTGAGGCGTCAATTACTCGAAGCAACCGCTCTGCACGGAATCGCCAGCGCGGGAACAGAGGCAACCAGTATTGATGAGCTAATTCAAAAAACCACTGAAATACTTCAGCAGACTCTTTATACCAATAATTTTGGTATTCTGGTCTATGATGCCCAGAAAAACACGCTTAAGCCTCACTTTTCGTATATCGGTCTGGATGAAAAACATAAAGCAAGTATGGAACCAATCAAAAAGGGGATCACCGGCAGAACAGTGCGCTTCAAAAAAGCTCAGAATGTACCGGATGTGAAAAATGATGCGGATTATTTGGAATCCAACCCACATACCATTTCTGAGTTATCTATACCGATTGTTGTCAATAAAAAAGCATTTGGGGTGATCAACGCAGAAAGTGATAAACCCAACAATTACACAGAAGCAGACCAAAAATTATTGAACACTCTCTCCAACCAATTGGCAGTAGCCATCGAAAGAATTCAATTATTTGAATCAGAAAAACAACATACTAAAGAAATCACCGCATTGTACGACACCGCGTTGGCGACCAGCAGTGAGTTGGAAACCGATACACTTTACCAAAAACTATATCAAGAAGTAAATGGATTATTTCCGCTGGATGTTTTTTCTCTGGTTCGTTACGACCAGCTAGCCGAAACTGTCGAAATTGCTTACTTGAAGCAAAATGACAAATTGGTTGCGGAATGGATGGGCAGGAAATTCAACCAGGAAGATAGTGTGCTTTATAAGAAGGTTCTCCAGGAACAAAAACCTTTCCTGAGCCGTGATCTGGTAAAAGAGAAAATTCCCCAGGCAATACAGTTACAAGGAGATAAGAAAGTTCGTTCCTGGTTAGGTGTACCATTGATAACCCGCGGCTATGTTATCGGGGCAATAAGTGTAGAAGCGTTCGAACCAGGCATCTATAGTGAAAACGATCGCAAGTTGATGGAATCCATTGCCGCGCAGGCAGCCATCGCACTGGACAACGCGCGTCTGCTCGAACAGACGCATAGTCAGATTGAAAGATTGGCCGCATTGCATGATATTGACCTGGTCATCAATTCCAGCCTCGATTTGCGCGTCACATTGAACATCCTGTTGGATCAAGTGGTTGAGAAACTTGATGTGGATGCCGCTGCAGTTCTCTTACTCAACCCCAGATCACAAATCCTTGAATATACCGCCAGCCGGGGATTCCATACCCATATTATCGAACAATACCATCTGCGCATGGGAGAAGGCATATCCGGACAAGCAGCCATGGAACGGCATTTGGTACAGGCTTTGAACCTGAATGAAATTGAAGATGACCTGGCTTATACTAATCTGATGCAGGAAGAAGGCTTCGCGAGTTATTACAGCGTTCCCCTGGTCGCAAAAGGGCAAATCAAAGGTGTACTGGACTTATTCAACCGCACACTTTTAAACCCGGATCAGGAATGGTTCAACTTCCTGGAAACATTAGCAGGGCAAGCTGCCATTGCCATCGATAATACCGGCCTGTTGGAAGACCTGCATCGCACTAATGTGGAGTTGTCCCTGGCTTACGATACAACTCTTGAGGGATGGTCCAAAGCCCTTGACCTGCGCGATAAAGAAACCGAGGGGCACACCCAACGGGTGGTGGATATGACCCTGCGCATTGCCCAATCCATGGGAATCGACAATGAAGACCTGACCCATATCCGCCGCGGCGCTCTATTACACGATATCGGCAAAATGGGTATTCCAGATTCCATTTTACTTAAGCCTGGTCCTTTGACAGATGATGAATGGGTAGTGATGAAAAGGCACCCAGTATATGCACATGATCTGCTCTTCCCCATCACCCACCTGCGGCCGGCATTGGATATCCCGTATCATCATCATGAAAAATGGAATGGATTGGGATATCCGCAGGGATTGAAAGGTGAACAGATACCGCTATCGGCACGGATATTCGCCGTCGTAGATGTTTGGGATGCGTTAACATCAGATCGGCCATATCGAAAAGCCTGGACATCCAAGAAAGCCCTGGATTATATCCGCGAACAAAGCAACACCCAGTTTGATCCTAAAGTGGTAGATGTATTTCTTTCGCTTATAAAAAGCGAGTTGATCAATCACATTGAATAGAGCCCTATTTTCTAATGACTTTGCGAAAGAAAACTATTTTAACTATCTTATCTACGTCCATGCTAATTGTTGTTGTGGGCGCCATTTTAGCTAAAACAGTCCTTTTAAATAGTTATAGAAATTTAGAGCGCGATGAAATCCGTTCAGCGGTGGACCAAATTAATACCACGCTGGACACCAGAATAGATGATCTATCTGCCCTGACCAATGATTGGGCCGCCTGGGATGATACTTATCAGTTTATGCAAGATAGGAATCAGAATTATCTGGATTCCAACCTGGTTAACGGCACTTTTGAAGGGCTGGGCGTTAACTTGATCCTTTACTTGGATACCGAGGGAAACGTCACCTACCAAAAGGCTTATGATCTGGAAAAGCACCAAATCATTCCGGTACCCGAAAGTATCATGCTCTACATGCACCAACATCCGGATTTAATCCATCAGGATGAAAATTCTTATCAAAGCGGTTATTTGTCCATTCAAGACGTTCCCTTAATGATCAGCATCGCACCCATACTGACCAGCCTTGATGAAGGGCCCAGCCGTGGAACACTGATATTTGGCAGACTTATCCAGGGTGAATTAGCTGAAAAAATCAAGAGTTCAACCAATGCAACCATGTATTTGCTGCCTTATGACCAGAATCTGATTCCCTCAGACAGTCAAGTAATCTATCTGGATGATTCTCAGAATCAAGAAATATACCTTCAAGCTAAAAATAACCAGGAAATGGATTGCTATTCCTTTATTAAGGATTTCAACGGAAATCCTTTATTCATAATCAAGCTGGAAAAATACCGAACCATTTATCAGCAAGGTTTGGTCAGCATGGAAAATTTAATTCTGGCGATCATCATTACCAGTCTAAGCGCAGGCGGGATCTTGATCGTGACCATCGAGCGAAGTTTGCTTTCCCGGCTGGCAAAATTAATGAAGAACGTCAGTGTTTTCCGCGCCAATCCCGAAGCAGACTTTTCCACAGAGCTGCCCGGTAATGACGAGCTTTCGCACCTATCCATAGAAATCAACCAGACTTTACGTCATTTAACGCAAGCGCAACATCAACTCAACCAGAACCTTGAATATGAAGGTTTCATTGTCGAAATCTCGACCAAGTTTATTAACCTTCCGATCAATCAAATTAATCAAGCTATCCAATTGGTTTTAGAAACGACCGGAACCCAGATCGGCGCAGATGCTGGTCAAATTCTTTTTTTCGATAATGAAGATAACCATATGCCCAGTGAATTTTATGAATGGCATTTGGATAAAACTTATTCCCTTAAAAACAAGATCAATAACCTATTAATCAAATCATTCACATGGGGCCGGCATAAATTTAAGGAAGGAGAATTGGTCATTTTTTCCGACTTTGAAGACCTGCCACAAATTGCAGAGCATGAAAAAGCTTTCTGTAAAGACAATCATATTCTGTCTGCAATCTGTATTCCACTGAAATTTTCAAACGATTTAAGTGGAATGATCTCGTTTGAAATGTTCACACATTTTCGAAATTGGGATGAACAAACAACGAATATCTTGGAAATTATCGCGAATATAATTGCCAACGCGCTGGAGAGAAGGCAAAATGAAAAGCAGCTTCAGCTGAATCAACAATTCCAATACCGCCTGAACCAAATCACCAAAACCAGTATAGCAAAAGATAACTGCAATGCCTCGATGCGCGCATTGTCACGTCATCTCAAAACCTTGATAGGTTCCGACCGTGGGTTATTAGTGTTATTAAAAGACCAGAAATCATTTGACATTTTCGAATCCGGTAAAAAAATTGTAAACAGTCCTGAGTTTGAATCAACGATCCAATACTTACAGACGAAAACCCAAAAAGACATCCTGGTTTACGATGGGCTAGCCTCAAAAGATCCCAAAAAAACACCGGAATTAAATTGGTTGGGCAAATCCATAATTGCCATCCCATTAAATGGGAAAAACCAGCATCTGGGTTGGATCATCCTGATAGATGATAAAGCCCGTTCTTTTAATAATCTGGAATTAGATATTTGCCGACAAGCAGCCAGTCAAATCACCCTTTCAATCATCAAGATTTTATCGCTGGAAGAATCGCAGGAAATATCCAAAGAACTACGCGACTTGAGATCCACCATTGCCGAAATCTCATCTGAACTAGACCTGGAAAAATTACAAGAAACGATCCTGGAACGTGCCATCAAGTTAATAAAGGGTGAGGGCGGAATTTATTATAAATATAATGAAGAAACACGTGAATTGGAGTATGCCAATTCATTAAATATGAAAAAAACTTTCGCTGCGGTTCCAGTGAAATGGGGGGAAGGGGCATCCGGAAAAGCCATCCAACTTAAAAAGACTCTATTCATCGAAGATTATTCCACTTGGAAATATCGTCTTCCGGATGAATGTTTCTCAGATATTAGATCAACCATTGCAACGCCATTGATCATTGGGGATAAGATACTGGGAAGCCTGATCGTCTTCTGCTACAACCCCGCTCACAGCTTCACGAAAAACAACCAGCACCTACTCAATATCTATGCACAGCACGCTTCCATTGCCATTGATAACGCTATGCTCTTTGAAAAAATCCAGGAAATGGCTCGCGTGGATGAAGTGACCGGACTATTGAATCGAAGAGCATTAAACGAAGTTGGTGAATACGAGCTGGCAAGGTCAATTCGTCTCAACCGCCCCATAGCCGTTGCAATGGTCGATTTAGATAATTACAAAGAAATCAATGACAACTATAACCATTTGATTGGCGATAAAGTCTTGAAAGAAATTTCCCGTTTGTTTAGAGAAAATGTTCGCAACATTGACATCGTTGGCCGCTATGGCGGAGATGAATGCGTGATCATTATGCCTGAGACGGATTTAGACAGTGCATGTATCGCAACTGAACGAATCCGGAGTGTACTGGAAAATCAGGCTATCGAGGTTGACAACATCGAATTCCATATTACCGCCTGCTTTGGTATATCAGCACATTCGGATAACCCGCCGTCACTGGAGAAAATGATTGATGAAGCCGACACAGCCATGTATGCAGCCAAAGAAGCAGGGCGGAATGCGATCCGTGTTTTCCAAAATTAACAATCTTCTAATTTGGTATATTTATTACATATGATTACATAATAAAAAGATTCTAGAAACAGGAGGAGAGCATGAAAATATACAGCCCTGCCTTTGATGAGGGTTCTTTGATTCCATCCCTATATACCTGCGATGGAAAGAACCTTTCCATTCCCCTGCGATGGCAGGATATTCCAGCCAACGCACAAAGCCTGGCGCTTATCATGGATGATCCCGATGCTCCCATGGGTACGTGGGTCCATTGGGTTTTGTATAATCTGCCAACCAAATTGGAAGAATTGGCCGAAGGACTACCTGCTGATAAGTTCCTGCCTGGTGGGGGTATTCAGGGACATAACACGTCACTAAAAACCGGTTATAGCGGGCCCTGCCCGCCCAACGGAACGCACCGTTATTTTTTCAAGCTTTACGCACTGGATTGCACTCTGGAAAACAAAACCGACTTGACCAAAGCAAAACTATTCAAGGCTATGGAAGGGCATATTCTAGCAGAAGCGCAAATGTTTGGTGTCTATCAAAGAAAATAATCCGGTTTATTTTTCACTGAAAGAAGGAGAACATTTTGTTTAAAGAATTTAAAAAGTTTGCCATGCGAGGGAACGTTATCGACCTGGCTATCGGTGTGATCATCGGAAGTGCCTTTGGAAAAATTGTGACCTCATTCGTAAATGACATCCTGATGCCGCCCATCGGTCTGCTGCTGGGAAAAGTGGATTTCAGCAACATGTACGTAAACCTAAGCGGCGGGCAATATAACTCATTGGCCCAGGCGCAGGAAGCCGGGTCTGTCACTATCAACTATGGCATGTTTATCAATACGGTCATCGATTTTTTTATCATCGCTTTCGTCGTATTTCTACTGGTCAAACAAATCAATAAACTGGAGAAACCGGTCGAAGCACCCAGCCAGCCCACCGCCAAAGAATGCCCCTACTGTTTTTCATCCATTCCCATCCAAGCCACACGCTGCCCTGCCTGCACATCCCAGCTGAAATAGCATCGATACTCCTGCCAAAAGGCAGGATTAATCAACTTCTTATATTTTAAAAATATTGGGTTGTTATAATCAACTCAGGTTTTTATGAATTAATTAATAAATATTATCCGGGAGGTTTTAATATGGAAAAACAGGATTACTTGGAGCTGTATCACCAGATGGTTTTGATCCGCCGCCTGGAAGAAACTGCCGCAGAACTCTACCAAAAAGGGGATATCGGTGGTTTTTTGCACTTGTATATCGGTCAAGAAGCCGTCAGCACCGGTATTCTGGCTGCCCGAAAAGAACAGGATCGCGTCATCACCGCATATCGAGATCATGGTGTGGCGCTAAACGCCGGCATACCGGTGAACCTGATCATGGCCGAATTGCTTGGAAAATCCACCGGGGTCTCGCACGGCCGTGGTGGATCCATGCATATGGCGGATGTCAGCAAGAATTTTTGGGGCGGCCATGCCATTGTCGGCGCCCATATCCCCATCGCGGCCGGATTAGCTCTGGCCGATAAAATGGAAAAGCGTGATGGCGTCACAATTTGCATGTTCGGTGAAGGCGCCACTAACATCGGTTACTTTCACGAGGGTGTAAACCTGGCTAAAGCCTGGGATTTACCGGTCCTGTGGGTATGCGAGAACAACCATTATGGTATGGGCACCCCGCCCTCCAAAGCCTCGGCTGTTTCTGAAATCATCCAAAAAGCCTGCGGCTACGGCATGCCGGCTTACGATGTGGACGGCATGGATGTGCTGGCAGTGAAAAATATGGTCGAGGAACGTTTAGTGGAAATCCGCAAAGGAAGCGGCCCGCAATTTTTGGAAGTGCTGACTTACCGCTTCAAAGGGCATTCCATGGGAGATCCGGAACGTTATCGCACTAAAGAAGAAGTCAATAAATTCATTGAGAATGGCCCCATCGACCGTTTCCACAAATTCCTGGCCGAACAAAAAATCGCCTCAGAAAAAGAATTAGGCGAAATACAGCAGAAAGCGGATAAAGAGGTGGAGGACGCGGTTAAATTCGCTAAAGAAAGTCCCGAACCGGCAGACGATACTTTATTTGACAATATTTACGTGGAAGAGCTTGAGGGAGGTGCATAATGGCAATCATTACCATGCGTGAAGCCATTTCCCAGGCATTATGGGAAGAAATGGAAAGAGACCCCAAAGTATTTATCATGGGTGAAGAAGTGGGGGTTTGGGGCGGGACTTATGCTGTTACCAAAGGTTTTTTGGATCACTTTGGCTCTGAACGCGTGCGCGATACGCCTATCTCAGAAGCCGCTATCATCGGTTCAGCCATTGGCGCCGCCATGGCCGGTATGCGGCCTGTGGCAGAACTCATGACGATGAACTTTGCCTTTTCAGCCATGGATCACATTGTGAACCAGGCCGCCAAGATCCACTATATGTTCGGCGGGCAAATGAGAGTGCCGTTGGTCATTCGCGCACCGGGCGGCGGTGGACGGCAGTTGGCCGCCACGCACTCACAAACCCCCGATGCGATTTTCGCACATTTCCCTGGTTTGAAAGTGGTCGCTCCGGGAACGCCAGAGGACGCCAAAGGATTATTGAAAGCAGCTATCCGCTCAGATGACCCGGTTTTATTCATCGAAAACGCGACTGTTTACCAACAGCGCGGTGAAGTACCGGATGGCGATTACACCATCCCGATCGGGAAATCCAAGATTCAGCGGGAAGGAAAGGATGTCACGCTGGTCACTTATTCCAAAATGGTGCCCTATTCCATGAAGGCCGCTGAACAGTTAGCCCAAGAGGGTATCGACGTAGAAATCGTTGATCTGCGCAGTTTGCGGCCGCTGGATATGGGTCCGGTAATTGAATCCTTCAAGCACACCAACCGCGCAGTGATTGCAGAGGAAGGCTGGAAATCCTTCGGTGTCGGCGCAGAAGTGTCCACACGAATTTACGAGGAAGCCTTCGATTACGTTGACGCACCCATTCAGCGCGTCGCGCAAAAAGAAGTGCCCCTGCCCTATAACCGCCATCTGGAACAGCTGGCGCTGCCCCAGGTGGAAGATATCATCCGTGCTGTTAAGGAGGTAATAAAATAATGGCTGAAATTGTTGAAATGCCCAAATTGGGATTTGATATGGCTGAAGGCACCCTGGTTAAATGGAACAAAGCCGAGGGTGAAAAGATTGAAAAAGGCGAAATGCTGGCCGATATCGAAACCGATAAAGCCACTTTGCAGGTGGAATCCTCCGCCAGCGGCATTGTTTATAAGCACCTGGTGGAAGCCAACACCACTGTACCTATATCCTCCCCCATCGCAATAATCGCAGCGGAAGGAGAAGACGTGGATCTGGATAAACTACTGGGCGGAAAAGCCCAGCCAGCGGCTAAAACGGCCGTAGCGCAAGAATCCGCGCCATCCACCTCATCCACTGACGTGGCTGCATCAAAAGGCCTAACCGGCAGTAGCAGCACACCCGAGGAAAACGGTTTTATCAAAGCCTCTCCGGTAGCCAAAGCCATGGCCGCAGACAAAGCAGTCAACCTGGCAGCGCTCGATGGAAGCGGCCCAGGCGGGCGCATTGTAAAACGCGATGTGGAAGCCGCCATCCAGTCCGGTCAATCCAGCCCGACCGGTCAGGCCGCAGACACGCAGGCTTCCGGCATGAGAGCACCCACCCAGGCGCAAATCATCCCGGGGCAGGATACGCGCATTCCCATCAGCCGGCTGCGCGGGGCCATTGGCAAACGCATGCAGGAATCAAACCAGAATATCCCGCACTTCTACATCACACGCAGTTACGATGTCGGCAGCCTGATGCAGATGCGCAAGCAAATGAACGAGGGGCGCGACAAAGGGAACAAGGTATCAGTGAACGATTTTGTCGTGCGGGCAGTCGCATTGGCGCTGCAGCAGTTCCCCAACATTAACGCTTCCCTAACCGAGCAGGAAATCATCCAACATGGCAACATCAACGTGGGTGTGGCTGTTGCGTTGGATAACGGACTGCTGACAGTGGTGGTGAAGAACACCGACCAAAAATCCCTCGACCAGATCGGTTGGGAGACCAGCCAGCTTTCGCAGCGCGCCCGCGATGGGAAGCTGCGCAATGAGGATATCGAAGCATCCACATTCACCATCAGCAACTTGGGGATGTACGGCGTGGAGGAATTTTCCGCCATCGTCAACCCGCCTGAAGCGGCCATACTGGCAGTGGGCAGCGCTCAGGAAGTGCCGGTGGTAGAAAACGGTATGTTGAAAACGGGCTGGCGCATGAAAGCAACCTTATCCGCCGACCACCGCATCACGGACGGCGCGGAAGCCGCACGCTTCATGCAGCACCTGGCGCTGTATCTGGAACAGCCCTGGCGCCTGATTTAAAGCAAAAGCGCGGAGAATTTATCTCCGCGCATTTTTTATTCTAC
Source organism: Anaerolineaceae bacterium UBA5211 (assembly GCA_002412595.1). Taxonomy (GTDB): domain Bacteria; phylum Chloroflexota; class Anaerolineae; order Anaerolineales; family Anaerolineaceae; genus Pelolinea. The sequence goes on from DHVJ01000034.1 coordinate 50,629, forward strand.
GTTTTCGGCTGCTCCATTTTGATTGGTACTGCCAGTGCTACCATAGCTAAAAACGCGATCAGAATTGCGCCACCCCAGGCAGCATAATTGACCATGGGGACCTCAGGGAATTTCAGGGCTATACCTACCAAAGCCCAGATCAATACCAAATTGAACTCAAAAGCACGCCTGGTGAAACTCATCAAAGCTGAAATCACCACAATCGCGATCACCATGATGATGAACCAAATCTCAGGCGCAATGCCAAACCTATTCCAGTTGATATAATCCAGCACTTGAGTGACATTCGCAATGGTCGCCACACTCACCCAGCCCATATAAACGCTGAACGGGGCTTCCATAAGCCATTTCCAGGCGATATCCATGCGGCGTTTGCCAATTTTTAAGCGGAGGAAAATATTGATCAGGGATACCAGGAGCAGCAGCATGAAAACCAATGCCAGTAAAAAGTGCTGGTAATGAAAGCTTACCAGCCAGAAAGCATTGGCAAGGTTGCTGAGTATGAACCAACCATCTATACCGGCTAAATCCTCATTTTCTCGTTGCTTGGGCAAAGCCCGGAAAATTACAAAAGCAATCAATTGGATGTAGATCACTCCCCAAATGCTGAAAACATAACCCGCAGGAACAAAGTAAACATCGAAGCTGTCGGAAATTTCTTTAGTGGTCAATCCATTCAAGGGTAAACTGACCGCTATTGTGTTCATGATCAAAGCCGCTGCTAAAGTCAAAAAATCCAAAAGAATAAACCATTTCCTGTTTTTCATCGATTATTTTTCCTCTCCCTGATAATGGCGTCCCATCCAGAATTTTTGCCAATTGTTCCCGCTGTTTTGCAGGGCCAGAAAGGCATAAATTCCGGTCGGGAAGTTGCCCAGGATCATGATAGCGGCAACCCACAAGCAGGCTGCCCACCAATTTTTCTCACGGTAAACCACCCAGACAGAGAAAAACATGAAACCGACATAGACATCCACCAATGAGACGATGCCCCAGGGATCATGAAAGAAGAAACTTCCGGCGGCATTGAAATCACCCTGCGTAAAGCCATATATTAAGATGCCTCCCTGTGCAACTGTCCCTAACAAGGCAATTAATTTTGCTACACGCATTATCTTTCCTCCTGATTATGCTGCTTGAATAAACGAAAAACCCACTGCGCCCGGCCCGATGTGTGAGCCAATCACGGGTGTCACCTCACCCACCAGTGCCTGTGTGCCCACGGGTATAAAATGCGCAGCTTCCTCCTGCAACCGTGCAATTTTTTCCGGTGCATGAGTATGCACAAAGGCCAATTCTTCTAACTTACCTTTTTCTTCCACTAACTGCATCAAACGGCGGTTGGAGCCGGTGATCGTACGGGTTTTCTCTAACTCGGTCACGCCGTTATTCATTTTAATGATTGGCTTGAGGATCAACAGGCTGCCCAACCCATACTGTAAGTTGGAAAGCCGGCCGCTGCGCCGTAGAAATTCCAAGGTCGAAAGTACTGCAAAGGTATAAGTGCGTTGAGCTTTATCGTTAATCTCTGCCAGGATCGTTTTCACCTTCTCGCCAGCTTCCGCCATCAACGCAGCCCGGCGAGCCAATAAGCCTACACCCAGAGAAAGGTTTCCAGTATCCAGCACGTGCACAGGAATATCCTTCACTTTCTGGGCAGCCAGTCGCGCCACATCAACTGTATTGCTAAGGGTTTTGGAAATATGCAAAGATATGATCGTGTCCGCACCGGATTCAATCGCATGATTAAAAGCTTTTATGAAGGCATCGATTCCCGGAACTGCTGTGGTGGGCTGTTTCTTAAATTCCGGAAGGCCTGTATAAAACGCTGCGCGTGACATTTCCACGCCATCCAGATAGCTTTCTTCACCGATGTTAATATACAGCGGAACAACTCCGATATCATGCTTCCGAACCACCTCTTTGGGAAGATCCGCGGTACTATCTGTCACAATTAGAATTTTCATTATTTTTTCCTATTATGCTCTTATTATATAAAAAAATTAAAACAAAAAAGCACTACCAAAGTTACGGGATTGCCTTCATCTTTTTTAAAACCTCCTATAACTTTATTAAGATAAAGTTTGCCCTATTTATGTATATTTTATCCCAGAGACTGATTAACTTATTATTAAATTCTTCCCCAGGAGTGATTTGGGCACCTAAAGTTACAGCCGGCAGTCCTGAAATACCGCAGGAATCGACCATGGTTTAAACCTTCCTTTCATTTCCCCCTTTGGTTGGCTTTATTACCGGTAATATTGTTTCAAAACACGCAATGCCCGCAAAGCAACCCATTTGCTGGGCTGCTTCTTTTCCTCGATGTCCACCCAGGTTTTACCGTTGTAGGAATATTCCATTATCCAGCGGCCCTGCGCATCCTGTTTATTTTTCAAGAGTTCAATGACCGGAAGCAAACGCGCATCCCCGGCCAGTCCCAAGCCCAATAGAGCTTCCAGGATTTGCAGGATATCCGTGATGTAAAAGACAGGAAAGCCGAACTTGAACCAGGACGTACTGGGTTTGGGCGCAGTAGGATGGGGGTAATCCGCACCGGCCGGATTGGCGCTCAACAGGAAATCCACGCACATTTGAGCTGCTTTTTGCATAGCCGGCGTTCGTTGACCGGCCGGGATTTTGGCAAGCGCCAACGCCACCTTGACAGCTCCCCAGGCACAGGGCTGGTGGTCATTAGCTGAGCAATGAAAACCCGGCCCGCTGACCCCGCTGCGATAGAAGCGGATGGGTGCGCTGAGACCTTCCGAGTCCCGATAGGGGTCGCCGGTGACACTGCAAGCCATCCACTCCAGCGCGTTAAACAGACGGTCGTCTGCTGGCATACCCAGGGTCAACAGCGCGGCCCCCAGGTTGCCCTGCAGGCAATGGATGGCGCCGCTGGGCGTAGCGGTCATGCTAAAGCCGCCGAACTTTCCAATCGAGTGCGCTAACAGGTAATCGCAGGCCTTGCGCACGCGCTCTTCCCGGATATCCGTGCCCAATTGCGCCAGCAAGATGACCTGCCACACCGTGGACCTGTATTTTGGGGAATAGCCAGGCCCAGGCTGAACCCAATACCCTTGTGCATCCTGCTGCTCGAGTATGGCCGCAACCGGCCCGCCGCGCCGGTTGGACAGCCAGGCGGAACGCAACGCCGGGTCATCCTCTGCACGACCATGCAATTCTTTCAAAGCCAGATAACGTACGCCGGGGTTCTCAACGTCTTCTTCCAGCAGCCAATCCAAAGCCTGCATATTCACCTGCTCTATTGCATTCATACCCATCACCTCAATTCCAGTATGCCCTGATTTCCACTATAAAAGCAAGGATTAATTTTGCGGGGATGCCTAACCTCAACTATCCCTTTTTTTTCCAACGGAATCCTGATAATACAAGTTTGGATTTACCGGTATCTTTACGAAATCTTCACAATTCCAATGGTAATACTTCATATTTGACCTTTATAGTCTAAATATAAAATACGAGGTGAAACAATGAATCAAACTTTAAAAACAATATTATATGTCCTGGCAGGAATTCTGATCGCCGCCGCCCTGATCTTTGCCGGATATTTCATTACACAACGCCAAAATCTGCCGGTTGGATACAGTTATGGAAATACCGATAACAATGATTCCACCATACCCTATCTCAACCGCGGTTTTGGCGGAATGATGGGCCGGTTTGGGAATAACCGCTCAAACAGTAGCTTTGGCATGGGACGCGGTATGATGGGCTACGGCTATTCCAACTCTCCCCGCAATGCCACAGCCGACAGCACGCTCAGCGTGGATAGCGCTCGCAGCGCAGTGCAGGATTACCTGGACACGCTGGGCAACGATGATCTGGCAATCGAGGAAGTAATGCTCTTCAACCAAAACGCTTATGCCATCGTGGTCGAAAAAAGTACCGGCATGGGCGCCATGGAATTATTGGTTGATCCGGATACGCTTGAAGTTTACCCGGAATACGGCCCTAACCGCATGTGGAACCTGAAATACGGCATGATGGGCGCCAGCGGCTGTGGGTTTGGTAGCGGCGGAACGTGCGGCAGCGGATTAGCCCAAAACGACGCGAACGCAACCGTTGAAATGGCTATCAGCATGGACGAAGCTGCTGATTTCGCCAATGAATATTTAGCGGCCAATATCAGCGATGCGACAGTTCATCTACCCGGCACTGCCTTCTATGGTTACTATACTTTTGACTACATGCAAGACGGTCAAATGACCGGCATGCTGAGCGTGAACGGCAGCAGCGGCCAGGTTTGGCTGCATACCTGGCACGGCCAGTTCATCGAGGAATGGGAACTCGAAGAAGCGGAATAACCCGCGCAAGAATCGATTTATACTATAGAGGAGGAAGAAATCTTCCTCCTCTAATTATTTAGGAAAAGCCCATGGGAAAATCTAAAATTCTGGTCATTGATGACGAACCATCCATCCTGAACATAGTCACAGCTTACCTGCGCGCCGAAGGATACGAGTACAACACGGCTGAAGACGGCCCAGCCGGCCTGAAAGCCTTTCGGGCATTCAAACCGGACCTCGTATTGCTGGATATCATGCTGCCGGGTATGGACGGCATAGAAGTACTCAATCAGATCCGGCGCGAATCAGACGTGTATGTGATCATGCTGACAGCCAAATCGGAAGAGGTGGACAAAGTGGTCGGTCTTTCCGTAGGCGCGGACGACTACCTGACCAAGCCTTTCAGCCCGCGTGAATTGATGGCGCGCATCAAAGCTGCCCTGCGCCGTCTGCAGAAAAATCCGGCGGAAGGCGAGCGCAAGGTGCTTACCTCCACGCACGTGCGCATCGACGGCGGCAGCCACCGGGTATGGGTGGATGACAACGAAATCGAGCTGACCTCTTTGGAATTTGACCTGTTAAGTACCCTGGCCGAAAACCACGGCATGGTACTCTCGCGCGAGCAACTGCTCGAAAAAGCCTGGGGCTACGATTACTTTGGTGATTTGCGCGTGGTGGATGTGCACATCGGGCATCTGCGCCAAAAAGTCGGCAGCGACTACATTGAAACCGTACGCGGGGCAGGGTATCGCTTTGAAGACCGCTAAACCCAATCTGCTGCAAACGCTGCGCAGCCACTGGATCTATAAAATCCTGGCTGCTTTCCTGTTGGTGATCGTGATTGCGGGCACCATTCACGCCCTGGCTATGAACTTATCCATTGAAGCCGCTTTCGACCGCCACCTGGGCCGCATGAGCGAAAACATGCAGGGCATGATGAGCGGCAGCGGATCCGGTACCGGTACAGGCGCCGGCAGCAACAGCAGCACCCGCGGCGTGAACCTGTACACCAGTTTCCGCGCGGCGGTCAACGAAACACTGTGGATTTCGGCCCTGGCAGCTTTCGTCATTGCCGGTGTGGCCGCTTTGGTTATCAGCCGCCGCATCACCCGGCCCATCCAGAGGCTTACGGATGCCAGCCAGCAGCTCGCCCAAGGTGAATACAGCCACCGCATTGTCGAAGACGAAATCTCTGAAGATGAGCTCGGTCAACTGGCGCACAGCTTCAACCAGATGGCCGAAAAACTAGAGGGTACGGAAACCATGCGGCGCCAGCTGCTGGGGGATATCAGCCACGAACTGCGCACACCCCTGACCGCTATCAAGGGCTCCATGGAAGGGTTGATGGACGGCGTGCTGCCGGCCGAGCAGAGCACCTACCAGCAAATCTACCGCGAAGCAGACCGTCTGCAGCGCCTAGTGGAAGACTTGCAAGAACTCAACCGCGTGGACGGGCACACCTTCCCGCTGGAAAAGAAACCGGTGCAGGTAGCGGATTTGGTAAAATCCGCCCTCACTCCGCTGGAAAACACGTTCGCCATGAAAGGCGTCAATCTGGAAAGCCGTGTCGGGGACAATTTACCGATCATCACAGTGGACAGCGACCGCATCCAGCAAGTCCTGCATAACCTGCTGGGCAACGCGCTGCAATTCACACCGCCTGACGGGCAGGTCGTGCTGACTGTCGCGCGCGACGGAAATCAAATCCGGTTTTCCGTGCAGGACAGCGGCATCGGTATTTCTAAAGAACATCTGACCCATATTTTCGAGCGCTTTTACCGCGCAGATAAATCCCGTTCCCGCAGCAAAGGCGGCGGCAGCGGTATCGGCCTGACCATCGCCAAGTCATTGGTGGAGGCTCACGGCGGGAAAATTTGGGCTGAGAGCGCCGGTAAAAAACAGGGCAGCACATTTACCTTTACTCTTCCATTGAAATGATATAATGCATATACAGATTTCGATCGATAGATGGTTTTAAGCCGCCAAATCCAATGATCTGGCGGTATATCATTTATAAAAAAGATAAGAGGACTCAGATGGAAACAAAATTGTATGTTGGTAACCTGCCCTTCGACGCAACCGAGGAAGAACTGAAGACGTTATTCTCAGAAGCAGGGGAAGTAAAATCGGTTGTACTGATCAAGGATAAATTTTCCGGTCAGTCAAAAGGATTTGGTTTTATCGAAATGGAAAACCAGGAAGGCATGCAGAACGCGTTAAAAACGTTTGAGTCCTACTCCTTCAAGGATCGCCCCCTGAAAGTGGATATCGCCAAACCCAAGGAAGACAACCGGCGCCCGTTTGATGGCGGCAACCGGCGTGGCGGCGGCGGTGGAAATCGTCGTGGTGGCGGCGGTGGTGGCGGCGGAAACCGCAGTGGCGGCCATTCCGACTACAACAATCGCTATTAGACCATAAGATAAAAGGCAGCTTTCCCAAATACGAAAGCTGCCTTTTTATTTATATTTTTACGAATTGAAAGCCCAGTCGAGCTGGTTCTGGATTTCAAGTGGAAGCTGGTCATAAAAATTAAAATGATATTGGTAGATAATTTCGCCCAACAACTCATTATCATCCAGGGCATAAATCCGGTTCGTTTCCTCCAGGATAAAACCGGTATCGAGATCGATTGTAACCATTAACATATCGCGGATAGGCCCTGCCTGAATCACAGTAATATACAGGTTACCCGCTCGAATGATCGCTTCGGTTGATTCGATAGAATTCTGGTTGGGATCACTGAGCATATTTTCGATACGGTCCAGCGTTAATTCCAAGAGTTCAGGGCGAGATTGATCCGGTATTTTCACCAGATTCGGCGGATTTTCCACATTGTGTGTTGGCAAACTGGTTTCCAACTTGGACAGATCGCTCTCGCAGACCAGAACGTTGTTTTCCAGGATACGCCCATCTTCCCCATAAATGATTTGTATCAATTCAGGACATGGTTGGATCCCATTAAAACGGAACCACCATTCCATATTGACCCCATGCAAATCCCCCATTTGGCTGATCATCTTTTTTTGGCCGTGCCACCAACCCTGCTGAGCCTGCCAGCGGTTGTTGCGCACCTTCTCCATTTCATGCAGCATGACCAGCAGATCATGAGGCTCGTTATAAACCTTTACTGTCGGCTGAGACTCATCGATAGAATCGATCGGGCTAAAATTCACTTGATTCACATCCTGGAAACTTGACCATAAATTTCCCTGGCACCCCACAATCATTGCAGGTGACACAAATATGCAAACTAGAAAAGCAGCAGCACTTGGTCGGATTTTCATCATACTCTCCTTGCTTCAGGTCTTGACAATCTCATTTGTTATTACTATAATACTAGTTAACTAGTACACTGTGTTTAGATAATACAAACGAAATAGGCTTTTGTCAAGCAACAAAGAGGTTGACATGAAAAAACAGAAAAAAGGAACAGCTCCCAAATGGCTGATTGCTCTCGCATTATTAGCTTTCTCTTTTAGCACGACCGACAGCATTCTGGCCCAGACAGAACCGGAATCCATCCCGTTGGCAGAAATCACTCCGGAAAACATCGGTGATTTAGAACTGCTACACTGGTTCGGGCAAGGCGCTTTCAGCGGGCAAATCGCCCAACCAGCCGACGGTCAGACTTTGGCGGCCATAACCACTTCCGGGGTCGCGCTGTTCAACGGTGAGGACGGCAAACAGGTCGGCTTCATCCCCATCGGTTTGGAGCCAACCGCTTTATCCATTTCCCCGGACGGTTCCACTTTGGCAATCGTAGTTAACTATCCTACCGGCGACCTGGGTGGTTTTATGGGACTTCCTGTCTATAACCGGCAAATCCAACTCTATTCGCTGCCGGATGGTGAGAAGAAAGGCAAGGCCATTCAGGATTTGGGGGAGTGCGCTGATTCCAATATTTGGGACATCGCCTTCACACCCGACGGAACACAATTAATCTTTGAAAAGAAGCACGGGGGGGATGATGACCGGATATTCTGCCGCATTTCCCTCACAACCGGTAAGCTAACCGGTACGCTTAAGTTGGATCAGCCAACTGGCATGGCCATTTCCCCCAGTGGAGAAACTGTTGCCGTGATCGCGGAGCAATCCAATAAAGTGGCCATTTATGATAGCAAAAACTTTGAATTGATCCACGATTACGAATTCTCCTTCCCGTCCACCAATTGGCCCCAATTGCTATTCTCCCCCAGCGGGCGGGCAGTGGCCGTGCGCACCCTGACGGATGACGATCCAGAATCTTACACGCTGCAGGTATGGGATATTGCCAATGGGGAAACCATTTACTCCGGAATTCCCGCACTGGCGTTCGACCAGGAATATGACCAATACGACATGATTACCTGTTTTGAAGTATCACAAGACTTGCGCACCATTTACCTTGGCACGCAATTCGGGCAGGTAGCCATCCTGGATGTTGGCAGCGGAAAGTTGGAAAAACAGATTGGCACCTTCACCTGGACTGCCAACTCACTGACTGGAAATCCGGGCGGGGAAACATCTCATGAGACGTCCGCAATGGTCAAGATCATCCTGTTGAGCTCTGACGAGAAGACATTAATCGCTTCTGAAGATCTAACCACCTATGGCCAATCTGGTAGTATCCATATATTTCAAATACCTGCCGGTAAAGAAGTATTCAGTTTTCAAGGGTCCGCGGCCGGCAGTGAAAGTTTGGGAATCGCTTTTTCGCCGGACAGCAGCCAAATTGCTTTAGCCGGCGCTAAGGATGGGAAAGTGGAAATTTATCATTCCGGAGATGGCCAGGTTGATATGGAATTAGAAGGGCATACCCAGACGGTTAATCAGGTGGCCTTCTCACCTGACGGCAAAATGATCGCCACTGGTTCAGATGACAACACCATTCGCTTGTGGGATGCACAAACCGGCAGGCCAATCAGAACTTTATCCGGACATCAGGGACGAGTGACCCGCATCGCATTCTCACCGGATTCAACCTGGTTAATCTCTGGCGCAGACGATAACACCATCCGGCGCTGGAATGCGGCGGACGGAAAAACACTCGAGACGCTCAACCTGGGAGATGAAAATTGGCGGGTGGATTTTCTGGACATCCTGAATGACAACACTTCGGTCGTTTACCGCATCTCGAAATATCCTTCCCCTTTTATAGGTTTTCTTCAGGAACAAATCCTCTGGAATACGCAGAGCGGAGAAAGCAAAACCATTGGCGGTTCAAACACATCCATTACCCAATTTGACAGCGGAAAAGAACTGTTTTCAGGCTATTCCAATTCAGGAAGGGTTGTCGGGAAACTGCAAGACAATGGCAGCATGGCAATTACCGCCAGCTTCAATTCTCCCTATGGAAATGGAGCGCTGAGTTTGCCGGCCATTGCCCCCAATCAGCAGTTGGTTGTTTCCGGCAACGGGTTTGGATTGCACGCATGGGACATATCCGGAAAGGAAATCAATTTTCTGGGGTTAGTAGGCACCAATCAACCCATACCTTCCTATGGCAATGAATACCTCTTCTCGCCGGATGGAAAATATCTGGCATATACCAGCGGCGGCGTGGCCTACCTGATGGGCATTCCAAGTAAATAAGCTATGGATAAATCCTGCCAATGCAACGATAGATATAATTGGGAATTTAGAAAAATCAACCCAATCGTATAGAAAACGGAAAAGCTTATGGACCCTATTTTTGACGACAACCAGCCCATTTACCTGCAAATCAAACAGCGTATTTGCGCGTCCATCCTGCGCGGCGATTACCAGCCGGGCGACAAATTACCCGGGATTGTGGAAATGGCCATGGAATTCAAGGTCAACCACAACACCATCCAAAGGGTCTATATGGAGTTGATGCGCGACAGCATCGCCATCTCGCGGCGCGGTGAAGGCACCTTTGTCACCCAAGACACCACAATCCTGCAAAAGCTGGAGACCGAGCTGGAAGGCTATCTGCTGGAGAATTTCATCCGGGAAATGCAGCGCCTGGGCCATCAAGCGGATGAATTGACCGATATTCTCGATCGATATATTCAGTCAAAGCGTCCTTTCAATAAAAAGGAATAAACAGTATGGATAACATCTTTCACACCGAGCTGAAACGCGCTTTTATCAACAGCCGCTTCATCCTTGTATTCATCCTGGCAGGCATCAGTTTCGCCTACGGTTTCTTCCAGATCAACCCGATACAAAGCCAATCGTCAGTGGGCGCATTTACAGCCTGGCAGGAGATTCTTTACACCAGTTATTACGGTTTCTTTGCCGCCATAATGGCCGTACTGCCTTTCGCCGATTCATTGAGCAAAGATAAGAACGAGCACCTGCTGGATCCGATTCTGGTGCGCACCAGCTACGTGCGCTACCTGCGGGCGAAAACCCTGGCCGTCGCGTTATCCGGGGCGGCGGCGGTGCTGCTGCCGGCGGGGTTGATGCTGGGGATCTGTTACCTGCTCTATCCAGCCCAGCCGGTGCACATCCCGGGAATCTATTTCAATTTCAGCGAAATATATACCCGCTACCTGATCCAACCCGGATTCAACCTCAACCCTTCCGTGGGTGAATATACAGCGCTAAGCCTGCTATTCTGCGGTTTATTCGGTGCGGCTTATGCCCTGCTGGGCATGGGGGTTTCCTTCCTGACCAGAAACTCCGTTATCGTGATGGGCATTCCTTTTATCTGCTATAGCTTTGGTTACTACGGCATTCCTACATCACAACACCTGAACTGGATGATATCGACGAGTGCAACGCTTATTCCGGAAGGGAACCTGCTCTCCGCCATTCTGCAGTTTACTCTGGTCGCTGTATTCTTCCTGGTCGTCCGACGGCGCTTCGGAAAAAAAGAACACCAGGTATTGCAATAAGGAAAAATGATGAAAATTCAAGCCTATCTTAAATATCAGTTTCATTTATACATGCTGCGTTGGCGATGGCTGCTGCCATTTCCGGTGGGTCTTGTACTGGGTTACTGGGGCGGGAAAGTCCTGCAGGCCTCCATACTGTGGGACAGCAGTGCGCAAGCCAATGCTCTGGAAGCCTTCGTGTGGGCTTTCGGCAAACCGGAAATTGTGTATTACGTGATCTCCATCCTGTATATCTATTTGGTATCGGGCCTGGGATTGAACCGCTTTTCCGAGCAACAGGTTCTGCTGCAATTGGGTTCGCGCAGCAAATGGTGGTTGGGGAAGGTCGGTTTCATCTTTATGGGGACAATTGGTTATGCCGCCCTTTTGTTGATCAGCTTCTTTATTCCGGTTATAGCCCGTTATCCGCTGTCGAATGCATGGAGCCCTGCCAGCCAGGTCAACGGCGGCATCAACCTGGGATATGCCACGCTCAACGGCACACCCGTGCAGGCATTTTGGAACATCTTTATCTTTTTGCTGGTTGGCTGGTTTGCCATAGGCCTGTTCATGCTGGTGATCAACCTGCTCACCCAGCGCGCCTGGCCCGGTTACCTGGGCGGCGTCCTGTTGATCATCTGCAGCAAGCTGGGCATGATCGAAGGCGGCCCAATCGGTGGTGAAGGGATTCAATCATTCTTCATGCTGCAGAACCATCTCGAATTTACACCGTTGTGGGCGCCCGTGCGGATGATCCCACAAGTCTATTCCTGGATATTCTGGTCGGTCTGGATCCTGCTGTGTTTGGCCGCCAGTTGGTTCATATGCAAACGTCAAAATCTTTATGCGATTACGCTTCGGGAGGATTACTAAATGAATAATCATCAGCCAGCCGTTGAACTCAACGCGGTTCGCAAGGCTTTTCACAACACCACCGTATTCAAAGGTGTCAATCTCAGCATTCCAAAAGGCAGCATCACCGGCATCAGCGGCCCGAACGGCGCCGGCAAGAGCATGCTGCTGCGCATCATCTGCGGGTTGGTCCAGCCCAGCGAAGGCCAGGTCAGTGTGTTTGGCCAGCAGGTCGGTGTGGACGTGGATTTTCCGGCGCGCACCGGTGCTTTGATCGACATGCCTGGATTTGTACCCAACTGGTCCGGCTTTAAAAACCTGCACATGCTGGCGGAAATCAATGGCCGGGTCGATAAGCTGCGCATCGCGGAGGTCTTATCCATAGTGGGGCTAGATGAAAATAACCACCAAGCGGTCAGCACCTATTCCATCGGCATGCAGAAACGTCTGGGCATCGCCCAAGCCATCCTGGAAGAACCTGAATTGCTGCTTCTGGATGAGCCGACCGATTCGATTGATCAGGACGGATGGAAGGGCATTTACGAATACCTGATCGCGCTGAAGGACAACGGCACCGCCATCTTGTTGACCAGCAATAAACTGGATGAGATCAATATCCTGTGCGACCAGGCTTATTTATTGAAGGATAAGAAACTGACGCCCGTTCCGATCCAGTAGGACCAGAGCGCTCAGGAGAAAATCGCGCGGCTCAGGCGCCGGACGCCCTCTTGCAGCTGCTCCGGCGTCAGCGCGCAGAATGGCAGGCGGATGAACTGCTCTCCACCTTGGATGAAGAATCCGCGGCTGTCGCTCAGGGCCAAGCCAGCAGCCTGCAGCGCGGATGGGTTGGGAACGCAATATCCTGCTCCCAAGTTTAGCCCGACAAAAAAACCACCGGCAGGTTTAACCCAATCCGCCCGGCCGAAAAATTCGGCTTCCAGCGTTTGCAGCAGGGTATCCAGGCGCGGACGATACAGCGCTTTCAATTGCTCCAGATTTTCCGCCAACCAGCCGCGCTGGATGAACTCATAAGCGATGGCCTGATTTAAGTAACTGGCATTGATGTAAGTATCCTCGGCGAACTTGCGCACGCTTTCGACCAGTTCCGGCGGCAGGAGCATGAAGCCCACGCGCAGTCCGGGGCTGATCAGCTTGCTGTAGGAGGACATGTAAATGACCCGTTCAGGTGCCAATTCAAATAATGAGGGAAGCGCCTGGCCATGATAGCGCAGGTCGCGGTAGGGACCGTCTTCGATCAGGTAGAACCCGTAAGTTTTAGACAATTCAATCAGCTTGCGGCGCGCCGCCAGGGGCATGACCGCTCCGCTGGGATTTTGAAAGTCCGGGATCAGGTAGAAGTAACGCGGCCGCAAACCAGATCGGAGCTTTTCTTCCAACTGAGTCATGTCCAGCAGGCCATTGTGCAGATTGATACCTTCCAGTTGAGTACCGGAGCGGCGGAAAATGGTCAGCACGCGGTCATAAGTGGGCTGTTCCAGGAAAACGTAGTCCTGCGGCTGGAGCGATACGCGCACCAGCGTATCCAGCAGCTGCAGCGAGCCAGATCCAACGATGATCTGCCCTTTCGAAACGCTATACTGGGCGGTCAGGCGTTCGCGCAGCGGCTCATATCCAGCGGCTTTGCCGTACTGCAGCAGACGGTTCCCGTCGCGTTCCAGGACAGCCTGGGCGCATTCCTCCAATCGTTTGATGGGAAAACTCTCTACCGGTGGAACACCGCGCGTGAAGGCAATCAGGTGATTATCTGTCATAAGGTTAATCTCAATTCTCCAGGGGAGATTTTAATCCGCTTCCGGTCAAAGCGACAATAATTTTGGCATTTTTACCGGCCAATTGGCGCACTTGCGGCAAAGCCGCGGCGGCGGCCGCGCTGGAAGGCTCGGCAAACAGGCCATTTTCAGCCAGTTGGTAATAGGCCGCACCGATTTGCGCCTCACTGACGGTTAACCCCGCGCCGCCGCTCTCATGCAGCGCCTGCAGGATGCGCCGCCCGCGCACCGGCTTGACGATCGCCAAGCCCTCCGCCAGGCTCTTCCCGGTCGGCGTGATTTCCTCAATCTCTTCCGCGCCGGCGTTGAAAGCATGCACAATAGGCGCCAGAATTTCCGGTTGAGCCGCATACAGACGCGGCAGGCGCGCGATCAGGCCGGCCTGAAGCAGACGGCGGAAACCCAGCCAGGCGCCCAGCAGCAGCCCGCCCTGCCCAACCGGAATGACGAGCACGTCGGGTGCATCACCGCCCAGCTGCTCCCACAGCTCCCAGGCAAAGGTCTGCTGGCCCAGCAGGTAAGCCGGGTTGTAGGCATGCGAAGCATACACCGCGCCCGCTTCAACCGCCTGCAGGACAGCGCGCGTGGCTTCACTGCGCGGGCCGGGGATGCGGCGCAGCTCGGCGCCGTAAACTTCAATTTGTGCCAGCTTGGCCGGCGAGGCGCTGTCCGGCGCATAAATGGCGGCGTGCAGTCCGGTGCGGGCGGCGTAAGCCGCCAGCGAAGCACCGGCGTTGCCAGATGAATCCTCGACCACGTCGCGAATGCCCATGGCAGCCAGAAAATTCGCCTCCACTTCCGTACCGCGGTCTTTGAACGAACCTGAAGGCGCCATATATTCCAGCTTAAAAGATGTATGCATATCCCCCCAGGGAACATCCACCAGCGGCGTCCAACCGGCTCCCAGAGAGAGCGGTTCGCGGATTTCCGCCAGGCCCATCGGGTCACGGTAGCGCCACACGGAAGAATAAGCAGGATCAATGCTGGCCGGGTCAAAAAGCAGGCTTTCAACCGGCTCCCAGGCTCCGCCGCAGGCACAGCGAAAAATATAGGGATCAAATTCCCCGGTTTGATGACAGCGGTCGCAAATGATTTGCATGATTAACTCCCGGAAAGATTTCCCCTTATTGTAATAAAAATCCCCCGTTTCCGGGGGATGATTGTTTGTATTCTTTTGGCAAAAGTATGCAACTACCTAACCAGCTTTGAGCTGCTGTTCCAGCACATCCAGGGTGAGGGATTGCGGGCGCTCGATGGGGGTGAACAGGGCGCGCGACCAAACCAGGTTGGCGGTGATGCCGATGATGCGGCCAACCCCGAACAGCACGGTATAGAAGTCATACTCATGCAGGCCGCAGTGGTACTGCATGGCACCGCTGATAGCGTCCACGTTGGGCCAGGGATCGCTGACTTTGCCGTATTCCTGCAGCACGCGCGGGGCAACCTTGTAAACCAATTCCACCAGCTGGAACAGGCTGTCATCGCCCATGTGCTTCCGGCCGAATTCCAACTGGGCTAAAAAGCGCGGGTCGGTTTGGCGCAGGACAGAGTGTCCGTAGCCGGGAATGACCTTGCCGCGGTTGAGCGTGTCCCAGATATATTCCTCCAGGAGCTGCTCACTGGGGCAATCGCCGAATTTGTGCAGGATGCCCAGCAGCCATTCCAGACTGTCCTGGTTGGCACGCCCGTGCAGGGGGCCGGCCAGGCCGTTCATGGCCGCCGAACAGGAGAAGTAGATATCGGAAAGGGCGGAGTTGACCAGCCAGGCAGTATGCGCACTGACATTGCCAATGCCCTGTTCGGAGTGGATCACGAAAAACAGGCGGCACAGGTCAATATATTCCTGATCCCATTCCTTGGCAATCATGTAAGCAAAATTCGCACTCCAATCCAGCGTTTGGCTGGGCGGAATGAGGCCGCGGTTGTGATATTTAATGTTATAGATAGCCGCCGCAATGGCGGGGCCTTTGGCCACCAGGTTGAGGCTGTCCTCAAGGGTAGGCTGCCAGTAATCCGCTTTCTGCAGCCCATTGACGTAGTGGCGGGTAAATTCCGAGCGGGATTGCAGCGCCAGGATAGCCTGCGAGAACATGGTCATGGGGTGTGTGTCGCGCGGCATGGCGCGCAGCATATCCGCCACGTAATACGGCAAATCGCTGCGGCGGCGCCACTCTTCTTCCACCATCAAAGCCTGTTCACGGGTTGGGTTGTCTCCGGTCAACAGCAGGTAATACATACCGCCTGCCAGCGGCAGCTCGCTGTTATCCGCCTTGGGCAGCATGGTCAGCACCTCTGACACAGAATGGCCATAGAAATGTACGCCGTCCTGGGGATCAACGTAGGAAATCTGGCTGACCAATAAATCCGCACCGCGCAAGCCATTAAATAAATGCCGGACCTTGACTTCACTGACGGTCTGGTCGCTGTATTCTTTCTTGATCTGCTGCAAGCGGGTTCTCTCTTTTTCAACTTTTTCGCTTAAGATTTCATGCAGCCACATAGGTTCGTCTTCCTTTCAAAGAGATTTTCTACCTTTTTATGTTGGGGTAGTATCCCAACTCGGTTGATATTTCCGCGGCGCCTTCTTTGACCAGCTGCGCCATTTCCAGAACCCGCTCACTGGTAAAGCGCTGTGCCGGACCGCTAATGGTCAGGGCGGCTGTAATCTGCCCGCGTGAATCAAAAACCGGGCCGGCCACACCAGCGGCTTCCAGTATCCATTCCCCACGGCTGTAAGCATAGCCAACCTTACGGATCTTGCGCAAATTCGCGCGCAGATCATCCAGGTCGGTGATAGTCTTTTCCGTCATAGGGACCAATTTGGTCTTATTCAATATTTCCTCGCGGCGCTCCTCCGGCAGGTAAGCCAGAAAGATCTTTCCGGCCGAACCTGAATAAAGCGGAATGCGCCTGCCTACGCGCGCCACCATACGCACGGTTTCCTGTGATTCCAGGCGTTCCACACAAACTCGCTCGTCCCCTTCCAGCACGTACAGGCTGAGCGTTTCGCGCGTTTGCTCCTGCAGGCGCACCATGATGGGCAGCGCCAGCGTGCGCACATCGCTGGTGACCGTGTAAATGCCGGCCCAGGCCAGCGGCTTGGAACCCATCATATAGGCCAGCGTCTCGGGGTCCTGATTCAAAATGCCCAGGTCTTTCAGGTAAACCATAATGCGGCCGACGGTGCTGGAAGAAAGCCCGGTCTTGCGGGCCACGTCGCGCACACCCAGGATCGGCTGATCGAGCGAAAAGCTGTCCAGGATGGTCACCGTGCGGTCGAGCATTTGTATTTTTTCTGTCGGCATTATGTCTCGTTCAGTGGGACACTGTCCCAAAAACAATGTTATTATTTTACACGCTTTATAGTGATTGTCAAGTGAGGTTCCCATTTTTAGCCATAAAACCAGTTCAACTCGAGGTCAAAATCTATGAACAAAAACACATCCATCACCATACCCTTCATCGCCGGGGACGGCATCGGCCCGGAGATCATGACGGCTACCCAGAAGATTATCGATCAGGCCATCCAAAGTGCCTACGGTCAGGCACGTGCCATCACCTGGCTGGAATGCCTGGCCGGGAAGCGCGCCTTTACGGAGACCGGCGAATACCTGCCGGCAGCCACACTGGAAACGTTGAAGCAGCACCCGGCCAGCATCAAAGGCCCGCTGACCACCCCGGTGGGCGGCGGTATCCGTTCGCTGAACGTCACCATGCGCCAGGAACTGGACTTGTATGTATGCATGCGCCCGGTACGCTGGTACGCAGGCTTACCCTCCCCGCTGCGCGACCCGGCAGGCATGGATGTGGTCACCTTCCGCGAGAACACCGAGGATATTTACACCGGCATCGAGTACCCGGCCGGCAGCGCTGAACAGCAGCAATTCATGGCTGCTTTCAAAACCAGCATGCCGGCGGATTACGCCAAAATCGCCCACCCGCAGGAATGCGGCATCGGCATCAAACCGATCTCCAAGCCCAACAGCCAGCGTCTGGTGCGCGCGGCCATCCGCTGGGCGCTGGAAAACGGGCGCAGCCGCCTGTCCATCGTTCACAAAGGTAACATTATGAAATATACTGAGGGTGCTTTCCGCAATTGGGGCTACGAAGTGGCCGACGGCGAGTTCAGCGGCCAGACCTTCAGCCGCATGCGCTACCTGGCCATCCAAAAAGCCGAGGGCGACGCAGCCGCGCAGACCGCCAAAGACCAGGCTTTGAAAGAAGGCAAGCTGTGGGTGGACGACGTGATCGCCGACGTGACCTTCGAACAGCTCATCACCAAGCCGCAAAACTTCGACGTGCTGGCGACCACCAACCTGAACGGCGACTATGTCTCCGACGCGGCCGCGGCGCTGGCCGGCGGCGTGGGCATCTCGCCCGGCGCCAACATCAACTTCGAGAGCGGCGTGGCGGTGTTCGAGGCCAACCACGGCTCGGCCGACGCGCTGGCCGGACAGAACAAGGCCAACCCCAGTTCGCTGATCCTTTCGGCGGAAATGATGCTGCGCTACCTGAATTGGCCGGAAGCGGCCGACCTCCTGCGCGACGCGCTGGCCGCGGCCATCCGCGCCGGGCAGGTCACCTTCGACCTGGCCGCACAGATCCCCGGCGCGCAGACATTGGGCACGCAGGAATTCGCACAAGCCGTAATCAGCCACATGCAAGCCTAAAGAAAACCAAAAAAAATAGAGGTAGATATCATGGAGAAAAAGCGACCTACTTTATATCAGCAAACCCTGTTCAGCGATAAAAAACTGTACCAATATTACAGCCTGCCGCGTCTGGCGGTAGATAAAAACCTTTCTTTGGAGAAACTGCCATATTCCATCCGCGTACTGCTGGAAAGCTGCCTGCGCCATCAGGGTGACGGCGGTTATCACAGCCAGCAGATCGACTGGCTGGCCAACTGGCAGACGCAGGTGGAAAAGGAACGCCAAGCGGTAGCCTTCCTGCCGGCCCGCATCCTGATGCAGGACTTTACCGGCTTGCCGGTCGTGAACGATTTCAGCGCCCTGCGCGCGGCCATGCAGCGGGCCGGCAAGGACCCCGAGATTGTCAACCCGCAAATCCCGGCCGACCTGGTCATTGACCACTCAGTAACAGTGGAAGCTTTCGCCTGTGAAAAAGCGCAGCAAATCAATGAAGAAAGAGAATTTCAACTTAACCGCGAGCGCTATGAATTCCTGAAATGGAGCCAGAAAGCCTACCGCAACCTGCGCGTGCTGCCGCCCGGATTGGGTATATGCCACCAGGTCAACCTGGAATACCTGGCACAGGTAGCCTTCGTGGCCCAGGACGAGGACGGTTTGAGCGTTTACCCGGACAGTGTGATGGGCACCGATTCGCACACCCCCATGGTCAACGGACTGGGCGTGGCCGGTTGGGGCGTGGGCGGCATCGAAGCGCTGGCAGCTATGCTGGGCTACCCCAGCGAATTCCCCATCCCGGACGTGATCGGCGTGGAGCTGGTAGGCCAACTGCCCGACAGCACCACGCATACTGACCTGACCCTGACCATCACCAGCAAACTGCGCGAGATGGGCGTGGTGGGTAAATTCGTGGAGTTATTCGGCGCGGGCTACGGCAGCCTGCCGGTGGAAACGCGCGCCATGATTTCCAACATGTCGCCTGAATCCGGCGCCACCATGACCTACTGCCCGGTGGACGCACAGACGTTGGATTATCTAAGCCGCACTGGCCGCAGCGTCGAGCAGATCGCGTTGGTGGAAACCTATTTCCAGGCGCAGGATTTATTCGTGGATGAGCACAGCGCCCAGCCGGAATACTCCCAGGTGCTGACCATCGACCTGAGCCAGATTGAAGCCACACTGGCCGGCCCCAAACGGCCGCAGGATATCTTCCCGCTCTCACAGGCCAGCCAGACCTTTACTGCATCGCTGACAGCACCGGTTGGGGTGCACGGCTACGGATTTAGTGAAGCAGAAGCCGCCAAAAGCGTGCGGGCCGAGATCAACGGCGAGTCCCACGAGCTGCGCCACGGCGCGGTGATCATCGCCGCTATCACCAGCTGCACCAACACCTCCGACCCCAGCGTGATCCTGGCGGCCGCCCTGCTGGCGCGCAACGCCGCAGCCAAAGGGTTGAAGAGCAAACCCTGGGTCAAGACCAGCCTGGCGCCCGGTTCGCGCGCGGTCAGCACCTATTTAAAGAACGCTGATTTAATGGGCGGGTTGGAAAGCCTGGGCTTCAACGTAGTAGGCTACGGCTGCACCACCTGCATCGGCAACTCCGGCCCGCTGCCGGAAGATGTGTTCAAAGCCGTGCACGATAACCAACTGGTCGGTGCCGCTGTCCTCTCCGGAAACCGCAACTTCGAAGGCCGCATCCATCCCGAAGTGCGCGCCAGCTTCCTGGCCTCCCCGCCGCTGGTGGTAGCCTACGCCCTGGCCGGCAGCATGGACTTCGATTTTGAGGAACAGGCTTTGGGCAACGACGCGGACGGTAATCCCGTTTATCTGAAGGATATCTATCCCAACCGCGCGGAAATGGAAGAATTGACCCGCAGCGCCATTCAAAATGATATTTATGTGCGCAACTACGGCAGCATATACGACAGCAACCCGCGCTGGAATGAAATGGACGTAACCACTTCCACGCTGTATGATTGGAAGTCTGATTCCAGCATTTTAAAGGAGCCTGCTTTCCTGTTAGAAGGCCCCAACATCGTAGAGAAAGATATCCAAGGTGCCTGCCCATTGGCGGTCTTGGGTGATTCCATTACCACCGACCATATTTCGCCAGCCGGGCGCATCGCCGTGGACAACCCAGCCGGGCGCTATTTGGAAGACCTGGGCGTGGGCCCGCAGGACTTCATCTCCTTCGGCGCGCGGCGCGGCAATCACGAAGTAATGGCGCGCGGCACCTTCAGCAACCCGCGCCTGCACAACCTGATCGCCAACGGGCGCGAAGGCGGCTGCACCACTTACATGCCTGACGGTAATCTGATGAGCATCTACGACGCCGCCCAACGCTACCAGGCTGACCAGCGCGACCTGATCATCCTGGCCGGCAAGGCCTACGGCAGCGGCTCCAGCCGCGACTGGGCTGCCAAAGGCACTTACCTGCTGGGCGTGCACGCGGTCATCGCCGAGTCCTACGAACGCATCCACCGCACCAACCTGGTCTGCATGGGCATCCTGCCGCTGCAGTTCCTGCCCGGTGAAAGCATCGAAACGTTAAGTTTAAAGGGCGATGAACATTACAGCGTGCCCGGTTCCGCCAGCATCAATGAGCTGCGGCCCACCCTGACGGTAGAAGTGGAACGCCGCGACGGCAGCCGCTTCAACTTCCAGGCGCTGGCACGCATTGATACCCCGCTGGAATTGGCTTACTACCAGGCCGGCGGCCTGATGCGCAAGGTGGCATCCGATTTATAATTTAGGTATGAAAACCGTACCGATCATTTGCATGCTATTGACAGCCCTGCTGGCAGCCTGCGCCCCCACCGAGGCAGCGGCTGCCGGTACGGCTGCACTGCCGGAAGAAACTGCCGCAGAAATAAAAATCTCTCCCACTTCCGCCATCCTGCTGACCGCCACGCCCATCCCCGGCTTGCTGCCGCAGGATGTGTTCCAGCAAGGCAGTGCTTTTTGCCTGCCGGAAATGCCCGGCAGCTCTTTCGTACTGACCTGCGACCAGGACAGCCTGGCTGTGGCCCAGGCGGAAGAGCGTATCAAGGTCGATGCATTGTTAATGCGTGGCCAGGAAGTGGATGCCGCCCAATTTAACCTAGAAGCGGATGTGACTTCGCTGGCTTCAGTGGATGTGAAAAGCGACCAAAACGCCTACGGTTTTTATTTCCTGGACGATGACGGATTCTACAAAGCCGTGCGCGTGCAAGGCCAATATTTCAATTTCGAAACTTGGAACGTTTCCGCCGACCCGAAAGTCGAAACCCAGCTGGACCCGTCCTTCTCCCCGGCCATTCAATATGCCGGGCAGGAAAATCACCTGCGCCTGGCTTGCACACAAGCCGGGTGCGAATTGTTTGCCAACGAAATACTGGTTGGGCGCTCTCAAACCGGCATTAGCGGCAAGGTGCAGTCCGCCGGAATCTTTACCGCTTCAGCCTGGGATGAGCTATTCGGTCAAGTCAGCTTTCAGGGGTTGACCCTCAGCGATGTGGATGAAGCCATGCCCGCCTTCACAAATTACACACTGGCGGATGATCTGCGCGCGGATAGAGGTACCTTTTCCGCCATCGGCATGAGCGGCGCTTTCAATGCTTACGACGAATCCGGCTTCCATTTCTCCCCGGTCATCCCTTACGGCTATTACAGCGCCAAGAGCGGCCCGGCCCTGCAGAACGTGGACGTGCGCGGGACCATTAGCATGGAGATCGACCCGGAACAGCCCGGCAGCCAGTATGCCGGGCTGGTATGCCGTTCTTCGCGCGCGGGCACCTACATGGCCGTGATCGGCGTGGACGGCAGCTACAGTATCTATCGCGACACGCCGCAAAAGCCTTTCACCTTGTTGGCGGAAAAGAAAAGCGATGCCATCCTGGCTGGTAAAACAGCCAACACACTGCGCCTGGTTTGCAGCGGCGAAACGATCGATTTCTACATCAACGAGCAGTTGGTGGAATCGCTGACTGATAACCGCTATTTGCTCAATTACGGGCGCGCGGGCATCACCACCAAGGCCGGCGGCGACCCGAACGCGGACGCCATCATCTTCAGCGATTTGTCGATTGAGGAGATTGAGGAATAGCCGGTTCGAGCAAGAATGCTTGACCAATGATATAAGATTGCTCATAGCCCGCACATTGACCTGCCATCTCTTGGGAATGTGCGGGTTGATTATTTAATTAGTTGACTCTTGTATTTTCACACACGTAAAGGACGCAGGCTATTATCCCCCTCTCTTCTGGTTCTCCCCCTCAAGGGGGAGAAGGTGGATTCTCGTTCCTTCAAAAGGAGAGCCAAGGTTGAGGGAAACACCTCAAATCATTCCTTTTTCCTGGCGCGTTTTGAAACACGCCCTACGGCAGGATGCTGTCTTTCTTTGTTGGGAACAGCAACGCCTGTCAGCAATGAAAAATGTGTAAATCATGTCCCCGAAGAAGTGTAAACCATGTCCCCAGTCAATACATCCCCAAGGAGAGGGCCAGGGGTGAGGGGTCTTTTGCGAATAAATCCATTCTCTCGGCGGGATATGAATCCCACTACATTGGGATGCTGTTTGCCGGCCAAGATCCTTTCGGTCGCTTCGCTCCCTCAGGATGACATTTGAATGGCGGGATCAGAATCCCGCCCTACGCTGGATTCTTTTTGTCGAGAAAAGCGCCCTACGTTTGACTTTTTATCTGTGTGAATCAATTTTATAAAAGTTTTTAAATATCTGAGTCCATCTGTGGCAAAATCAGCATAAGCTTACTGCATATCCTTCAAGCCCTTCCACAAATGGTCCAATGTCTGCAGGAAGGTCTTGCTGCGCACGTTCCAAGCCTCCACGCTGATGTGGAACCCGTCGCGGTAGGGGTCGATGCCGTGGTCGCCCAGGGGCTGCGCGGCTGCCCACCAATTCCACAGCGGCAGGTCATATTCGGCTGCCAGCTTGGCAGTAGTCAAGTTGAGCGAGTAATCCTTTTCGACGTTATCCGCCTTGGTCGCCAGGATGGGCACGGCGCCCTGCGCCATGGTATATTCGATGATCTGGCGCATGTAGCGTTCATACACTTCGGGTGTGCGTCCGGCGAACCAAAATTCTAGGCTGACCAGCACAAAGGTGGGACGCGTGATGCGCAGTTCGCATTCCAGCGGATTTTCGTCCGGCAGACACACTTCCGGGTCAGCCCACAGCGGCGATAGTACCGCAGCCGCGTTGAAGCCGTACTGGGTAGCCTGGCCGTCGCGGTCAAAATAGCCCTTGAAGTTGTTGATGGTGTCCTGCATATCGCCGATACCGCTCATGTTTTCGTATTGACCGGGATGGTCAAAGAAACCCAGGAAAGACTGGTGCACATTCTGGCAGTCGCCCACTTTGGAGAAAGCGTGCGTGTTGTTGCCCATAGCTAACCCTTTGCGGTAGATCTCGCGCGCTGTGTCGGTCACCTCCGGTACCACCGGCCATTCCATCCAATCCTCCGGCGGCAGGCGGTCTTCGCTGGTGGGCGTAGCCTGAGCCGCGCTGTCTTCAGCCGCCTGCGTCTCCTCGACCGCCGCGGTCTGGGTGGCATGCAGGTACGGTTGGCTTTGCGCTTCCTCCGATACGGGAGAAGCATAACCTGCGTCAGGCTGCGCCGTGCTGCAGGCGGAAAATAAAAGGACCAGAATCAAATTAAAAACAAATTTGGGTTTCATATACAATTATTTTACCAGCGTGATGAATGTATTGTTTTTCTTCTGGCGCCTGTTCGCAAGCACCTATTTCATCACTTTTGTGTTGAAAAGTTTAGCGCCTAAATCACGATAAAATTACGCGAGGAGAAAATAATGGAATATCAGGAAATCATTGACCGCAAGAAAGCTATTGTCAACAGCCCCATCCGGAAAATTTCCGCTGAGTCTTTCCAGAAAGTCCTGCAGGATTTTTACCAGCGCAACCCCAAATCACAAGCGCATTTCGAACGCATGAAAGAAGTGGTCCCGGGCGGCTTGCAGCACAACCTGGGCATTTCCAAACCTTTTGCGATCGCTTATCAAAGCGCAAAAGGGGACAAAATCTACGACATTGACGGTAATGAATATACCGATTATTTAATGGACGGCGGGCCGATCATTTTAGGCCACCACTTCGAACCGCTGGACGCGGAAGTGGTCAAGCTGATCTCCGAACAAGGTCCCGCGGTGGGCTTGACGCATGAGAACGAACTGCGATTTGCCGAGGAAATTGTTAAGAACATTCCCAGCGTCGAGATGGTGCGCTTTGTGGCCTCAGGCACCGAAGCCGACACACTGGCCATCCGCCTGGCACGCGTTTTCACCGGCCGGCAGAAGATCATCAAAATCTCGGGCAACTATCACGGCTGGTCCGACCAGCTTACCCTTTCCATCAATTTTCCCGGAACCGGCGCCATGGACGCGGCCGGCATCCCGCCGGAATGCTACCAAAACACGATCGAAGTCATGCAGAATGACTTTGAAGGACTGGCACGCACTTTCGAGCAGCACAAGGGTGAGATCGCAGCAGTGCTGGTCGAGCCCACGGGCGGACACGCCGGTACTTTCCTGGCCCACCCGGATTGGAATCAGGCATTGCGCGAAATTTGCGACCAATATGGCGCACTGTTGATCTTCGATGAAGTCATCTCCGGCTTCCGCCTTTCCCTGGCCTGCGGTGAGGACTACTATGGCGTCAGACCCGATTTGACCGTGCTGGGTAAAATTGTCAGCCATGGCTATCCCAGCGCCGGGGCGGTCGGCGGCAGGAAAGAAATCATGCAGTACTGCCACCCCAGCCAGATCGGCGGGAAAGAAGCCTTTACCGCCGGCACCATGTCCGCCAACGCCATCATGGTCACTGCCGGCTACTTCGCCCTGAAATTCATCCGGGAATACCAGGCTATCCAAAAATCAGCCGCTTATGCCGGAAAGCTGACAAATGCCCTGAATGAGCTGTTCGCCACCCGTCAGGACCTGCCCTTCTTTGCATATAACCTTCAATCCATCGTGCATGTGGAGACCGCCAGTTACAACGGCATTTCCCTGGTGGAAAATCCGGCCGCGCGCCTTCCGGAAGCGCTGGAGCGTTACGCGGTGGTGCAATCCTATGCACTGGCCCTGATGACCCGCGGGGTTCTGCCTTTGGGAGACCGCTTTTACTGCTGCATGCAGCACAATGAAAATTCCTTAAATAAAACCCTGTCCGCCTGGGAATATGTCTTATCCCTGATCCCGGTTTCTTAAACCGATTCACAAGGTAAGCCTCACAATGTAGATGGGTATTCCTATTCCGCCCAAACAGGATTTTTACCTGTAAGATGCCAATGCGGGTATCGTTCTGGTGGGAACTTTTTCATCAATAATTCGTTATATGCTTGAAAGAGGCTGTTAACTAAAACCAGCCATGACATTATAATAAATCCATATGGAGGCATTTTTATGAAAAGGACCCAATCGATTTTCGTATTAGCAGCCGCGCTATTGATCACCATTGCCTGCGCTTTCCCATTGGCGGGCACGAATAATGAAGACGAAGTGGCCGATGCCGTTGCGGCAACGGTACAGGCTGCGCTGGAGCAAACCCAGGCCGNNTACACCCCTGCCCACCCTCACCCCCTATCCGACCTATACCGCCGTTTCCCAGAAGCCATATTACCCGCAGCCGACCTACGCGCCGCAGAACTGCAACCAGGCCAAATTCATCAGTGAAACCATTCCCGACTATACGGTCATGGATCCTGGTGAGGAATTCACCAAGAGCTGGCGAATAAAAAACGTGGGGACCTGCACGTGGAATCCCAATTACAGTTTTGTGTTTTACAGCGGCGACCGGATGAGCGGTGCAAAAACCACCGATTTGGATGAGTACGTTGAACCAGGCGAAACCATCGATATTCTGGTGGACATGGAAGCTCCGTCTGACCCGGATACCTACACAGGTTATTGGAAATTACAGGATGACGACGGCAACAATTTCTTCCAGGTTTACGTCACCATCAAAGTGAAAAGTACTTTCGCAGTGACTAGCGTTCACCTGGACGCCGATCCCAGTTCATCTACCGGTGACTGCCTCGCTCCGATCAGCTTCAGTATCGATGCCGATATCACCAGCAGCGCAGCCGGAAAAGTCACTTACCAATGGAAGAACAGCGAAGGCTACACTTCTGATTTGCTCTCGGTCAAGTTTGACGATGATGGCACCAAGACCGTCACCTACGACTGGACCATTGACACGCCGGAAGAAAAAACTTATTGGGTAAAGATCTACATCGACAACCCCAACCATCAAACCTTTGGGCCGTTGAATATCGTTGTTGACTGTACACCATAAATTAATTGCCATAGCAAAATAAAGCATCAGAAAATACCTTTCTATTGGGAAAGGTATTTTCTTTTAAGATAAATTGATATACACTCTAAACATTCTTTATCCGTTATCCAGGAGAGGTCAATGACTGATAAAAAGATCAAAGTAATATTGGTATGTGCAGCCGGTATGTCTTCCAGCTTGCTGGAAGAAAAAATCCGCAAAGCGGCGGAAGCAGCCGGGCGGGAAATGGAATTGAAAGCCGTGGATTCCTCTCGCATGGGTCTGTGGGATTATGAGAAGGACACGATGGACATCATCTTGGTGGCACCCCAGGTGCGCTTCCTCAAGCGCGGCATTATAAAAAAGGCTGAGCCTTACGGCGTGATCGTGCAGGACATTGACACAGTCGCCTATGGCATGGTGGACGGAGAAAAGATTTTCGCGCAAGTAATCGAGGCCTTGCAGGCTTAATTCGCTTCGATCTGCTATTGATAAAAATGATTACGCACGTAAAATCCAAAAAAAATACTTTGGGTGGGATTTAATCTGGATTAAACTTACCGCTTAATATATATACAACAGGATTTGTAACTAAATGACTGAACAGCAACCCGTACCGGAAGAAACCCAAAAACAACCCCTCTGGAAGATCATCAGCATGTTCGCGCTGCTGTTTCTGGGCGTGGAATTGATCGTTTCCGCATTGGGTCTGGGCATCAACCAGCTCATGCGCGCGCTCGGCGCTGGTGAAAATATTAAAGTGTTTCTGGGCAGCACTATCTCGCGCGGGGGCATGATCGCGGCTGCCCTGCTGCTCACCATTCCCATGCTGACCAACGTGCTCAATCAGCCCGGCAACCGCATCCTGTACCCCAGGAAAAGCGGCTGGGGCAAAGACCTGCTGGCAGGGTTGGGTATTTCCGCTGCCGCTATGACAGTCGTGTTCCTGTTAGAATTAGCCCTGGGCTAGATCAAGGTAGAAGGTTTCGCGTTCAATGCGCTGCCCTGGGATGCCTGCCTGCGTGCCCTGTGGCTGGCGCTGCTGGTCAACGCCACCGCTGCCGTGGGAGAGGAAGTGATCTTCCGCGGTTTTCTTTTCACCGGGCTGAAAGAAGCCTGGGATAGCACCGGCGCACTGTTGGTCTCAGGTATTATTTTCGGCGGGATGCATGTATTAGCCAACGCGGCAGCTGGCACCAATTGGACCCAACTCATTCCCATGGTAGCCCTGGTGGGCATCATGCTTGCCTGGGCGTATATGTGCACCGGCAACCTGTGGCTGCCGACCGGACTGCACTTTGCCTGGAACTTTTTCCAGGACGACGTCTTCAACCTGAACGCCAAAGCGGGCAGCGAGACACTGGTCGGATTCCAAACCACGCTCAACGCTCCAGGCTGGTTCGCCGGCAGCTCCTTCGGCATCGAAGTGGGTGCAGCCGGCGTGCTCGCCGTGCTCATCACGCTGCTGGGCATCTGGCTTTACACTCGGGATCAAAAAGCCGCGGCATAACCCGATCGGACAAGCGAGGAATTTTGAAACACATTCGCTTACCTGCGAGTGTGTTTTTTATTAAGCGATCCCGTCCGGAGATGTTGCACAGGCCGGTAAATAAACCTATAATTTCCCAATCAAAGGACACTGGCTATGAATGCATTGGAATTATTTCTCAAAGATTTTCCCACATACCAAAATACCAGCCGTATTGACGAGATCCGGCGTATGGATTACGCCATTCTGGACCAGCAGGGGCACATTTACCTGGATTACACCGGCGGCGGGCTGTACGCAACTTCCCAATTGGAAGCGCATCAGGAATTGCTGCGCACGCACGTGTTCGGCAATCCGCATTCTTACAATCCCACTTCAGCCCAGTCCACCGAGCTGGTGGAAAACGCGCGTAAATACGTGCTGCAATTCTTCAACGCACCCGAAGACGAATATGTCTGCATCTTCACGCAGAACGCCAGCGCCGCGCTGAAAATCGTGGGGGAAGCCTATCCTTTCGGCGCCGGCTGCCGCTATCTGCTGACCTTTGATAACCACAACTCCGTCAACGGCATCCGTGAATATGCTTCGGCGCGCGGGGCTTCCGTGACTTATATTCCGGTGATATTGCCTGATTTACGCATTAACGAAGCCCAATTATCCGCCGAACTGCACCGCCACGATGACGGCTGTTTCAACCTGCTTTCCTATCCGGCCCAATCCAACTTCTCCGGCGTGCAGCACCCGTTGGAATGGATCGAGCAGGCCCAGGCGCTGGGCTGGGATGTGCTGCTGGACGCGGCCGCATACGTGCCTACCAACCGCATGGACCTCTCGCGCTGGAAGCCGGATTATATGCCGCTTTCCTTTTATAAAATGTTTGGTTATCCCACCGGCGTGGGCGCCCTGCTGGCGCGCCGTTCGGCCATGAAGAAACTCAGCCGCTCCTGGTTCGCCGGCGGCACCACCACGGTAGCCTCCGTGCGCGGCAACAAGTATTATCCCGCCGAAGCGCCGGCCGCCTTCGAAGACGGCACCCTGGATTACCTCAACATCCCGGCCGTGGAAATCGGCCTGCGCCACATTCAGGCTATCGGTTACGAAGCCATTCATGAACGCGTGCTCTGCCTGACCGGCTGGCTGCTGCGGGAATTAATCAGCCTGAAGCACAGCAACGGCACGCCTTTGGTGAAAATTTACGGGCCGTTGGATATGGAAGCGCGCGGCGGCACGCTGGCAATTAACTTCTATGACGCAACCGGAAAGCTGATCGAGAAAAGGCTTTTGGAAAAAGAAGGCAACCGGCGCGGCATTTCCATCCGCATGGGCTTTTTCTGCAACCCGGGCGCGGGCGAAGTAGCGCTGGACATCTCCAGCGACGAGCTTTCCTCCTGTTTTTCGCGGCCCAGGTACGAAGAGCGCATCTCCGACCTGGATTTCCAGCACTGCATCGACCCCAAAGCCAGCGGCGCGGTGCGCGTTTCGGTCGGCCTGATGAGCAATTTCGCCGATGTGCAAGCCTTTATTGATTTCGCCGGTTCACTGCTGGAATAAGGAAATTAAGTCATATAATTGCGCTGGCAAATTGGAATTGTCAAATCAAACATGTAAGGACTAAAAATGAAAGTATATATAACTGGGATCAGCGGTTTTTTGAGCATCAACCTGGTCCGTTATCTTTTGGATCACGGTGTTGATCAAATCGCGGGCATCGACCTGGTCGATTTCGATTACCCCGAACGCGACAAGATCGAATTCCTGCAAGGCGACATCCGCAATAAAGAAGACCTGAAGAAAAGCATGCAGGGCGCCGATGTAGTTGTGCACACCGCCGCCGCGCTGCCGCTTTATTCCCCCGAAGATATTTACTCCACTGACATCATCGGTACCCGCAATGTACTGGAGCAGGCCAAAGAATACGGCGTGAAACGCTTCATCCATATTTCCTCCACGGCTGTTTACGGCGTGCCCGACCATCACCCGCTGTTTGAAACCGACCCGGTGGACGGCGTCGGCCCTTACGGCGAGGCCAAAGTGCAGGCCGAAGAAATTTGCAAAGAGTACCGCGACCAGGGTATGTGCATGACCATCATCCGGCCAAAATCCTTCGTCGGCCCGGAGCGCCTGGGCGTGTTCGCGATTTTCTACGATTGGGCCAGCGATGGGCGCGGCTTTCCGATGATCGGCTCCGGCAACAACCTGTACCAATTTCTGGATGTGGAAGACCTGTGCCAGGCACTTTTTTCCTGCATGACATTGGATGAGAAAAAAGTTAACGATACCTTTAACATCGGCGCGGCTGAATATGCCACCATGAAAGAGGACTATCAGGCTGTTCTAGACCGGGCCGGCTACGGCAAGAAAATCGTGGGGTTTCCTGCCGGGTTGGTGATCGCTGTGTTAAAGGTGTTGGAAAAGCTGCATCTTTCTCCGCTCTACCCCTGGGTGTACGAAACCGCCTCCAAGGAATCCTTCGTTTCGATTGAGAAGGCCCAGAAGATACTGAATTTTCAGCCCAAATACTCCAACAAAGACGCTCTGCTGCGTAATTACGAATGGTACCTGGCCAATAAAGACAACTTCAGCGGTGAAGAAGGCGTGACCCACCGCCTGCCCTGGAAGCAAAAAGCCTTGAAAGTAGCCAAGATATTCTTTTAGGTTGTTACCCAATGTTGGCTTAGTTCGTCGATTGCGAAGCATCCCTTTGTGCAAGCCAACAGATATTGAAATAAAAGAGCGATCTCTTTGTTGAAGGGATCGCTCTTCTTATATGCCTGGAAATTAATAAATCAGGATTTCACGCCCAACCAGCCGCTGATGACATTCCCCAGCAGGAAGGAGAAGAGTGCCACACCCAGGCTGATGCCGGCCATCTCAAAAAAGCGCTGCTTGAAGTTATAGCCGCGTGCCACCGAAATATAGTAATTGAATAAAGCGATCACCAGGATGGCATTCACTAGCGTCCATATCAAGCTGAAGACATAGTTGCTCAAGAGCAGGAACGGGGCAATCAGGATCATAACCGTCAAGATATAGGCAACACCGGTATAAATCGCGGAGCGGGTGGGGTTCTTGCCATCATCGTCGGCTTTGGTGGACAGATAATCAGAAGCAGCCATCGAAAACGAAGCGGAAATACCCGTGATCAATCCGGCCAACGCGATCAGACGCGAATCGCGGAATGCAAAAGTCAAGCCGGCCAGCGCGCCGGTCAGTTCCACCAGGGCATCATTCAAACCCAGCACAACCGAACCCGCATAGCGCAAACTTTCCTCGTCTATCATTTCCATCAATTCTTCTTCATGCTTATCTTCATCCGCCAGAATCTCGGCAGCTTCCGGAATGCTCTCAATCAACTTACTATAAATTTCCTGCGCTTTTTCTTCACCCTGCTCCATCAGGCGTATACCGAAAGTCAGGCCAAAAATTTTCGCTATCCAAAAATACAGGTTGACCTTGAATTTATTCGGCTTGATTTCTACCTGGGTATAGGATTTCCAGACATCGTAATGCTTTAGCTCCTCATCTGAAATGCGCCTAATTACTGCAGCATTATTGGCATCCTTCACCACTCCGGCCAATTTGGCGTATGTAAAATGACCGTTTATTTCTTCTCTTTGCAACACTTTTAAATTTTCTTTTTGTTCAGTTGTAATGGTTGACATTGTTCTTCCTTTCTAACTTCTTCTCTCCCAAAATAAAATCAGGAGTTTTCGTCTTCTTTTACTTCCTTGTGTTTGTCTTTACCGTTGGCCAAATACGCAAAAAATATGCTGATCACATATAAAACTAACAACGGCGACATCAGCAAAGCCATATTGACCGGATCAACCGTAGGGGTGATCATGGCGGCCAAAACCGAGATTACTACAACACCATAACGCCAGCCCTTCGCTAATGCCTCGGCAGACACCACATCCATTTTCGCCAGTGCGAAAATCACCAGGGGAAATTGGAAACCAACGCCCATCCAAAATATCAGGCTGGTTATAAAATTAATATATGATGACAGACGCGGTTTAGTTTCAACCGCCAGGAAATCAATTAAAAACTGGAGTGAGGAGGGCAGCATAACATAGTATGCAAAGGCAGCGCCCGCCAGAAAAAACAGCGTGCCGAAAACGATGGTCAGGTACACCCAGCGTTTTTCGCTGCGCTTCAACGCCGGCAGGATGAATGCCAGGATCTCATACAAGATAACCGGCATGGAAATGCTCACACCGCATAATAGCGCCACACGCATGAATACCGATATATTCTCGGTAACTTCAATGGATTGCAGCGCATCAATTGACCCCACTGGTTCTGCCAGCAGGTAGATGACTTTATCCGCAAAAAAGAAGCTGAACGCGGTTGCCAGACCCAGCGCCAGTAAAGCGATCAGCAAACGTTTACGCAACTCCTCAACATGTTCCCAGAAGGACATTAAGGCCTGATCGTCCGGTGCATCCGCTTGTGGGTTTTGAGGTTCTGTCATACTGACTTCCGAGGATCTTTTTTCGTTTCTTCCGGCTTTTCGGCTGTGACTGGCTTTTTTGCCGCAGGTAATTCGTTAAAATGGGGATGGTTGATCTCAGTGATGGTCCCCTGGGTCGTGCGGCGCAGATCTTCCAGGTCTTCCTCGATACCAGCTTCACGCACAATTTTCTGGGGAATATCTCGGATTTCTCGCGAAGTATCCATTACATCCCGCCAAATAGGTGACTTAACCACCTTGCGGATCAGCACTCCGATTTCGCGGGCAGCTTTAACCATACCCTTCGGTCCCAACACAATGACCGCGATGACAATGATCAGCAGAAATTCAAGCGGCCCAATTCCCAAAAAATCCATGATGAAGCCTACATCCGGTCCTTATTTCTTTTCTTCGATTTCCGATTCCTCTTTTGAGTCTTCATCTTCCGATTTATCTTCGTTCAAGCCATCTTTGAATGCTTTAATGCCCTTGCCCATTTCGCTGGCTACCTTGGTAATACGTCCGGGGCCGAACACCAACAAAACTATAACAAGAACAACGATGATTTCCCATGTTCCTAATCGCATATTAACTCCTTATTATCCTTTTACATTGGTTGGATTATACTTTTAATGTACAAATATTTTATAAATAAATCATATAAATGCGGTTGGTTTATCACAGCGAATTAAGACATGTTAAATTTTCTTCAAAAAAGCAAAGACTGGATATTGATCCTGCTGGGTATCCTCCTGATCATGTTCGCTGTCTTCAACCTGATCGAGTTCAATCCTTTTACTTACCTTGAATCCCGCCGGGAGACACCTGCAGTTGAACAGGAAGGATTCGCGCCGCTGTTCATCCCTGTCACACACGCCGAAAGGGATACCGGTATAGAGTCAGCGGATGAAAGCATTTCCACCAACACTTTTACCCCGGAACGCATTGTGATTGAAAAAATTGGATTGGACGCACCCGTCGAAATGGCCCAAACCATCAATGTGGATGTGGACGGGCAGGAGGTGACCCAATTTCTGATTCCGGAGGAGTTCGCCGCCGGTTGGCATGAAGGTTCCGCCCAATTGGGCGCCGTCGGCAACACCGTCATCAGCGGTCATCATAACGCCTACGGAAAAGTATTCGCTCATCTGGTTGACCTCGAGGTCGGGGACGACGTCACCGTGTTGAGCGGGAAGCACGAATTTCACTACACTATCGTAAACAAGATGATCCTTCCGGAGAAAAACGAGTCATTGGAAATACGCCTGCAAAATGCGCGCTGGATCCTGCCTTCAACGGACGAACGCCTGACGCTGGTAACCTGTTGGCCGGCCAACTCCAACACCCACCGCCTGATCCTGGTAGCCATTCCTGTTGTTATAGAACCCACCCCCACTCCTACGGCTACTCCGGTTCCTCATCCGACTGAAGTTTTTCAAATCGGCCGGCCGATTACCGAGCTGTTATCCTCCGGCATCAGTACACCCACTCCGATCCTGCAGAACATTATCGTCAGAAATGCCGGGCGCTACTCGGTCAATATTCGCGCGCTGCCGGACATGGAAAGCAAGATCATCGAATCCTTCAAAGCCGGTGATGAAGCTAGCGGCTTCAGCCGTACGGAAGACGGCAATTGGCTCTTGATTGAATATCAAAACACCCAAGGTTGGGTTTCCGCTGACCTGGTCGAAATTCTCCTGCCTGTGGAATCTTTGCCCACGGTCATTATCCCCACACCAACGCCATAAACACAGCTGGATTTTGCTTATAACGCCAACCTGCGCGGTGATATAATGCCAATGAAACGGCCCGGGGAGAAATCGCGTGAATTTATCATCCAAACTCGCAATCGTCACCGACAGTACTGCTTGCATTCCAAAGAATTTTCTGGAAGAATTACACATCCACACGGTGGCATACTATATCCACCGCAACAATGAAGTGCTGCGTGATTTAGTCAATATCCAATATCCGGAATTTCTGAGCTGGCTCTCTACTGCTAAAAATATTCCGCTGACCGCTTGCCCCGGACCCGGCGATTACCTGGGTATGTATGAAAATTTAGCTAAAGAAGGCGCGCAGGAAATTATCAGCCTGCATATGACTTCCAAAGGGAGCGGCGCTTATCAGGCCGCGCTGTCCGCCGCAGCTATGCTCAAAGAAAAACTACCCTACCTGCACATAGAAGTTATTGATACGCTCAATGTGGCGCTCTGTCAGGGCTGGATGGCCATTGAAGCCGCACGCGAAGCACTGGCCAACAGCTCCATGGAAAACATCCTGGTAAAAATCCGCCGCATGATGGGGCAGACACGCATCATCCAAACGGCTGATACATTGAAATACTTATATATGGGCGGGCGCATTGGCAAAGCCGCCCATTTAGCCGGATCCATGCTGAACCTCAAACCACTCATCGGCATGCAAGACGGCGAGGTTGTCGCACTGGGTGTAGCGCGCGGGTTGAATAAAGCCTACGAGAAAATGGTGGATCTGGTCCAGGCATCGATCAACCCCGGCCAAAAGATCAAGATTGCTTATCTGCATGCCGGCGCCTCCGAGCAAATTCAATTGCTTAAGAATAAAGTGGAAAGCCGGCTGGAGTGCGCAGAAACATTTACGGCCGAATTATGCCCGGCGCTGATGGTACACACCGGCCCAGGCACCACCGGGCTGTGCTATTTCCCGGTCAACTAACTAGCTCAGACCTTGTATTACAGAATATTTGTTCTATAATACAAATGTGGATGATCTTCAAAAACTGAAATTATTATCTTCCGCCAGTCTGTTGGAAGCCGGGGAGGACGGCTGCCGCCGGGCGGCCGCAAATCCGGATGCTGACAAAGGCATTGTGGTTACAGACGCGCGCCTGCCCAACGGCAAAGTGACCCGCCTGCTTAAATCGCTGCTTTCTTCCTATTGCGATAACAATTGCTTATACTGCCCCTTCCGCAGCGCACGTGATTTCCGGCGGGCGGCCTGGCAGCCGGAAGAATTCGCCCAGATGGTGATGCACCTGACCGACGCCGGATTGATCCAGGGCGTTTTTCTCAGCTCGGGCGTGACCAACGGCGGCGTATTTACGCAGGACCGCCTGATCGCCACCGCAGAGATCCTGCGCCACAAATTAAATTACCGCGGTTATCTGCACCTGAAGATCATGCCGGGAGCCGATTTTGAACAAGTAGCTGCCTCAATGCGTCTGGCCGACCGGGTTTCCATCAACCTGGAAGCGCCCAACGCGCAGCGCCTGCCGGCGCTGGCCCCGCAGAAGCGCTTTGATGAGCAACTGCTTACCCCGCTGAAATGGGTGGATGCCATCCGCCACCAACAGGCACCCACCAGGGCCTGGAAAGGGCATTGGCCTTCCTCCAGCACGCAGTTTGTGGTGGGCGGCGCGGATGAAAGCGATCTGGAGCTGCTGGATATCACCCAGGAGCTGCACCAGCTTTACGGCCTGCGCCGGGCATATTACTCGGCTTTCAAACCCCTCAGCGATACGCCCCTGGAAGGGCACAGCCCTGTGCCGCTCAAACGCGAACTGCGCCTTTACCAGGCCGATTATCTTATCCGCGATTATGGTTTCTCACGTGAAGAATTAGTTTTTGACAAACAGGAAAACCTACCGCTGGAGCACGACCCCAAGGAATGCTGGGCCAGGCAGCACCTGTCCGATTGCCCGGTGGAGATCAATCACGCCGGTCTTGAGACGCTGCTGCGCATTCCGGGTATCGGCCCCAAGAGCGCACGCACCATCCTGAAAGCCCGCCAATGGCATACCCTGCGTGATATAAGCTGCCTGGCCCGCATCGGTGTGAACACCCGCCGCGCTGCTGCCTATATTCTGATGGACGGCAGCCGCGCCCCACAACAATTAAGCCTGTTTACGATAAAATAAGTCCAGCGGATATTTCTTTACTTTGACGTATAATTTCAAAAAAATATATGTAGGGACAACATGACAACCTGGTCAACCATCGTTCAGGGTAAGGCCATTGTTCTCCCAAAGGTACTGTCGATTTCAAACTAAATACAGGTATATTGGACAAAAATCAATGCATCTCAAATCACTGTCCAATCAGGTAAAAAAGCACAACACTAAAAAAGCAAAGAATGGAGCGTTGAAGGTATGACAAAAGATTCCGTACAGGTTGGTTTGGTAGGATTGGGTTTTATCGGCAAGATACACGCACACGCATATCAGGCAATTCCCTATTGTTTTGGAAATGGGCAAGTGCAGGCGAATTTACGCGCGCTGCTGCGCACGCACGTGGGCAGCGACGCAGAACTGCTGCGCAGTTTGGGCAGCCCATTTGAAACCGCCCAACCGCAGGAATTCATCGACCAGGACCTGGACATGGTGGATGTATGCTCGCCTAATTACCTGCACCCTCAGCATGTCATGCTGGCGCTGGAAAAAGGCAAACACGTTTATTGCGAAAAGCCGCTGGCTGCCAACCTGACGCAGGCACGCGCGCTGGCACAGGCAGCCGAAAAAGCCGGCGTGCTCACCCATTCAGCCTTCACCATGCGCTATTATCCCGCTGCCCAGCAAGCCAAGAGCATCCTGGCATCCGGGATATTAGGAGAGATTTATAATTTCCGCGCCTACCTGTTCCACAACAGCTACATGGATCCCCAACGGCCCACCTCCTGGCGCCTGCAAAAAGATATTTCCGGCGGCGGCGCACTGACCGATTTGGGCGTGCACAACATTGACATGGTGCGCTACCTGCTGGGAGATGCCAAATGGGTGCAGTGCCGCACGCGTACCTTCATCACCCAGCGGCCCAAAAGCGCCGGCAGCACAGAAATGGTGCCGGTGGACGTGGACGATTGGGCGCTGTGCATGCTGGAAATGGAAAACGGCGCGCGCGGTTCCGTTGAAACTACGCGCATGTCCGGCGGTATCACCGATACCTCGCGTATCCAGATTTTCGGCAGCGAAGGCAGCCTGGAAATCAATTTTCTCAACCCCTTGCAGGTTTCCCTATATGACCGCAAACACGCCCAAACCACGGTCGGCCCGACGGATTTTCCGTTGGCTGACGGCCAACGCCCCTTGAAAAATATCTATCCACCCGCCAAATTATCCATGGGAACCTTTATCGACACCCATTTCGCCAGCATTATGGACTTTCTGCATTGCATCCAAGAGAACAAACCTTCCCCGGCCGGCTTTAGCGAATCGCTTAAAGTGCAGGAAATCCTGGAAGCCGCATATTTATCCGCCGATCGCAACGGGGAGACCATCGCGCTCCCGCTAGTTTAAGGAGAAATAAGGAGAATCAATGAGCATTAAAATCGCAATCATCGGCGCCGGAGGCATTGCCGAACGCGCTTATTTCCCGCTGCTGGTACAGAAACCGGAAGTGGAAATTGTCAGCCTCTACAGCCGCACACAGGCCACACTGGACAAGATCACCCGTCAGTGGAAGATTGAACACACCACCACAGACATGCAGGCCGTGCTCGACAGCCAACCCCAAGCCGCCTTTGTGCTTTCCTCAAACCACAGCCACTACGATATCTGCAAATTGATGCTGGAAAACAACATCGACTTGTATGTGGAAAAGCCACTGGCCACTTCCGCCGCGCAGGCAGAAGAACTTGCGCGTCTGGCAGACGAACACAAACGCGTTATGGAAGTCGCTTTTAACCGCCGCTACGCGCTGCTATATAAAAAAGCCAAAGAAATCTTCACGGGGCACACTATTCAAACCGCCCTGGTACAGAAACATCGCCCGGAAAGCCCGCATGTTAACCTGTTCAACCAATACCTGGATGACACCATCCACCAGATCGACTTGATGCGCTACTACGGCGGGGACCTGCAAGCTTTGTCCACGCACTACTCCACGCTCAATAACCATTTAATCGGCGCGGTCAGTGTAGCGCGCACTTCAGAAGGCGGCCTGGTCACGCTGGTCAATAACCTGCAGGCCGGCGCCTGGCAGGAAAGCGTCACCTTGCACGGCGACGGCATGAGCGTGCACGTGGACGCCTTCCGCGAACTGCGCGTCCGCTATGGCGACCATGAAGAAGTGTACGGCACCGACCGGGCCGGCAAGTGGATCCCCGGGCTGCGCGAGCGCGGTTTCGATGGTGAAGTCCAACATTTCCTTGAATGTGTGCAGACGCGCCAGCGGCCTATGACCGACGCCTGGGAAGCCGCCAAAACGCAGAAATTCATGGAAGATCTGGTAGTGGCCTCCGGCGACCCGCTTTCTTCGCCCGATAACAGTTGGGACAAAGTGGATCGCTGGGGTGAAAGTTAAACCGTGACAAACTCCGCACCGGATAAACACCCGCCGAAATTTCAGGCCATCATCCTGATGGGTGTTTCCGGCAGCGGCAAGACTACCGTCGGCAAATTGTTCGCCGAACAATCCGGCTGGGCATTCATTGAAGGCGATGATTACCATCCGCCGGAAAATGTCCGCAAGATGGCCAACGGCACCCCTTTGACAGACGCGGACCGCCAACCCTGGCTGGAAAACCTGCATAAAATCTTGCTGGAGCACGCCCAGGCTCATCAGCCGCTTGTGATGGCCTGTTCCGCCCTAAAAAAGCATTACCGCCAAATGCTGGCGGAAGGCCTGCCGGATATCCATTTTGTGTTTCTCAAAGGAAATTACGACCTGATCGAGGAACGTCTGGCTGCCCGCCCAGAGCATTACATGAAAGCAGGCATGCTGCGCAGTCAATATGAGACCCTGCAAGAGCCCCAAAAAGCATTGGTGATTGACATTACACAAAATCCGCGGGAAATTTGCCGTCAAATTTGGCATTATCTAGGAGCGGCTTAAAAGCTGAAATTCGTCATACGGTAGGGCATGATCTTTGCGGTTTATAGTAAAATCAGCCAATGCCTACCGAAAAAGAAGTTTACGATTCTCACGCTGACCGCTACGAACTGCTGGTATTCCGCGAAGATTACCAGAAGAACCTTCCAAAACACATCTCTCAAATCCGTAATTTCCACGACATCGACATCGTTGAATTAGGTGCCGGCACCGGACGGCTCACGCGTTTCTTAGCGCGTGACGCTCGCCATGTGTATGCCAGCGACCTGTCGTATCCTATGCTTCGCCAGGGTACGCAAATGCTGAACGCGCAAGAAGCGCAGCGCTGTGTGCTGAGTGTGGCGGATATGCGGCGCATACCCTTCCCGGATAATTGCGCCGATATGGTCATCGCCGGTTGGAGTTTCTGCTATTTGGCTGTTTGGGGCCAAGAGCACTGGCAGCAAGAAGTGGAAGCCGGCCTGCAGGAAGCCCTGCGCGTGCTGCGCCCGGGCGGCGTGATTGTCTTGTTGGAAAACTTTGGCACCGGTTTTGAGGAACCTGCGCCGCCGCCGCACCTGAATGATTATTTTGATTATTTGAAATCCCAAGGCTTTCAGTCAGATTGGCTACGCACGGATTACCAATTCGAATCCATGCAGGAAGCTGCAGACCTTTCAGATTTCTTCTTCGGCGGCGAATTGGCCGAAAAAGTCAAAACAAATCAATGGACCATCCTGCCGGAATGCACCGGAATTTTATGGTTGGAAAAATAGCCTTACCGCTAAGATGCAAAACAAAAACCGCTCCTCGAGTTTATCGACGGGAGCGGTTTTTCAATAATACATTAATAAATTAGATTTTAATTATTTAGAAACCTTTCATGGATACGCCCAGCCAAAGCAGGACGAAGGCCACGACAACAAACCAGACTGCATATGCGGAAACGAAGGGAATGCTAACCAGCATGCCAAGCAAACCTAAAACCGCTAAGACAGTCGCAATCCAATACACATTCTTGGTGGGGGGTGTGAGTCTCATGATTATTCTCCTTTCATTCAAATTTGTATATTTATACTAACATTTTCATTGCCGAAAAGATACCTGTTTAATCAAAGATTAACAAAACTCTATCAAAGTCAAACACATGAAGTATATTTATGCAGGCGATCCTGATTCGCAAATTCATCACGGGATTTCAACTCAAAAAGTTTTCTCGGAGGCAAAATGGCAGAATATCCAATAACCATCTCAGAAACATTCCATAAAGAAAACCCGGACGCAGCTGTGGGCATCCTGATCATGGAGCAGGTAAGCAACCCAAAAAGCTGTGATGAATTAATTCAGCTGAAAACAGATTTAGAGAGTTCCCTGCGGGAAGGATATCCAAATAAAGAGGCTCTGCGCAGTCTGCCGGGCACGACCTGGACAGTTTGCTAATGCCCCTGCTGGTGAGCAATGCGCACACCGGGCAGCACTATACATTAATGAATGGAACCGAGCAAGCCTTGAAGGAAAATGATATGTGTATGGCCGACAGTCAGGGTATCATTTCCAGCGTGATCTACGGTCCAGACAGCCGCACGCGCATTCAGCGCGAAACGCGGCGGGTGATGTTTGTCGTTTACGCACCCGCCGGGATAAGGCCGCGCCAAATCAAAGAACATTTCGCTGATATTCAAGCTTACATCCGCTTGTTTGCACCCGACGCCAGGCAGGTTCAGCAGGAAGTTTTATAAATTAGTTGTTTAAACCAGTAAAGGCGGTAATTGAATTACCGCCCTTAGTATGTTTGCTTGTTGGTTAGCTTACAAGTATTACTTCGGAAGCCTGAGGGCCTTTGTCGCCCTGCGTGACCACGAATTCAACCCGCTGTCCTTCTTCCAGAGAGCGGTAACCGTCAGCAAGGATAGCACTGTAATGGACAAAGACATCTTCGCCGGTGTCACGAGCAATGAAACCATAGCCTTTTGAGCCATTGAACCATTTCACGGTGCCTTGTTCTTTTTCGGACATGATTTGGAACTCCTTTCTTAATATTTTAAAGCTTGACAACAATTTGGTTCCAAATCAAAAGAACACTTCTTTTTTTCTAGAACTACTTTTACAAGCAATTAATTCTATCACAACCAGACAGGATACATATCATTATTTTCTATTTATTTTGTCCTGTATAAAATTAATCCATTTTTCACCCACACTTCTCGTTTACAGGCTGTTACCATAGAGCAGAACAGGAATACAGACCAAGATTGCCCAGGAGGAAAATATGGAATACGAATTCAAGTTGCTCGATCTGCCTGCACAACCGGTTTTAGTTATTCGCAGCGTACTTCCGGTGGAAAAACTACCCGAATTCTTTGACATGGCTTTCGGCGGCATCATAGCTTACCTCAACGAATTAGGCCAAGCACCAGCAGGCATGCCTTTCGGTGCTTATTACAACCTGGATATGAGCGCATTGGATGTGGAGGCCGGTTTTCAGGTAGCGCACAAATTACCAGACAAGGGAGACATTAAATGTCTGGAAATCCCGGCCGGGAAGTTTGTTTCCACCATTCACCACGGCGCATACGACACGGTGGAACCAGCTTACAATGCGTTAACAGAATGGGCGAAAGTCAACCATTACGATCCCAGCGGTGTCGCGTACGAATATTATC
Organism: Anaerolineaceae bacterium UBA5211; assembly: GCA_002412595.1. GTDB lineage: Bacteria > Chloroflexota > Anaerolineae > Anaerolineales > Anaerolineaceae > Pelolinea. Next base: position 92,725 of record DHVJ01000034.1, read on the forward strand.
TCAACGATCCCAGTGCGAACCCCTCCATCGTCGCTGAAACGGAAATCCGTTTCCCGGTAAGCATGTGAACGAAAAAGGACGCTGAATTAATCAGCGTCCTTCTTTCTGTGAAAGTGCTCAAGTATTATGTGGCTGGTGGTGGAGCAACATGTTTCTGTTTCACCTGCTGCGGAGCTTTATAACAGCCGCCGGTCATTTCCCGTGGTTGGAATCCATAAGCCGACCAGCAGGTGCTGTCCAACAGGTTGAGCTGTTTGACCGGATAGTCCGCGCTATCCAGATCCGGTGAGCCAGCTTCTGCATCACTGTAAAAATCATTGTAGTCGTACTGGCCCGGCTCAGCTACACTTCCGTCGGCCCAAGCTTTCCAATAAAACTGGCCGCCGGTCAAAACGGTTTTCTTAATGGCCAGCTGCACTACATTGGGCATGTCGGGGTCCACCCGCTTCCAGGCCATATCCGGTTCATCCAACACTTCGCTGGAGAACAAAACAGTTTCATAGCCATCGCCTGCATCAGGGTCGGGAATCACGGCTGTGACGCCGCCCACATCGTTATTGTTGTCTTGAAGGAGAGCAACACCCTCTTGGTTCCAATCCGTGCTGCCATCCCCTGCTGCCCACAGAATAAAATCGCCTTTCAGATCTTTATCCGTATCGAACTCTAAGTCATAATTCGCTGAAGGATAGCCGGCTGTATCGTCAATGTCATTCACTTCGATAGAGAAATAGTAAAAATTATCATCCTCCGAGACCATAATGCTTATCAAATCCGTCTCAGGATGATATTCCATGTCCGTTTCACTGAAAGGTCGTTCCAGAATACCCAATCGCAGGGAATCTCCTTTAGCCATTTTCATATAAGCGGTCAAGGAAGTATCAATTTCATCTTTGGTAATGCCATTGGGAACCACTTCCGCCGGAACCGTACTATCCGCCTGTAATTTAGCCGCATCTGTTTGGAATCCTGCCGGGCTGGAAAAAGCACTGAGAATGAGAATCATAACGATAGAAGGGATCAACGTTTTAATCATTTTGGGAAATTTGTTCATAATTTTTCTCCTGATTACTCGTTTAATAGACCACCCCTTAACAACATCTTTCTAATTCAATACCGAACTCCTTATCCTTATGTTTTATTATATAAACGAGAATGATAAATTTCATGTTAATAATTTATAAAGATAAAGCGTGGATTTCTCCACGCTTTATTCAAAACTGAACCACTCTTCGGGCAAGTCTATCCCAAGCCCAAAGCCAGGCCGCCCTGGAAGATAACCACAGCCGCAATCCAGGCTACAGACATTTGCATGACCATGCTGAACAGCGTCCATTTATTACCGAACTCATGCCGCTGGGCGGCTACTGCCACCATACAGGGCGTGTATAGCAGGACAAACACCATGAAAGCCACGCTGGCAAGTGCGCCATGCCCGCCGCTGACTGCTTCAAAATGCTGGGCAACTGCGGTGTTCAGTTGCGGCAATTCCTCCTCTTCTTCCTCAGAGAAGAGGTTTATCCCGACAATGAGCGGAATGGATTTGAGCGTATCCACCGTCGCCTCAAAGAATCCCACCACAATATCGCGCACATCCCCCAGGAAGGTGGTTTGCACAACATCTTCCTCGGCGCTCTCTTCCACCTCAAAGATTTGGGCCATCGAGCTGACAATCACCTCTTTGGCCACAAAACCGGTGATCAGAGAACCTGTCGCCTGCCAACTGCCAAATCCGGCCGGGCCAAAAACGGGCGAGATCGCCTCGCTGGCCGAAGCAAAGCCGCTGGAGGAGATATCGGATTCGGCAAACTTGCCGCCATCCACCGGGATCATCATAGTAAACCACAATACAATGCTGGTGATCATAATAATAGAAAAGGCTTTCTTTACAAACGATGAGGTGCGTTCCCACATGTGAAACCAGATATTTTTGGCAGTCGGCATACGATAAGCGGGCAATTCCATCACAAAGGGAGCCGAACCTTCGCTCTTGAACAGCGTCTTACTGAGGATCAATCCTAGAAGGACCGCCACCAGAATACCAGTCAGGTATAACAAGAAGACAACCGTGTTGCTATTCTTTGGGAAAAAGACGGAAGCAAACAACACATAAACCGGTAACCTGGCACCGCAGCTCATGAAAGGCACCAGAAGTCCGGTCAAGATACGATCTTTCTCGTTTTCGAGCGTGCGAGTGGCGTAACAGGCCGGTACTGTGCAGCCGAAGCCCACGATCATGCACAGGAAACTCTTGCCGTGCAAGCCCAGGGCATGCATGAAGCGATCCATTACAAACGCTGCCCGCGCCATATAACCCGAATCCTCCAAAATCGCCAGGGAGAAATATAACGCCAGCATCACAGGCACAAACACCATCACACCGCCCACACCGGCCACAATTCCGTCGATGAACAAGCTCTCCACCCAGGTCCCGCCCAAACCCAGCCAGCCTAAAATGCTGACAATCCAATTAGACAGCGGACCGCTGATGACCATATCAACCCAGTCCATAAACGGGCCGGCGATGTCTGTGGTGACCTTGAACACAATCCACATCATGGCCATGAAAATGGGGATACCCAGGTAACGGTTGGTCACCACTTTGTCAATCTTATCGCTGGTGGACAATTCTTCCACGCTGTTTTCCTTGACTGTTTCCTTAATCAGCGCGTGGATCCAGCCATAACGCTTATCTGCGAAGAGTGTATCCACATCTTCCCCAAAACGGTCGTTCAGGTAAGCGTAGCTTTTTTGCTGCGCAGCCAACACTTTGCGGCCAGCCTCGGATTTTTCAAATTTTTCGATAATTTCTGCGTCATTTTCCAATAATTTGATTGCCAGCCAGCGATGACTGTGGTCAACAATGACCTCGCCAGTTTTCTCGATGGTAGCTTCCAACTTTGCAATCTCTTTTTCAAGCACATCCCCATAATCGATTTGAAAACAACCCTCTCTGATTTGATTGACTACCATGTTAATTTCCTCTCAGTTCATATATGCCAGGATTTCATCCTTGAGGGCTTCTAATCCTGTGCCTTTATTTGCTACTGTTTCCACCACGCTAGATTGAAGTGCCGCACCCAATTTTGCCGTGTCAATCTCCAGACCATTGGTTTCCGCCAGGTCACTCATGTTCAAATCAACAATCAGGCTGGCACCCAATTCCAGGATTTGCACTGCCAGATACAGATTCCGTTCCAGATTGGTGGCATCCAGAACCGTGACAACCACATCCGGTTTCTCTTTCATGATGAAATCCCGGGCAATGACCTCCTCAATCGAAAAAGCGGAAAGGCTGTATGTTCCCGGCAAGTCCACCACCGTAATTTTGCGGCCTTTGTGTTCGAAAGTACCCTCTTTCTTCTCCACAGTTTTACCGGGCCAGTTACCCACATGCTGATGAGATTTGGTTAGTTGATTAAAGATGGAGGTTTTCCCGCAATTGGGATTGCCTGCCAAAGCAACAGTAAATTTTTCCATGCGTCATAACTCCTTATCATTTATAAATGCCGGGATTGCGCAGCCGGTTCTACAAAAATATGGTGCGCCAATCCCCGTCCAATAGCGTAACGCGTACCTTTCAGTTCCACCAGCAGGGGACCGCTGCAATCCGAATGCACAACGGTCACATCCATGCCGATATTCAACCCCAGGTCTGCCATACGTTTACGTATTCCACAGCCGCCCTGAACACCGGTAACCACCATTCTTTCTCCTGCGTTTGCCATTGAAAGAGGCATTTTCACTCTCCTGCATTCAATTCAACCAGGATGGATTTGGCCTCGTTGCGGCGCAGCGACAGGTTGTATCCTTTCAATTTGAGTTCCATGGGGTCGCCCAATGGCGCCACGCGCACTACTTCAACCAGGCTTCCGGGTACCAGGCCCATGTCCATCATGCGTTGTTTCACCGGCCCTTTACCGGAAACACTGACAACAGTGCCCTTCTGCCCCACTTTTAATTGATCCAGCGAAATCTGCGATATCGCTGTCACTTCTTTTGGTTCACTCACTTTATTCTCCTTTTTCCGATTTACTTCCTGTTCGATGGGTTGAACCTCGATGCTGGTCCCACTTTCAGGTTTGGCTTTGATCACCTGGATCGTCTGTGCAATTGCCGGGCTGAAGCTGAGATAAGCTTTCCCGACTTGAAGCAAAAATTGTTCATTGGTTTTGCCCGCGAGGGTGATTGCCTGACCCTGATGAAGGCCAGATTGGATTAAAAATTCACTCACATGCTCTTCCACTTCATCCAGAAAACAATAACCGCTTTGGCCGACCGATAATGAAGTCAATGGATAGGTGGCAATTTTTACCGGATCGCTATCTCCCGTCGGGATATCTTTCCCGTCCGGGCTAACTCGTGGATTTCCCAAAAAGAAATCCAGGCGGTCGGCCAGCTCCCGTGAAGTGGCATGTTCCAGTGCATCCGCCATTTCATGCGCCTGCTCGAGGTTGAAACGCAGGTGATCCACCAAAAACACTTCCCACAGACGGTGGCGGCGCAAGATGCGCAATGCTTCCTGGTTCCCAACTGGGGTCAAACTGGCCCCTTTGTACGGCTGGTACTCAATCAAATCCTGTTCCTGCATTTTCCGGCACATTTCATTTACCGATACCGGTGAAATACAGAGCGAGTCAGCCAGAAAAGACAAAGGAACCGGGTTCATTTCCTCTTCCAAACGTTTGATTTTCACGAGGTACATCTGGGTACTTTCTGAAATTGTCCTGACAGGCGCTTCAACCATTTTAGGGTTACCTTCTATTTTTATATTATTTATTTTAGGCTTACCTTATTTTAAGCAGCATGTGATTTTTGTCAAGGTAAAAACAAAAAAAGACTGCCCGCTTTTTCGGCGGGCAGTCTTTAAAACTTATTGGGGAAAGTTGGATTAATTTTCAGTCGGTTGGGATAATGGTTTAGTCGGAAAATGTTCAACCAAGAAAGGCACAAATAATAGTGAGGTCAATCCCACTGCCGCGTTGAGCAAAAACACAGATTGGGTGGCAAAATGGTCAAGCATATACCCCACCGCCACACTGCCCAGGGCTGTGATGGAATAAGTAAAACCCAGGAATAGGCCATTGGTCAATGAGCGGTCCTGCGGATTATTCTTCTGCAGCATAGCCATCAACGTTGGCATCAGCATAAAGCCAAACACACCCATTACGGCAATCAACGCTAATTGGCCAAAACCACTGGTAAAAATGGTAGTGGTAAATGAAAGCGAAAATCCAAGCAGTGAAATAGCGGTGGTCCATTTGGATCCGATGCGGTCATACAGCACACCGCCGATGTAATTACCCAGCACGCCGGCGCCAAAATAAATTGAGACTGCCAGGCCGGACATCCATAAGCTGCCGCCTTTTTCCACAATATAAACCGGCAGATAAGCATAGGCGCTGGCCCGGATCAGCGAGTTGGTGATGGAAATACCTACGATGGGGATAAACTGGCGCACCAAACCTTTGCGAGCCGCGCTGTCCAGTTTGCGCTGCTGGTCTTTTTCCACAGGAGCGATATTTTCCGCCTGCGGCATTTTTCTCCAGAGAAAAAATAAAACGATGGAGAGAAAAACGCCCACGAGAAACAGATAAGGCAGTTTATCGAATGCGGCGTTGGTCAGAATGGCCGTAATCACCAACGGTCCAACCATGAAACCGACCTGGCCGGCGATATTCCAAATGGCCAGGGTACTGCCCAAAGATTTCTCACTCACCTGGCCAATATCGGCCGGTCCGATAGCGTGATAGAAATAGATGCTCAAACCGCCAATCAGCAGGACCATAAAGAGCATATAAAAATTTGGGATCAGGGTCAGCGAACTCATACACAGGGCCGTGATGGCCGGGGTCAGGAACATGTATTTGCGAATATCCTTCTTGTCAGCCAGGTGGCCCACCAGCGGCATAGTCAGCGCCATTAATTCCATGCCCAGGTTCAATATACCCGCCTGCACTTTCAGCAGGTGCATACTCGTGATCAGTACCGGAAGCGTGGGGGCAAAGAACGCCAGAAACAGGTCGTTGGAAAAGTGTGCCAGTGAATGATAAACGGTCCGCAGGATTACAACAGAAGAGACTTTTTGTTTGCTTTCAGTAATTTCAATATTTTCGTTTTGCATGATCTTCCCATAATTCAGAATAAAAAATGAACAGAACACTAAATCTCTGTTCATTTTTATAAAACTTAGTTGGGCTTATTCATTAGCGCGCTGGTAAGGCTTGCAGAGAATTTCGTTGATTTCAAATTTTTTAAAATTAATAAAAGAAGCCGCATTCGCGACCACCGCGGTATCCGACCCGCGGTGCGTTCCGGCAATCGCGATAACCTTTTGCCCGGTCTGCAGATATCCCTGGCTGCCGGCAATCAGAGTGATCTCACACACCACTTTAAACCCTTCGCTAACGCGCCGGTAGGCATCCGCCACCAGACCAGCGGCAGGCTCACGTGTGAAGGTGCTCATACCGCCCAGGGTTGTGCCCCAAATCACATGATGCCCCAACCCGCGCAGATATTCCTGTTCCGGCACGCCTGGACTTTGCTGTCCATCCAGTACCTCACCCACTACCAGTAAATTTACACCGCAATCTTTGAAGATTTCGACTGCCTTGCGGGCTGTTTCGCCGTATGAAGATGCCAGCACAATCGCATCAATGCCGCCCTGCAAATAACGCGCACGCGCAATTTGCAAAGTCTGCTGGGTATTCACAGGACCGGCCGCTTCGAAATAAGTAATCTCAGCCATGGTTATATCCGATTACATCAGGCCTTCATGCATGATTTCGATGAAACGCTCGCGGTCAATGCTGACGCCTACATCCATGTTGGCAGGCTGGGCATCAAAACCGCGCGGCGCTACCGTGCAGCCGCGGGTATATGTACCGGTCAATTCAATGTCCACATGCATCGGTTCAGTTTTGACTACACTGGGTTCAATTACAGCAGCTACTGCGCAAGCATCAAAAATGATGCCGCCTTCTTTTCCAAAGTGTTTTGTATGGATATCCACTACAATTTCCATGATATCGGCTGCCGCGGATGCCCAGGGGGTTTGAATGGCACGGATGCTATCCACATCGCTTTGCATGACTTTCGCAACATCTGTCACTTCCAAGCCGATCATTTTGATAGGAATGCCGGAAGTGTACGCAATGAATGCAGCTTCCGGATCCGCACGGATGTTAAATTCCGCGAAAGAGGTCGCGTAAGCCCCGCCCATGGTGACAATCTGAGGGATGGCTTGTTTCAGGCGCGGTTCAATGCGCAGCGCCAGCGCCAGGTTAGTCAGCGGGCCAACCGGCATGTATATGGTGTCTTTACCTTCACCGCTCATATAATAATCAATCAAAAAATTAACCGCATGTTTTTCCTGCGGTTGAATAGTCGCTTCAGGGAAGGGTAATTTTATGATTTGATCGCCGTCGCCGGCAATAATGGGGCCAATCAGGGGATAATCTGCGCCCACATATACGGGCACATGCTCCAGTTTTCCCGCGCACAACAGACGCAGGGTGTTATCCAGGGTCTGTGCCAGCGGAGCATTGCCGTGCACGGGCAGGGCCGCTACCAGTTCGGTATCCGCATGATGCCCCGCCAGCAGCATGGCTACTGCATCGTCGCAGCCGGTATCCACATCTAAAATTACTTTTTGCTTCATCTAAAGATTTTCCTTTTTAACAATAAATTGATCAAGCTGGATAATAGGCAATACGCGCACCCGGAACTCGTTGGCTCAAACGGTGCAGACGGCTTTGTACTTCCTTCCGAATGCGTTCCTTATCCAGGGTCAACAACTGGCGTCCCTGCATCAGCACTTTACCATTACACAGAACAGTGTCCACATCGGTAGCGCGCAGGCAATAAATCAACGACGCCAAAGCATTGGCTTTGGGTGTGGCATGCAGACCGTCCTGGCGCAGCAGGGTGATATCCGCCAGCAAACCCGGCTTCAACTCACCAATCTTTCCATCCATGTGCATCACTTTTGCGCTGGAGCGGAAAGCAATTTCCACTACCTGCTCCATAGTCATCTGGGTTGGGTCGCCTGTCTTGTATTTACTGTAAAGGGTCATCAGACGCATTTGTTCCATAATGTCCATGGTGTTGTTGGATGCCGCGCCGTCTGTGGCCAGACCGAATGGAATGGAGCGTTCCCAGTATTGGTCAATGGGAGCAAGCCCGGTTCCGTGTTTCATATAAGTGCGGGGAGCCACAGCCACGCCGGTTTCCGCCGCCGCTAAAATATCCAAATCATCTTCCTGCGGGAATACGCAGTGGGCCAGGATAGTGGGCACTTCAAAAACACCGGCTTCCTGCAGCAGCTTAACTGGAGTGATGCCGAATTCTTCTAAACTCAGCTTAACCTGGGCTACTGTTTCAGAAACATGGATGTGAATACCAACTTTATTTTCAGCAGCTTTTTCAGCACACATAGCTAAAAATTCTGGGCTGGTGGTATAAGGTGCATGCGGTCCCAACCAAGTGGTGATACGGCCATCGGCCTTACTTTGCCAGCGTTTAATAAACTCCACAGTCTGGTCAACCTTTTCTTCCCCTTCATGCCCGAAAACAGCCCAGGCCAGGTTGGCGCGCATGCCGCTCTCCTCAATCGAGCGGGCAATCTCATCCATGTAAAAATAATGGTCGGCCACACAGGTGACACCATTTTCAATCATCTCCGCCATGCCCAACTGCGCGCCCCAATATACATCTTCTTCGGTCAGGTTAGATTCCATCGGCCAGACGTAATCATTGAACCAGACCGAAGGGGTTACATCTTCCGCCAGATTACGAAAGAGCACCATAGGCACATGCGCATGGGTGTTAATAAAACCAGGGACGGCTAATAAGCCGTCCGCTGGAATATTTTCAACATCTGGCTCAAATTCTAACGAACCGGATGTTCCGATAGCCTGAATGTGGTCTCCCTCAATCAGGATATCCTGTCCTGTGAGGACCTCAGCTTTCCCCTTTGTAAAGCTGAGGAGATCACAGTTCTTAATTATTTTTTTATTCATCTTTTAACCCAAATCTAAGCACCATTTATTCCACATTGGAAGCTTCCGCAGCTAATGAATCAGTGTGTTCTTTCTGGTACTTCTTCATTCGATCCAGAGCAGATTGCCGTTGTTGGATAGCATATACCGCTAAGGCTACGACCGTGGTTGCATAAGGAATCATTTGGACCAATTGGGAGGGGATGTTCAAAGAACCCAACTGGTTGGAAATCGCGTCCGCGAAGCCGAACAGCATGGAGGCTAACATAACACCCACAGGTTTGTAAGCGCCCAGGTGGACCGCTGCAATACCAATCCAGCCGCGGCCGGCAGCCATTTCTTTTTGGAAAAGCTGCAGGTAAGCCATGGACAGGTTCATCCCGCCCAATGAAGCTAAAACACCACTGATGGCCAGCGCGATCAAGCGGGTGCGGGTCACATTGATACCCAGAGTGGTGGCAGCTTCCGGGTTTTCGCCGACAGCACGCAGATGCGTGCCAAAGCGTGTGCGATAGAGAAAAATATAGACCAGGAAAACAGACAGGAAAGCCAGGTATGTGAATACCGGATGTCCGCTCAAGATATCACCCAGGAAGGGAATATCTTTGATGAGTGGAATATCGATATTCGGGACCGACAGACTTCTCAAATTTGAAGAGTTGCCTTTGTCACCGGTCAGAATGTAGAGCAGGAAAACCGTTCCGCCTGAAGACATCAGGTTCACTGCCAAACCGGCTATAAAGAGGTCCGACTTGAAGTGAAGGTGAAATACACCCAACAATAAAGCCATCATGATACCCGCAACCATACCGGCCAAGATTGCCAGCCAGACATTGCCCGTATAGGCCGAAACCATCACGCCTGTGAAGGCGCCCACATTCATGATACCTTCCAAGGCCATGTTGGGCACACCGGCAGCAGTTGCGACCAGGCCGCCCATGGCTGGGAAGATAATTGGTGTACTAATGCGAATTACGCTTGCGATAAAAAGCGAACTGAAAATACTCTTGATAACAAGTTCAATTGACATGAGTATCTCCTTTTTCTTCTATTTGTTTTACGTGGCCGGCAGAACCATTTCCGGTTTCTTCCTGATGCTCTGCAATTCTGGTTTTGACTACCGGCAGCAATCTTTCCGCCGTAACCAGCAGCAACACCATGGCCTGAATAACGTAAACCAGTTCCCGCGACACATCCGATGAGCGTTCCATCACGTCCGCGCCTGCGCGCAGGTAGCCATACAACAAGCCTGCGATAGGCACGCCCAGCGGGTTATTTCCGGCCAGAATAGCAATATTGATACCTTCAAAACCCAATCCGGATGTCATGTTGGAAATTAAGCGGTTATGGATAGCCAGGGTGATGTGCACACCGGCCAAACCGGCGAAGATGCCGCTGACCATGATGGAGAGGATGATGGTCTTGTTGACGTTAATGCCACCATAACGCGCGAACTTGGCGTTCAAACCGACCGTGCGCAGCTCATAACCGAAGGGGGTTTTATACAGCAGGTAGTAAACCACAATGACGGCAGCGATGACCACATAAACCATCACCGTTACATTGGTCTGCTTCATCCACAATTCCCGAATGTTATGTAAGAACGGCCAGTCCGGGATAAAAGTCCCCAGGCGGAATTCTTTGCCGATGTAATCAGAGCTGACCGAGCGGGATTTTTCGTGCATGATGAAATTTTTCAACACATACTCAAACAGCTTCAGCGCCACTGTATTGAGCATCAACGAAGTCACCAACTCATTAGCGTTGTAATACGCTTTCAACAACGCGGGAATTAAGCCCCATAACGCGCCCACAATCATGGCAGCCAAAAAAGCCAGCAAAATCCTTGGAAATGGCGGCAGTGGAACATACAAAGCCACGCAGCCAGAAGCCAGGGCGCCTAAAATCATCTGACCTTCAACACCGATGTACCACTGGCTGGCGTTGAAAACAATACAGATGGTCAAACCCAGCAGAATGAGTGTCAGGGATTCTTCCAGCCAGTCGCCAATACGGTTCAAGCGCGTAAGCGGTCCTAGCAGTAATGATTTGTAAGCATTGATCGGGTCCTCAGATACAAACAGGGTGATAATGAACCCTAAAGTCAATCCAATGACAAGGGCCAGGACAATGCGCAAAAATTCACGGAAGCCTTTTGATTTAAAGAAAGATTTCATAGGAACTTCTCCATCTCTTCGTAGGTTTGCTGCTTTATGCCCAGCATATACAAGCCCAGCTCTTCCTCGCTAACTTCAGCTGCTTTCGGGAACACACCGGTGATCTTGCCTTCATACAAGGTCACAATACGGTCGGAAAGGCTCATCACTTCGCCCAGGTCCGCAGAGACTAGCAGGATGGCGCAGCCGCTTGTGCGAATTTTCACCAACTCTTCACGGATAAATTCCGTCGCACCCACATCAATACCGCGGGTCGGCTGCGAAGCAATTAAGACATAGGGGTTGGAGGAAAACTCACGGGCAACAATCACTTTCTGCATATTACCGCCTGAAAGTGAGCCGACCGGCAGCTTCGCATTGGGAGTCAGAATGCCAAATTGCTTGATCAATTCGTTGCTTTTGCTATCGACCAGTTTGTAATCGAGCATGAAGCCTTTTTTATACGGCGCACGGAAATAACGATCAACAATCAGGTTTTCTTCAATAGACGCCCGGACCGCCACACCATTGGTCAAGCGGTCTTCCGGAATATGCGCGATGCCTTTCTGGCGTATATCTCTGGGAGAATGGTCAAGGATTTCTTCATCTTTAACAATTACACTGCCGCCGGCTGATTTCTTCAAACCGGTCAGCACCTCAACCAATTCTGTTTGGCCATTGCCTTCTACACCGGCAATTCCCAATATCTCTCCGGCATACAAGTTGAAGCTCACATCTCTCAGAACAGGCCGACCGGTGTCAGAGATGAAGGAAATGTTCTTGATTTCCATGCGTTTCTCAGCACGCTTCATTTCGGGCTTGGTAATGTTCAGGAACACTTCACGGCCAACCATCATATTTGCCATTTGCTCGCGCGTAACATCTTTTGTATCAACGGTGCCGATCATCTTTCCATGGCGCATTACCGTTACACGATCAGAAATTTCTTTTACTTCGCGCAACTTATGGGTAATAAAAATTACCGTCTTGCCCTGCTGCACCAATGTGCGGATTGCTTTGAACAAATCCTGGGTCTCCTGCGGGGTCAGCACAGCAGTAGGTTCATCCAAGATGAGAATTTCTGCTTTTCGATAGAGCGTTTTCAGAATTTCAACACGCTGGCGCTGGCCAACATTAATGCTGTCCACAATCGCGTCAGGTTGTACAAAAAGACCGAATTGGTCGGATAATTCCTGCGTTACTTGAAGGACTTTTTCGCGATCGATTAATCCTTTTTTCAACGGCTCGCTGCCCAGGACTACGTTGGACGCAACAGTAAATGAGGGTACCAACATAAAGTTCTGGTGAACCATGCCGATTTTATGGTCAATCGCATCCAGGGAGGATTTAAATGTAACACTTTCCCCGTTCAAAATGATCTCACCATCTGTGGGTTGTTCAATTCCATAGAGGATCTTCATTAGGGTGGATTTACCGGCGCCATTCTCACCAACCAGCGCGTGAATTTCCCCTTTGTTAACCACAAAATTCACACCGTTATTGGCAACCACACCGTTATCGTAAATTTTTACGATATTTTTCATTTCAATTATTGGCTGCATAAAAATTCTCCAATACCAGAATAGGGAAAGGGCAGGGAAAATTTCCCTGCCCTAATTGAGACTAAATCTTAGAAAACGGTTTCGACAACGATGTCGCCAGCAATCACAGCCTGTTCTGCTTCTGCGATTTTGTCCTGAACTTCTTGGGGAGTATTGGCAGTGTAGTAATCATTGTAGGCCAAACCCACACCATCAGGAATACCCAGGTTTTCATTGGTGCCGAAAGCGAGGGTGCCTTCGAAGTACAGTTTCATGGCGCGGTAGAGGGATTTGTCAACGTTCTTGAGCATGGAGGTCAAGATAACCGCTGCCAATTCAGGATTGGTTTCCTCTTCGAGCAGAGCTTGGTCGGAATCAACGCCGATAGCCCATTTGCCGGCTTCTTCAGCTGCATAGAAGACACCTTCGCCGGTGCCGCCAGCAACCTGGAAGACAACATCTGCACCCTGTTGGTACATGGTCAGAGCCAGTTCTTTACCTTTGGCAGGATCACTCCAGCCACCGGCATATTGAATCAGAACGTTCTCTTCAGTAACGCCAGCATCCATGGCACCCTGTTTGTAACCAATCATGAAGTCATTGATTACGGGGATGTCCATGCCGCCAACTGCGCCGATGACTTTGTTTTCGCTCATCAGACCAGCATACAGACCGGCCAGATAGGAACCTTCGTTCTGCTTGTACTGAACGGAATAGATATTGCTGAAATCGCCAGCTGTGAAGTCAATCGGATTGTCGAACATGATGAATTTCTTCTCAGGATATTCGGGAGCAACCTCCATGAGCAGATCCATCAGATCGCTGGTACCAAGCACGATAACGTCCACATCAGGATCCTGAACGGCATCCATGAAGGCGGGTTCCCATTTAGCGGGATCGGTGCCGGCTTCGCTGGTGACCAGTTCAAAACCGAATTCTTCGGCTGCCTGGGATAAACCGCGGTGAGCGGAATCAATAAAGGACTTGTCGCCCAAGGTACCGTTGACGATATGAACAACCTTGGTGTCAGCGGCAACAGGCAGAGCCTCGTCCATGGATGCTTCTGCTGCGGGTGCAGCATCTTCCACAACTGCTTCTTCCGCGGGGGCGGGTTCTTCAGCGGCTGCGCCACAGGCGGCTAACAATAATGCGCCGATAACCAAAAGGCTTAAGATAGTGATTTTTTTTGCTTTCATTTTTTCTCCTCTAATTTTAGATACATTATTTTCCTACCGATAAACTTTCTAATTCAACTTCTAGAACCACCTCCTTCATCCAAACTCGCATGAGTTATCTAATTTAAAGAAATAATCGCTCCGCTACGAGGTCAATCGATTTTTAGCGGACCAGTTGAAGCACGATTTTCCAAATGGACTTCCAGCGTTACCGCTCGGCAAGCTTTGTTCGGATTTTCAATACGGCCGAGGAAACTCTTTACGGCTTCCTCTGCCAATTGATGAACTGGCAATTTTATGGTGGTCAAAGGTGGAACTGAATATTTTGACCAATAAATATCATCCAACCCTACCACAGACAGATCATCGGGGATCTTCAATCCGTGAGTATAAGCAGATTGCATGACACCCATTGCCATCAAATCATTACAGGCAAAGATCGCAGTCGGCCGGTTTTCCATTTCGAGCAAGCGGTTGGTGCAATTCACACCGCTGATAATATTAAAATCTCCGCGCACTACCAAAGCCGGGTCATATACCAAGCCATGCGCTTCTAATGAAGCTTTATATCCGTAAACCCGTTTGTAACTGGGAATGGTCTCTTTGGATCCGGTGATACAGGCAATCCGTTTATGACCCAATTGGATCAAGTGTTCCGTAGCCAGCTTGCCAGCATAGAAATCGTCAATCAGCACTGTATCAAAATCATATCCGGGGCAATCATGGTCGATTAAGATAATCGGCAGGCTGCCATCACCCACCGAAATCATTCTTGTCGGGAAGATCATCGATGAAACCAAAATGATGCCATCCACCTGCCATTGGGTTAACTGATTGATGTAAAACTGTTCTTTTTCGGGATCACCGTCAGAATTACACAGCATAACACTGTAATTCTGAATGTAGCTCAAGTATTCAATACTCCAAGCAATTTCGGAGTAAAAGGGATTGGTAATATCCGCCACAATAAGACCCAGGGAGTTGGTTTGTTTTTTACGCAGGCTGCGCGCAATGCGGTTCGGCTGATAGTCCAGACACTCCATCACTGACAGCACTTTATTTTTCAAATCATCGCTGACATAGCGGGTACCGTTAACGACATGACTAACTGTGGAAACAGATACGCCGGCTTTTTCAGCTACTTCCTTAATGGTGCTTATAGGGCCCTCCAAGAAATACGTTTGCGCAATCGTTATTACGATGATAACAGAATCACCCCCTGCTTGCAACAATTTTTAAGAATAAAGGACAAATGTCATATTTTCAAGATAATATAGCCATTTGTCCTTTTTTTATATTCTAAATCTTTGTGTTTACAATTTTACAACAGTTTTAACGCCTCTTCAAAATCTGCAATCAAGTCGTCCGCATCTTCCAATCCAGCTGAGATGCGGATCATGCCATCGCGGATATTCATTAATTCTTTCTGCGCGGGCGGGACATCCAAAAATGCCATAGTGGCCGGCACTTGTGTGGTGGTGCGCACACCGCCCAGGCTGGCGCCGAAGGTGCTTAATTCCAGGGCATCCAGGACACGCACAGCGGCGTTCTCATCGCCCACCTCGAAGGTCAGCATGGCGCCGAACTTCGGCAGCAGCTTCTTGGCAATCTCATGCTGGGGGTGCGAGGGCAGGCCGGGATACCACACACGCTGCACCTTGGGGTGCTTTTCCAGATATCCGGCCAGGATCATGGCGTTCTGGCATTGTTTTTCAACGCGCACGTGCAGGGTTTGAATGCCGCGCAGCAACAGCCAGGCATTAAAGGGAGAAAGCGAGCCTCCCAGCTTGGTTAGCGTTGACCAGCGGATCTTCTCGAGCGTATCGGCCGGCAGCA
This sequence comes from Anaerolineaceae bacterium UBA5211, assembly GCA_002412595.1. Classification (GTDB taxonomy): domain Bacteria; phylum Chloroflexota; class Anaerolineae; order Anaerolineales; family Anaerolineaceae; genus Pelolinea. The sequence goes on from DHVJ01000034.1 coordinate 108,429, forward strand.
GGCCTGTTTTGAGCGTAATTGTGCCGCCCAAAGCGTCGTTGTGGCCGCCAATGAACTTGGTGGCGCTTTCCAGACAGATATCCGCGCCCCAATCCAACGGGCGGAAGACATATGGGCTGGCAAATGTGTTATCGCAAATCACGATGATGCCGCGCTTGTGCGCCATTTTGACAATCGTCTCAATATCCGAGATCTTCATGGTGGGGTTGGCGATTGTTTCGAAATACAGCACTTTGGTATTGGGACGGAAAGCGGATTCAACCATGCTGGCGTCGGAAGAATCCACAAAAGTGGTTTCCACGCCAAAATCGGTGAAACGGTGGTCCAAAAATTCGTGTGTGGTGCTGTAAGTGGTCCAATCCGAAACAATGTGGTCGCCGCTTTTCAGCAAACCGAACAGGGTAGTGGCAATAGCCGCCATACCGGAAGCGGTAGCCAGGCAGCTGTCGCCGTTCTCAATGAAGGTCATCTGATCTTCAAATTTATATTCGCTGGGGTTGCCGCAGCGCGAGTAAATATTGACTTCTTTGCGCGCGCCATCCATCACACGCTGGTAAATATCCTGGGTATATTGGAAATTGCTGGCCATGTAGATCGGGTCGCTGACCGACATGGAACCCGGCTCGGGCGGGTAGTAAACCATGCGACTTTCAAGGGTTAATTTCTTGCGCTTTTCGTCATCCATTAAATTCTCCTTAAATAGATAATCAAGACAAATGCATTGTCTTGAGCAAATTTAACGATTGCGCATGAAACTACCCTTATATTAAACCACATTCTGCGGATGTTGGTCAGCTGTTTTCATGCAAAATATCACCGCTTGCGTTTACTGGTAACCCGAAGAAATCATCAGCTATAATAAACGCCATTCAATCATTTATCTTAGACGGAGAATCCAAATGGAAAACAATAGCTGGTACAAAGTATTCCCCGGAGCCATTACCGTTACCGACGAGAACGGCACCATCCTTCAAATGAACGACGCTTCCGCCAAAATGTTCGAAAAAGATGGCGGCTACGAGATCATGGGGCGCAATGCGATCACTTGCCACCCGGAACCCACTCAAACCAAAGTACGCAAGCTTTATGAAACCGCCTCAAAGAACATCTACTCCATCACCAAAAACGGCCAGAAGCAGTTGATTTACCAGACACCTTATTTCGTTGATGGAAAATTCTCCGGTATTGTGGAGATCTGCCTGGACCTGCCGGAAGAAATTCCGCATTTCGACCGCGATAAGAAAGAATAATCCGCTTTCGCGTTCTTTTAACGAGCATATTTATCGCAAAGCTAACCATATCCTGATTTGTTTGGGATATGGTTTTTTAAAAAAACAAATTTTTTTACACTCTTCTGATAATTCGAGGGCATATTTGGTATAGAATCATATCAAAGAGTAAGCATGCAAAGTCATCTTACTTTTTTCATCTAAGGAATCCGGCCCAACGGCCGGATTCTTATTAACAATATCGAACCGGTATATTGGCGGTTGGCATACAATTATTGAAGAGAAAGGTTCACATATGGATCTGCCGTTTGAGACTGCCCGCTTGATTTTGCGCCCCTTGGGCCCACAGGACGCAGTGACATTCAGCACCTATCGCTCCGACCCGCAAGTGGCTCGCTACCAGGGCTGGGAGGCGCCTTTTTCGCTCAAACAAGCTCAGGACTTTATCGCAGAGATGATATCCCAAGAACCGGGCCAACCCGGACAATGGTATCAGATCGCGTTGGAGCGAAAGGAAGACGGGCAATTGATTGGGGATTGCGCTTTTCATATTTCGGATGACGGCCAACAAGCTGAAATTGGCATGACCCTGGCACCCGCGTTTCAAGGGCATGGATACGCCCGCGAGGCAGTTGCCTGCCTGTTGGAGAAATTATTCATTAGCTTGCAGGTCCACCGCGTATTTGCCAACGTGGATCCCGCCAACCGGGGTTCGATCAACCTGCTGACCTATCTGGGTTTCCGCTGCGAAGGCTGCTTTCGCCAGAGCATGTGGCTGAAAAATGAATGGGTGGGCGAGCAGTGGTATGCCATATTGCGGGAAGAATGGCTGGCAGTGCATTCTAATAAATGAACAATACAGACGATTTAAGAGATTATCTATAATATAAGAAAGCTATCAGGAGTTTCAAGATGGAAAAAGCAGATATCGGCTTGATCGGGTTGGCCGTCATGGGTCAAAACCTGGTATTGAATATGGAAGACCATGGCTACAGCGTGGCGGTTTACAACCGCACATTTGCTAAAACAGAAGAATTTTTGGCGGGCAACGCTGCGGGCCGGAAAATCAGTGGGGCGAAGACGCCCGAAGAATTGGTCAGTCAATTGAAGCGTCCACGCCTGGTGATGCTGATGATTAAAGCCGGTCAACCGGTGGACGATACCATCGAACAGCTCATTCCTCTGCTGGAACCCGGCGACGTCATCATCGACGGCGGCAACTCCAATTACCACGACAGCATACGCCGTACGGCTTACCTGGAATCCAAAGGGTTGCTGTTCATCGGCACGGGCATTTCCGGCGGAGAAGAAGGCGCGCGCTTCGGGCCATCCATCATGCCGGGCGGGTCCCCCAAGGCCTGGCCATTGGTCCAGCCCATATTCCAAAGCATCGCCGCTCGGGCAGGCGACCCGCCTCAGCCCTGCTGCGATTGGGTCGGTGAGAACGGCGCCGGACACTATGTCAAGATGGTACACAACGGCATTGAATACGGCGACATGCAGTTGATCGGCGAAGCCTACCACCTGATGAAAGAAGGTCTGGGTATGCGGCCGGATGAAATGGCCGCAATCTTCGCCGGGTGGAATAAGGGCAAGCTGGATTCTTACCTGATTGAGATCACCGCCAACATCCTGGCTTATAAGGACACTGACGGCCAACCGTTGGTCGATAAAATCCTCGACAGTGCCGGGCAAAAAGGCACTGGTAAATGGACCGGTATTTCCGCGCTGGAGATGGGCATTCCCCTTTCGTTGATCGTGGAAGCCGTGCTCAGCCGCGGACTTTCCGCGCTGAAAGACGAGCGCGTGCGTGCTTCCAAAGTACTCAGCGGCCCGCAGCCGGCCTTTCAGGGCGACAAAGCGGCTTTCCTGGCCGACCTGCACGACGCGCTTTACGCCGCAAAAATCATTTCATATACGCAAGGCTATATGCTCATGCGCGCCGCCGCCGAAGAATACGGCTGGAAGCTCAATTACGGCGGGGTGGCATTGATGTGGCGCGGCGGTTGCATCATCCNNGGCTTTCCTGGGTAAGATCAAGGAAGCTTATGAAGTGCAACCTGAACTGGCCAGCCTGCTGCTGGATCCCTACTTCAAAGCAGAGATCACTGCCGCTCAACCGGCCTGGCGCCGGGTGGTGTCCGCAGCTGCGCAGTACGGCATTCCCACGCCGGCCATGTCCAGCGCATTGGCTTTCTTTGACGGTTACCGGCGTGCCTGGCTGCCGGCCAACCTGCTGCAGGCCCAGCGCGATTACTTCGGCGCGCACACCTACGAACGTGTCGATCAACCGCGCGGCGAGTATTTCCACACCAATTGGACCGGTCAGGGCGGCGATGTGACATCCAACGCCTACCAGGGCTAAGCAATCCGATCAAAAAAAGTCCTCTCCAATTTCATTCTGACGAGCACGCGCTTTTCAAGTGCGAGGTTCGCGCAGAATTCCCTTGGGGAAGAGGATCACGGCTCACCCGGAAGTAGCCCCCTCTCCTTGACCTTCTCCTCTAAGAGGAGAAGGAATTGGCATTTTCGATGTTTGCCGCACAAGAATATGCGAGGGAAGCAATATCCATTTCTTTTGTCATCCTGAGCGAGTGAAACGAACGAAGGATCTCGGCTTTTGAGAAAAATATTGTGCTGGTCGAGATTCTTCGCTCCGCTCAGAATGACAACAAAAGGAAAAGGCGGTTTTACTCAAAAGGGCTGAGTACAGGTAGAAAACCGCCCTACGACTGATTCGTATGTAGCCCACATATCTTGTACAGGCTACCTACAAGAAGTGAAGATCCTATAACCTGAATTTGGAATCCTAAGCGTATTGCGAAAATCGCAACATGCTTTTTTAAGCTTGTTTTTCTTCCTAAAAAACCCTAAAAGAATTGACAGCATGGCGCACAATCAGTAAAATCAACTGGTATTAACAGTATATGAGGTTATTTAATGGAAATTTCTGTCCCCAATGCAAGTGTAAAAAGATGGCCGTATCTGGTTTACGGCTTCTTCATGATGTTGTTCCTGGGTTTGATCTATGCCTGGTCGGTGTTCATCACCCCTTTGGAAACCACCTTCGGCTGGGTGCGTTCGCAAACTTCGCTGATCTTTACGATCTCGATGTCCTCCTTCTGCGTGGGGGGTATTGTTGCCGGTATTTTAATTAAAAAAATATCCTTCCGAAAAACCCTTTACCTTTCTGCGCTGTTCATCCTTTCCGGATTCGTGGGTGCAACCCGTATCGACTCCCTGTTAGGGATATACCTGACCTACGGCGTCCTGTGCGGTTTCGGGGTCGGCCTCGGTTACAATGCCACGCTGGGATTATTCGCAAAATGGTATCCGGATAAGCCGGGATTCTGTTCCGGCGCGTTACTGATGGGGTTCGGCTTTGGTGGTTTATTATTGGGGAACCTGGCCACTTACCTGATGGGCATCGTGGGCTGGCAGGGTACTTTCATTTTCTTCGGTATTATATCAGCCATTCTACTGGCTTTGAGTACACATATTGTGGGCGAAAATCCGCCGGAATTTAAACCTTCAGCATCCGCCGATCCATCCACCGCTGGACAACCCGTTGTTGACATGGATTACAAGCAAATGGTCAAGCAGCCCTCCTTTTGGCTCTATTCCGTTTTTACCATGTTCATGGGCGCTTCCGGGCTGGCCGTGATCGGCAACGCGGTGCCCATCGCGCAGGAAATCGGCATGCCCATCGCGTTGGCTACCACCGTGGCCGGGCTGATCTCCGTCACCAACGGCGCCAGCCGCATCATTTTCGGCAGCGCCTTTGACCTGATCGGCAAACATATGACCATGTTCATCGATGCCGCTATCGCGGTTTTGGCTATTGGCATACTGATCATCGCCCTTTCCACTTCCAGTATTCCATTATTAATCGCCGGGTTCATCCTGATTGGCATGGCTTATGGCGGTGTACCGCCCACCAGTGCTTCGTTCGCCAACCGCATGTATGGGCCTAAGAATTTTCCTGTCAATTTCAGCATCATCAACATCAATATCATTCCGGCATCTCTCCTGGGCCCTGCGTTGGCAGGCGTGCTGCAGGTATCCACCGGCTCCTACCTGAGTGCGTTTTACGTCCTGTTGGTATTATGCCTGCTGGGCGGAACAGCCGGTTATTTGATCAAGAAGTGAAAAGATTCTTGTTTTTTAAGGTAATAAGAGGAAAATCATGACGCATAAAATTTCTGAGAGTGAAGTGCAGCTGGCCCCTGTGGAAACCCTGCGGGCATCCGAAGCGATTTACGATCAGATCAAAGACATGATCATCAGCGGTGAGCTCAAGCCCGGTGACCGTCTGCCCTCCGAACGCAACATGATGGAGATGATGCAGCGCAGCCGCCCGCCCATCCGTGAAGCCCTGCGCATGCTGGAAGGTTCCGGCTTCATCCACACCATTCCCGGCAGTGGCGGGGCCGTGGTCAAGGAAATCACCAGTGAAACCGTAGAAGAACCACTGGAAAACATGATCTCCTTGAAGCAAATCAGCCATCAGGAATTACTGGAATACCGCGAATTAAACGAAGTTGCTTTCGTGGGCTGGGCAGCCGAACGGCGCACCGAAGCCGACCTGGCGGCCATGGCGGCCTGCCTGGAATCCGCCCAGGCCGTCACGGACGATCTGGACGCCTTCATCACCACCGACATCAAATTCCACGAACTGTTGACCGCCTCCGCCCACAACGGCGTGCTCAGCATCGTCAACCGCGTGCTCAGCCGCATCGTTCTGGATTTGCTGCGCACGAATTTAAGCGAATACCCCAAGGAAGAAAGCCGAAAAATGTGCAAGGAGATACTGGAAATGCACAAAGAGATTTATCAGGCGGTTGCCCAACAGGACAACGAAAAAGCACAGGAATTAATGCACTACCACCTGGAACGATTCCGTGATGACCTCAGCTTATAGTCTGGCTGCGCTCTCGAGTAAAACGAAACGCCCTCCCGGGACGTTTATAAAAATAATTACAAAGAGGAGAAGACGGATTTAATGGAAAAACAAATACTAAGTGGAAATGAGGCGGTAGCCAGAGGCGCTTACGAAGCCGGCTGCACGGTAGCGGCGGCTTACCCGGGCACTCCCAGCACGGAAATTCTGGAAAATGTGGCTCAATATAAAAAAGACATTTACTGTCAATGGGCCTGCAATGAAAAGGTCGCGGCAGAGATCGCTTCGGGCGCAGCCATCGGCGGCGCGCGCGCTCTGGCTGCCATGAAACATGTGGGCATGAACGTGGCCGCCGACCCCATCTTCAGCATGGCTTACGCCGGCGTCAACGGCGGGCTGGTGGTGGTCAGCGCGGACGACCCGGGCTGCCACAGCTCGCAAAACCNNCCGCCTGTATGCCCCGCATGCCAAGATCGGCCTGCTGGAACCTTCCGATTCGCAGGAATGCAAGGATTTCACCAAACTGGCATTCGAGTTGAGCGAGCGCTTCGACGTGCCCATGCTGCTTCGTATGACCACGCGCGTCTGCCATTCCAAGGGGCTAGTGGAACTGCAGGAACGTGAGGATGTTCCGGTGAAAACCTACCGGCGCGACATCCAGAAATTCGCCTTATTACCTTCCACCGCGCGCATCCGCCACGTTGCCCGCGAAGAACTGCTAATCGAAATGGAAGCCTTCGCCAACGATTGTCCGGTCAATTACGCCGAATACAACCCCGGCGCCAGCGCGGGCGTCATCACCAGCGGCATTTCATACCAGTATGCCCGCGAGGTCTTCGGCGACACGGTCTCCTACCTCAAATTAGGCCTGACCTACCCGCTGCCGCGCAAGCTCATCAGTGAATTCGCGCAGAAATTCGAGACCCTGTATGTCATCGAAGAAAACGACCCGTACCTGGAAAACGCAATCCGGGCTTTGGGCTACACCCACGTGATCGGCAAGGAGCGCATTCCCATCTGCGGCGAACTCAACACCCAAATCTTGCGCGCAGCGTTGTTAGGAATCCCCGCGGAAGCGGCTTATGAAGTCGAACTGGACGCGCCTGCCCGCCCGCCGGTGATGTGCGCCGGATGCGGTCACCGCGGCTTTTTCTACGCGCTCAGCCGCAAACTGAAGCGCTTTGTGCCTGTCGGCGACATCGGCTGCTACGGGCTGGGTGCCAACCCGCCCCTGAGCGCCTCTGATTACTCGCTGTGCATGGGCGCCGGATTGTCCTCCACCATCGGCCTGTCCAAGGCGCTGGCGCTGCAAGGTGATTCGCGCAAAGTACTCGGTATGGTAGGTGATTCCACTTTCTTCCATTCCGGCCTGAACTCGCTCATCGACGTGGTCAGTTCCAACGCCAACGTGGTGGCCTGTGTGCTCAACAACCACATCACCGCCATGACCGGCCACCAGCAAAATCCCGGAACTGAGTTCAACCTGATGGGCGAACCCAACCACATGATCGACCTGGTCAAGCTGATTCGAGCCACAGACATCGACGACGAGCGCATCCGCGTGGTCGATCCGCTGGATTTCGAAGCCGTTAATGCAGCTTTGGATGAAGCCGGTGAGATCGAAGGGCCTTTCGTGATCGTCACCAGCCGCCCCTGCGCGCTGCTCAAAGAAGTCGTACGCGCCAACGCCGGCAAATATTGCCAGGTTGACACGGAAAAATGCCGCGGCTGCAAGAAATGCCTGCAGATTGCCTGCCCGGCTATTTCATTCGTAGATAACAAAGCTGTCATCGCCCAGGATGCCTGCAACGGCTGCGGGCTGTGCATGCAGATGTGCAATTTCGACGCAATTTCCAAGGTAGGTGAATAATGACGACCAAAAGTATCCTGCTGGTGGGTGTCGGCGGCCAGGGCACCATCCTGATTTCCAAGATCATCACGGCCGGACTGGCAGAAATGGGCTACGACGTAAAAATGAGCGAAATCCACGGCATGAGCCAGCGCGGCGGCAGTGTGACCACCCAAATTAAGTACGGTGAAAAGGTTTACGCCCCCAATCTGGGTATAGGCGAAGCCGACCTGATTGTTTCTTTCGAAAAAGTGGAAGCCCTGCGCGCGCTGCCCTACCTGAAAGCAGGCGGCTCGCTCATCATGGACGACCGCGAAATCTACCCCATGCCAGTGTTGACCGGCGACGCGGTTTACCCGCACGAAGCTTATGACCAGTTAAAAGCCATAGTGCCTTCCATCAAGCTCATCCAGGCCGCGGAAACCGCGCAGTCACTGGGAAACATGCGTGCGCAGAACATCGTGCTGTTGGGCGCGATGGTCAAGCTGTTGGGGCTGGATGACAAAATCGATTGGAAGAAGATCGTAGCCGAAAACGTGCCGGTGAAATCCAAGGAAATGAACCTGGCCGCATTTGACGCCGGTACCGCCATGCTGGAGGCTTAAGCTCGTGTACCGGGACTTCTCCGAAATCGTTGAAAAAACACGCGCAGCCCAGACCAAGAGTGTCCTGGCGGTAGCCGCGGCAGAAGACACGCACGTCATTGAAGCCGTGCTGAAGGCCGGGCGCGAAGGCATCGCCGACGCCATTCTGGTGGGTAACGCGCCCATCATCCGCGAGCTGATCCGCAGCCAGGAAGGCGACCCGGCGGATTTCGAGATCGTCACTGCCGCTTCCGACGAAAACGCCGGGCAGGCAGCCGTTTCGTTGGTCAAAGCCGGGAAGGCCAATATCCTGATGAAGGGCAAAATGGAAACACGCGACCTGCTCAAGCCGGTGGTGGCCAGGGAAAACGACCTTCATACCGGGCGCGTCATGTCGCACATGGCCTTCAACAAACTGCCCAATTATCCCAAGTTGATCGTCAACACGGACGGCGGTATGATCGTTTACCCCAGTCTGGAAGACAAAAAGAACATCATCATCAACGCCGTCACTACCCTGCGCGCTATGGGCTACGATTGTCCCAAAATTGCCGTGCTGGCGGGTGTTGAAAAAGTAAATCCCAAGATGATTGAGACCGTGGAAGCCGATCAGCTCAAACAGATGAACCTGAGCGGCGAAATCCCGGACTGCATTGTGGAAGGACCGCTGTCTTACGACATAGCCATGGATGCTGAAATCGCGCGCTATAAGGGCAGCCATTGCCCGCACAGCGGCGACTTCGACGTGCTGGTGGTGCCTAACCTGGCGGCCGGCAATATTCTGGGAAAATCCTGGACTGTTACCGCCCAATCGGTCATGGCCGGCATCATCGTGGGTGCCAAGGTGCCCGTCATCATCGTCTCGCGCGGTTCGTCCAGCGAAGAAAAGTTCCTTTCCATCGCGCTGGCCGCGGTGGCAGCCGAAGGCAAGCAGGTAAAACGATGACAAAAGATAAAATTCTGGTGATCAATCCCGGCTCCACCTCGACCAAGATCGCGGTGTATGCCGGTGAACAGCAGCTGTGGCAAGAGAACATTGAGCATTCCGCCACAGAACTGACGCCATTTAAAGTGATTTACGACCAACTGCCCATGCGTCTGGCGTTGGTCAGAAACATCCTCCAACAAAGAGGACTTGCCGTAGAAGAGTTACAGGCTGTGGCTGCCAGGGGCGGCCTGCTGCCGCCCCTGGCAGCCGGTGCTTACGAGGTCAATCCGCACATGCTGGATATTCTCGAAAACCATGCGGTCAACCAGCATGCCTCCAACCTGGCAGCCGGCATTGCCTATGCCATTGCACAGCCGCTGGGTATCAAGGCTTATGTCTATGACCCGGTCACGGTGGATGAGATGATTGACCTGGTACGCATCACCGGCCTGAAGGAAATCAAACGCCACGGTCAGGGCCATAACCTGAACATGCGCGCTGCAGCCCTGCGCTACTGCGCGGATAACCAGGTGGATTACCACGAGGTCAACCTGATCGTGGCCCATTTGGGCGGCGGCATCACCTTGAGTTTGCACGCCCAGGGCCGCATTATCGACATGGTCTCCGACGACGAAGGGCCTTTCTCTCCGGAGCGGGCCGGCGCGCTGCCGAATTACAAACTGCTCAAGGAAGTGTACGCGGGCGGAGCAGAATTTTCGGAAGTGATGAAGAAGCTCCAACGCCGCGGCGGCCTGATGTCGCATTTTGGGACATCGGATGTGCGCGCGGTTCAGCAGATGGCCGTCGAAGGCGACCAGCAAGCCGCACTGGTATTGGACGCCATGGCGCTCAGCGTGGCGCAGAGCGCCGCGCGCCTGGCCGTGGACGTCAATGGCGCGGTCGATGCCATCATCCTGACCGGCGGCATCGCCCAATCAAATACTTTCGTCCAAAATATCATCGAGCGCATCGCTTTCATCGCCCCGGTAACGATTATCCCGGGCGAAAATGAAATGCAGGCCTTGGCCGCCGGTGTGGGAAGAGTACTTCGCGGTGAAGAGTTAGCCCGTGTTTATGGAAGCTGAGCTGAGCATGAAAATCATCCGTCAGAATTGAACCATCCGTACGCAACCAAAATACCCAAACTATCGTATATCAGTTTAGTAAAATCCTTGACCTATTAATAAAGAGGCTGTCTTTTCATTCAACCGGTCTAATTTCAACTTCTCTTTTGGGAATGAAGAATATAATGAATCAGACATAGGTAAAAAAGAATAATCATTTATCAGGATGGGAGAAATAAATGGCAAACAAGATTCTTTTAGCTTACGCGACCAAATATGGCTCCACAAAAGAAGTCGCCGAAGCAGTAGCCAAAACGCTGGAAAATAAAGGTCTGGATGTGGACATGCAGCAGGCCAGCCAGGTGCGCTCAGTGAAGGAGTACAACTCCGTGATTTTAGGCGCGCCGCTTTACATGTACCGCTGGCATAAACATGCCGTGCAGTTCCTGAAACGCCATGAAAAAATGTTAAAGACAATGCCGGTGGTTGTCTTTGCGACCGGCCCTTCATTCAAGGGCGATGAGAAAGAATGGTTAGAAACCCGCGAGCAATTCAGCAAGGAGCTGGCCAATTTCCCCTGGTTCAAGCCGATTGAAGTTGAGGTATTGGGCGGCAAATTCGACCCCGCCAACCTGGGTTTTCCGATGAAGCATTTTCTCAAGGACCTGCCGGCAGCCGACTTGCGCGATTGGGACGCCATCGCGGCCTGGGCGGCTGAGTTAGCCGGCAAATTGCAAGCCAAATAATCCGGTTTTTCAATCATAAGCAAAAATCCACTTAGATTAAGTGGATTTTTGCTTTCTTGCTTCTCCCCCATTTGCTCCCCTTTTGTGTCGATATTTCCCCAAAAACTCTTCAACATCGACACAATTTCCCCATCCAGGGGAAACAATCACACAAAAATTGGGGTTTCCCCCCACTGAACCTTTCTTATAGGCTCTCTGCCGGCGGCTTTCCGGCCAGGCGATCTTCCAGTTCCTGGTTTAAAACTCGCAGGATGGTATCGACCACACCCGGGCGCGCGCCGAACATCAATTTCTGCCCGACCGCGTTCAACGGGAAAGCATAGATATCCATCCGGGTGCCACCCTCGTTTTCCGGCGTGAATTGGATTTCCAATTGGCTGCGGTCCCCCAGATAATTTCCAAACAACTTCTTGTCCATCTGGGCAATCAGTTTGCCATTCTTCTTGTCTTTTTGGACGACCTTGCCGCCTATATGCTGGACGCTGCTAATGACGGCTATCCAGACTTTCTCCAATGGATAAGCAAACACTTGGGATGATTTCTGTTCGTAGGGCATATTACTCCTTGCTGATCACAACTTGCTCGATTAATGCTTCCACCTGGGCGCAGCTTGGCATACCCGTGCCCGGCAAAGCAGCCGCCGCGGAACCGGCAGCCAACCCCCACACGAAGGCATCCTGCAAGGGCGCGTCCCGGCTGAGCCGATCCACGACGGCCGCCAGCATGGCATCCCCGGCGCCAGTGGGGTTCTTTTCATCAATTTTAGGCGGCTGCCCGACCCATATTTGATCGCCCTTGCTGCACAGGCTTTTTCCGCCGCCGGCTGACAGAAGGATGTTTTTCACACCCAGTTTATGCACACTGTTGACAGCCCGGCTGATACCGGAAAAATCTCCAACGTTCAAATCAGTGATCTGCGCGATTTCCTCTAGATTGGGCTTTATCAGGTAAGGCCCGGCCGCGCAGCCCAGGCGGAAAGGCTCGCCACTGGAATCCAGCACGGCCCAGGCGCCCTTTCTTTGGATCAGATGGATTATTTTTTCATAGATATCGGCCGGTACACCGCGCGGCAGACTGCCCGCCAGCACCCACCAATCATCCGGCTGCACCAGCCCCTCTATCTTACGAAGCAATTCTTTCACTTCTTGCTCGGAAACCAGCGGGCCGGCTTCGTTGACCTTGAAATAGGTGCGATCCCGGTCGTTGACAATGCTAATATTGGTGCGCGTTTCCTCGCTCACCTGCACAAAGTCGGTGCGGATACCGATGCCCTCCAGCCCGGCGCGCAGTACCTGACCGGTATGTCCGCCGACAAAGCCCATCGCAACACACTCTGAACCCAGCGCGGATAACATGCGTGCAATGTTGAAGCCCTTACCACCGTAATCGATCTTCACGGAAGACGCGCGCAAGACCGCGTTGGGCAGCAGTTCAGCGACGTGGTATTCCTTATCCAGGGCCGGGTTCAAGGTAAGCGTGTAGATCATGCTTGGGTTTCCTTACCGCTTTGCCACTGCCAGGCCAGCAGCAGGCCCAGAAGGGCGCCGGCCAAAGTGCATTCCGCGATCATCAATGTGTGCCCGCCGGCGTTCAAGGCCAGTTGGCGCAACGCCAGCGAGAGCAGGAAAATCATGTAGGTAACGGTTGTCACCGCAAAATCCTTTAATATCTTCAGGAAGGAAAAGCCTTTCTTCCACGAACGCAGGGCCACCGTTGCCAGCGCCGCCAGAACGGACAGCTCAGCCGCGATCTGCAGGTCGGCCGTGCCGGTCGCGTGATAGAACACGCCGTTGTATAGTCCCAACAGCGCGCCCAACAATGTATATTGGACCGTTCGATTTGGCTTGGCGGTTTGCATTTTCTTTTTCAAGCCGCGCTCCCCGGCCAAAGTTCCTCGATCAACGCCTGCTCGGCTTCAACCGTCCACAGATTATTTTCGCCTAATTTTTCCGCGATGCGCGGGTAGCGCTGTTCCAATTCCTCCAGCCCCAATAAGGGCAAATCGTTGAGCTGCGGGAATATGATGATCTTGCCGGCGTAGGTGCCGTTGATGAGCGCCTCCAAACCCGCGCGCGCGACCCCCATCCCGCCAATAGCCGCCACCGAGCGGTTGGGGTTCAAGTCTCCATCCAGCGTCTTGCGCAGGATGACCTCCTGGTCCATCAAACTGGAACCGGAAGTGCCCGTGATTTGCTGGTTACCCAGATAAACTGAGCTGAGGTTGAGGTTGATAGTCGTGCCATTGGGTACGCCCGCGAAACACACCAGCATGCCGTCGGGTTTCAACAAGCGCGCCGAATCCGTCATCAATTGCGCAACGGGTACGCAGATGACCGCATCATCCACCATTCCCTCACCGGTCACTTCAGTAATGAAATCTCCCAGCGATTGGTCGGTTTCAGAAGGATTGAACAGCTTGAAAGTTTTGCCTTTGGCTTTGGCCAAGGGTTCCATGGCCCGCACCAAAACATCCGCCCGTTCCTTTTTTAATTCCGAGGCGATGATGACCGCAGGCCCGTCCTTTTTCTCGATGGCACGCTGCACGTGCATCTGCCCCATCGGTCCACCCGCGCCTACAAACAAGGCACAACCGCCCGCGCGCAGCTCGCAGCGGTTGCGCGCT
>DHVJ01000043.1 GCA_002412595.1 Anaerolineaceae bacterium UBA5211
CCTTACGGGTCAGGTTCACCCTGGGGTGAGGGCGGTGGACCATAGCCTCCAGGCGGATCACGGAGGGACGCGGAAATGAGCGGTCCACGGTGTGAATTTCACCCCTACCATTCATAACTAACTGGGCTTTGTCCATTACCATCAGACAGACCGCTTTACGCATGTTGCAAATATTCAGTGGTTCATAATTCGCGTTCAGTACTAATACGCTTTCCATGATAGCAACCTGCGGTGATTATAGCACGTAAGAATTTCTTAAAATTTTGTGTCTGTGGGACATTGCCGGCTGGTATAATCTAGCATTATTTCATACTTTGGAGGCAATTGTGCGCATAGAAGATCAAGTAGCCGTACTGATGCAGGGCACGGAATACGGCGATGAAGAAGTCAAAAAGGTTATGCAGGCAGAATTGCATGAGCGATTGGTGCAGGCAGAAAAAGAGAACCGGCCTCTGAAGATTTATTGCGGCTATGATCCCACCAAAGCGGATTTGCACCTCGGTCACACAGTGACCATGCGCAAACTCCAGCAATTTCAGGATTTTGGACACGAGGTCACTTTCCTGATTGGCGATTACACTGCCTTGATTGGCGATCCTTCTGATAAGGATGCCACACGGCCAATCTTAACCGAAGAAGAGATTCGCGAAAACGCCAATACCTATGCCGAACAGGCTTTCCGTATTCTGGATCCTAAAAAAACCGTCATTCGCTACAACTCGGAATGGCTTTCCAAATTGAATTTCGCTGAAATTATTCACCTCACGCAGAATTTTACAGTGCAGCAGTTTTTAAGCCGGGAGAAATTCAAGCTGCGCTGGGAACGCGGCGACGCGGTTTATCTGCACGAAACCCTATACGCGGTCATGCAGGGCTACGATGCCTACAGCCTCAAAGCTGATGTGCAGGTGGGTGGAACGGACCAATTTTTTAATATTGTCACAGCTGCTCGTAAGGTTATGACCTCATTGGGTGCCCAGCCTAATATTGCCATCTGTCTCAGCATCCTGCCCGGCACGGACGGCGTGGAAAAGATGAGTAAATCCATGGGCAATCATGTACCCATCAATACCACACCGGAAGACATGTATGGGAAATTGATGAGTATTCCGGACAGCTGCATGCCGGTGTATTTCCGCCTGGTAACCCGTTGGACACCGGAAAAAATTGACGAGATGGAGCAGGCCATGAAAGCGGGCAGTTTGCATCCGCGCGATGCCAAGATGTCCCTGGCTTCCGAGGTCACCAGCGCATTTTATGGGGATGAAATGGCCCAAGCCGCCGAACAGGATTTTAAAGTTAAGTTTCAACAGAAGTCCATCCCGGATGAGATGGAGGATTTTGTGCTGAAACCGGAACAAAAATGTCTGGATGTGCTGGTGGAAGCCGGTATGGTTAAAAGCCGTACGGATGGTCGCAATATGATCAGCCAGAATGCTGTCAAATTGAACGAAGAGCTGGTGACTGATTGGAATGCGGAGTTGAGTGAAGGCGTTCTGCAGGTAGGCAAACGCAAGTTTGTCCGCTTAATCAAATCAGCGTAATTCTTACGATTCGGTAACCAACTTGTAAATCTGCCGTCCTATCCAACGCAGGTTCTCTGCGTTGTCTTCTTCGGTTACCACCACAATGACCAACGGGTTATTGCTGCCCAAGGCGGGGGTGCCGGCTGCGTACCAGGAGTATGTTCCGTTTTCATCCTGAGCCTGGGCGGATATTTCCCAACCGGAGATTTCATCCGAGCTTAGCAAGCGGCTGACATCCTCCGCCGTATCGGATGAAACAACCTGCGCTCCTTCCGGTGTTTCCGAAGCAACCCAACCATTTTCTACGGTGTTCATAGCAGAAAGCAGCGTTGGTTTGGGCTGTTGGCCGGAATTACTGAAAACGCTGAAAGCATAAGCAACCTGCAGCGGGCTGACACGTATGCGATTCTCTCCGTATATCAATTCCTGCCAGTTATTGGCTTGGTTCAATTCCTGGTTTTCATTTACAGGCAGGCCGATATTAAGGGTCGCATTTAAACCATATTTGGAGAGCGATTGGATGACCAAATCGCTTGATTTATCTGCCAGTATCTCTCTCAACGCGCTGCGGCAGCCTTGCGTGGCTGCCTGGGACCACAACTCGGGATTGTTTTCGCCCACGGCGCACAGTGCTTGCCCGCCGGTGGTTGTGGTACTTTGCAGGTTATTTTCTAACACGGATGCGTTATCCGCAATCAGGAAAGGTGTCAGCAGTTCCCCCAGCGGATAGGCGCCCTGTGAAACGCGGTTCAGGAATGGGGATGTGCTATCTTCGTTCCAGGTTTGCCAATTATCTTCAAGCGAATTGGCGTTGAAAGCGGGTGTGCTGGTGAGGGCTAAAATTTCACCGCTGGAGGCGTCCATGACAACGGCTGCGCCCTGGTGTCCTTTTAACATGGTATCCAGAATTTTCTGGGTGTCGAGGTCGAGGGTCAATTTGATATCGCGGCCCGGTAGCGGCTGGTCATACAACAGGTAGTTGAACCAGGTATCAAAAACGGGGTAGCCTTCCTGACCGCTGAGATAGTTGTTGTATTCCGCTTCCAATCCGGTGATTCCATAGGTGTAATCGTAATAGCCAATGGTATTGCTGAGGTTCGGATAGAGTATTTCGTGTTGATAGCGGCCAACGGAACCGCTGGTAGTGGTGATCACATTGCCATTGCGGTCTAGGAAAGAACCTCGCTCTACATAGCGGGAGGCGATCAGGTTGCGGGCATTATCCTGCCGTAATTGCAGGTCGTTGGAATGAATGATGCCCCACCAACCTGTTACCAGGGTTAAAAGTACCAGCGCAATCGAAAACAGGGCGGCAAGATTGCGGTGAGACATCAATTCTTGAGGGTCACGGGCTTGTTCGGTTTTAGCTGATGCACTGATCTTAACCAGCAGAAAAATCGAGAGCATGGAAGTCAGTAATGAGGAGCCGCCGTAAGAGATCAACGGCAGGGTAACACCGGTAATGGGCAGCAGGCGAATGTTGCCGCCGATGATCAGGATGGTTTGAAAGGTGATGAAAATGCTGATTCCGGAAGCCAAAAAGCGGAAGAACTTGCTGCTGGTGCGGATGGCTGTTTGCATGCCGCGGAAGAGCAGAATGGCGAACAAGCTGATCAAGGCGATAGACCCGATCATACCGGTTTCCTCCACAATGGAGGCATAGATGAAGTCGGAATGGGGAATGGGTACCAGGCCAGGGTAACCGATGCCAAAGCCGCTGCCGAAGATGCCGCCGGCTGCGATGGCAATGATGGACTGGATAATTTGGTAGGAACCGGATTGCGGATCGAGCCAGGGCTGCACCCATGCCTGAAAACGGATGCGGATCAGGTCGATAAACAGATAACCGACCACAGCCGCCAACCCGATGATGAAGGCTCCAATTCCCAGAATGCGCTTTTTCCCGAAGATGCTATAGAGCATACCGATGTAGATTACGATGAAGATCAAGGCTGTGCCCATATCGCGCTGCCCAATCAGGATGAAGAGGGCCGTGACGACCAGGATAAGGGTTGGCAGGATGGTTTGCAGGATATTGAACTTTAAATAATACTTTTCTGAGAAGAAAGCCGCCAGGTAAATGATCAAAATCAGTTTAAGCGGTTCAGAGGGCTGAAAATAGATTCCCTTAAAACCAAGCCATAACTTGGGACCTTCTCCCCCTGGATAGGTACCGAAGAAAAAGGTCAAAATAGCCAGAATTAGCCCAATCACCAGGATGACGTATTTAAACTTCTTCAATGTTTCCAGAAATATTTCCGAACGAAGCACCAGCCAACCCAATATGACGGCGAGGATATACCAGAGGGTTTGGCGGATACCAAACACAAAACTCAGGCGCCAAATAGTCAGCATACCCCATCCAACCATCAGGAACGCGGTTGGCAGGATGATCGCGTCCCAATCGATAAGTTCTTTCAGGGTGATGCGGTGTATGAGGCTGGCGCCGGCCAGCCAAATGAAATACGCAGCCCAATGCGCCCAACGCAGGTCGGCATTCCAGGAACGGTATTTCACTGCCGGCGACAGGGTTAGCGTGGCTGCCATCAGGAAAAGCACCAGCGCGGCTATTTGGAACAGCCGGCTTTGCAGGACGCTTTTAGCGTTTTTTGTGGTCGGAAAAATAAACACTTTAAATATATTTATTGATCAGGATATCCAGCTTTTTTCTGACTTGAGGTGAAATCTTATCCGGCTGGGTCATGACTGCGTCTTTTAAGATGTGGGGACAGACATTGCAGTCGTTCTCTTCAGGAAGTCTTTCCACCATGCGCTGAATGGATTCCTGAGCGATCTGGGTGTTTTTCTGCAGGACGCGTACCACCATTTCAACTGTGACAGGCTCTTCGCTGACATGCCAGACATCATAATCGGTGACATGCGCCATGGTGGTGTAGCAGATTTCAGCCTCGCGTGCCAGCATGGCTTCCGGGCAGGCAGTCATGCCGATGATGGACATACCCCATTCACGATACAGGTTGGATTCAGCTTTGGTGGAGAAGCGCGGCCCTTCAATGGTGATGTAGATGCCGCCCCGGTGAATTGTCGCACTGCTGTCCAGCAAAGCTGTGTAAGCCAGGTCAGATAATTGCTTGCAGTACGGGTCGGCAGAACCGATGTGTGCCACAATCCCATCGCCGAAAAAAGTGCGTTCACGTTTGTGGGTCAGGTCAACCAGTTGGTTGGGGATGACAATATGGCCGGGTGAATAGTCTTCACGCAGCGAACCGCAAGCTGAAATACTGACGATACGTGAAACCCCTAAGGATTTCAACGCATAAATGTTGGCACGATAATTGACTTCAGAGGGCAGGTAAACATGCCCGATGCCGTGCCGGGCTAAAAAAGCAACCTTTCGTCCGGAGAGTTCACCGGTGATGATCGGAGAGCTTGGCATGCCGAAGGGGGTTTCGATTTCCATTGATTGGGTGTTTTTCAACGCAGGAAAGTTATACAACCCTGATCCGCCAATGACTGCCAAGACAGGTTTATTTTCCATTTTTCTACTCCATTGAATGTGTTGATATGACTTATTTTGTAATCCTGTACATTATAAGACAACCGAATTCTTCAATCCGGTATAAAACTGACCAGTACCTGAACCTTCCCGCAGGTGATTTCATCACCTTCTACCAGCACTGAGGGGGTGGATAAGCGATCCTCGTTCAGGTAGGTGCCGTTGGTTGACTGCAAATCTTCAACCATCCAGTGATTATTTTTAAAGAAAAAGCGGGTGTGCAGCGCGGAGAGAGTTTCGTCCGGAATTTGCAGATCAGCCTGCGGCTCCCGTCCGATATAGAATTCCGGTTGGCTGAAGCTGTATGCCAGGCCGCTGGCCGGCAGGGTCAGGTAGATGGACGATATCTGGTATTCCGTGCTCTTTTTGATGGTTTGCTGCAGGTCTTTCCAAAGCACCATAATGACGCAACCCAGGAAGGCAAACAAAGCGATTGCAATCAGAACGCGCAGAATTAGGACGATAATAGCACTCATTTTTTCGGATTTATTCCTTTTTTTGTGGATAAAACTCTGGTTTTGCTTTTATTTTCTTCCTCCAGATTTTCATCCATCTCTGTTCCGTAAATGATGGGTACATCGGCAATTTCAATCACGTCCCCGTGATTGAGGGTGTGTTGATGAATTTTAACGCCATTTACTTTTGTCCCAGAGGTGGAATCCAAATCGAATACGACGTGCTTTTGCTTGATCTGGCGGATCTGGGCATGTACCCGGGAGACACGCAGGTT
The DNA here is from genome assembly GCA_002412595.1 of Anaerolineaceae bacterium UBA5211. Lineage (GTDB taxonomy): Bacteria > Chloroflexota > Anaerolineae > Anaerolineales > Anaerolineaceae > Pelolinea. The sequence goes on from DHVJ01000043.1 coordinate 5,774, forward strand.
ATCGATCACCAAGTCGTTATCCTCACGGCGCCCAATATTGGTGATCAGTTTACCGATTTGGTAATATTCCTCATCAGTGGTGATTAAATAGCCATTGGTGATCGGTTCTGGTGGTTCATTATCACTTATCTCGCTGAGCAGGGTAACGGTTTTTCCGGACGGTATGGAAGAATTGGCTACCGTGATATCGAAATCCTTCTCCAGTTTGGAGTTATGAAAAATCTGGATATGTAATGGGCCGGCTAGCTGGAAGGTATTATCCCGGGCAATATCCCGGATAATATCCTGGGCATATTTCTTCCATTCTTTCAAATCGTCATCGTCCATGAGTTTTTTATCACGGATGGATACTCGAAAAACGTTGGGGGCAAATACTTTGCTTCCAACAGTTTTGAGATTTGCTTCCATCGCAGAAATCAATTCATCTGTGATGTTTTGAAGTGGATTTTTATGAGCGACAATTCGCAGGTCTTTTTCAAAAAAATCCTTTAATGTGTTTTCTATTTTTTGCAGGTCAATCTTCATATCGTATAATTATATGTGATGGAGCCAACCGCCCATTTTCTGGATTCAAAGAAGTTCCCCATAAGGCAGACATCGCGATGGATGTTTTCGCGCCGAATCTTCCTGAAATGTTCAATAATGCTGCATTGGGTTTATATCATATTCTGGGTATCCGTAAAGGGACTGGAGACCGAGAAAGCGTCCATATTGAGTTAGAGGATATCGATCTGGAAGGGCTGTTGGTTGCTTTCCTGAATGAACTGCTCTATCAGGTCGAAGAGGGCTGGGTTGGAGAGGAATTTAACATAGAAATCCACGAAACCCATTTGGAGGCGCAGCTGCGAATGACGCCTATATTGGACCGGCAGCACGATATCAAAGCGGTTACCTACCACGAGCTTAAGATCATCCAAGAGAATGGCTGCTGCCGCACCCGCATTGTCTTTGATCTTTAGTTGTTTAATAAAGGAAAAATAATGGACCTCAAGCAAATTGAAAAGATCAATGCCTATGAATGGGAGATCAACCAGACTGCTCAGCCCTGGATGCGCGTGCCGGTGCGGATATTTTCCAATGAGGCCATGCTCAAGGCTGCGTTGCAGGACCGATCTTTAGAGCAGGCAGTCAATGCGGCTGCGCTGCCAGGCCTGGTGGGCCGTGTTTGTGTTATGCCGGACGTGCATCAGGGCTACGGTTTTCCCATCGGCGGGGTGGCTGCCACGGAGGTACAAACGGGTGTCATTTCCCCGGGCGGAATTGGATACGATATTAACTGCGGGGTGCGCTTGTTGAGCAGTGATCTGCCCAAGCAGGAAGTTGTGAATGTCATTGAGGATTTTATCCGGCTTTTGTACCAGGCCTGTCCCAGCGGTGTGGGTACCAAGGGTGTCTTTCGTGTCAATGAAAAGGAACTAAAACAGATTTGCGAACAGGGCAGCGGCTGGGCGCTGAAAAATGGTTATGCCAGCCGGCAAGATATCGAAACCAGCGAAGATGGCGGCTGCATTGCCGGCGCGGATTGGATGGCGGTCAGCCGGCGCGCCTTTGAACGCGGGGCAGAGCAGGTCGGGTCACTGGGGTCCGGCAATCATTTCATCGAAGTGGACCTTATTGAACAGGTCTTTGATGAACAAGCTGCCAGCGCGATGGGTCTTTCTGTGGGTAATATCGCCATCCAGTTGCATTCCGGCTCACGCGGATTCGGACACCAGGTCTGTACGGATTTTGTCCATCAATTCCAGTCAGTTTCTACAAAGTACCACATCCAATTGCCTGACCGCGAGTTGGTGTGTGCGCCGCTGAATTCTGGTGAGGGGCGGGCTTACCTGGCTGCCATGCGCGCGGCAGCTAACTACGCATTTTGCAATCGTCAAGTCCTGGCGTTCGCCATCCGGCAGACCTTTGAGGATTGTTTTCCAGGTCATCATCTTCGTAACGTTTATGATTTAGCCCACAATATTGGCAAGCTCGAGACGCATCAGGTGGAGGGCAGAGAGTTGCAAGTGTGCGTGCATCGTAAGGGCGCCACGCGTGCTTTCGGCCCGGGGCATACGGACTTACCGCAGCAGTATAAAAAAATCGGTCAGCCGGTGTTGGTGCCGGGCAGCATGGGGACCAGTTCCTGGGTGCTGGTCGGTACGGAAACGGGTATGCGCAAATCCTTCGGTTCCTGCAGCCATGGGGCGGGGCGTGTGCTCAGCCGCACCCAAGCCAAGAAAGAGGTTAACGGCGGGCAGTTGAGAGATGAATTGGCTGCCCGCGGAATTACTGTGCAGGCAGGTTCGTTGCGGGGGTTGGCTGAAGAGGCACCGCAAGCTTATAAAGATGTCGATCAAGTTATTGATTGCATTGAGGGCGCCGGATTGGGTCTGCGCGTTGCGCGGCTGGTACCGCTGGCGGTCATCAAGGGTTAATCGTCGCTGATCCAGATGGGATTCGAAAAAATCCATCCGCGTTTCCGGCCCAGGTAGCGGCGATAGCATTCCAGCCGGTAAACTCCGGCGTGTTTGACTGCCCAGGAATATTGCCGCGTGACTTTCCTTGAATCGATCATTTCACCATTGCAGAACAACCTGCATTCAGCCGGGGCAGGCAGTTCGACAGTCAATTGCTGGTTGGGTTCTAAATCTCCATGTTCACCCATTTCCAATTGGCCCCTATCAGAGGCGGCAGAGAAGTGGAAGCCATGCGTGAGGTGAGCTAGATCGTAGCCGATAAAAACACGGCCTCGACGCAGTGCGTCAATGACTGCCTGGCTATCCACTCCAGCATCTCCGCTAAGTTCTCGCTCCAATAAAATGTGGGTATGGATGCTGCGGAAATGATAAGAATAGGGAAATACTTCCAGCTTGAATGGACCGAAATGAAAGCGGAAGGTGTGGGCATCAACACCGCCAATCGCGAGTGTGTTATGGCCCTGTTTTAGTAGATTATCCCAAATTGTGCGGATTTGCGCGGGCGGTTCCAACGCCATGAATTGCGGAAAGAGGGCATAAAATGGGACCTGCCAATTCTTTTTCACGCGAATCTTTAATTCACTGAGGTTGTTCCATAGTTCCAGGCCGGTGAAACCTTGCACCTGCCAATCCACCCAGGAGAGGTCTGCTTCGTCAATCACGGCCATTTCCGGGTCATAGGCGTGGGCGATAAACGAAAGGCCGCCGTCTGACCGGATAGCATCGATCAGCTTCTGCGGATCGCGTGCGGCAGGGGACAAATCCTGCGTGATGCCTAGCGCCAGCAAATGATTCTTTTGCGGCTGGCGGTTCTTATCATGAATTTCTTCACCGGTCATTAATAAAACACGTTGATCCTGATTGGTATAATACCCATTGAAACCGACCGGAAAAACGTTATGGTCCGTCATCATGATGATATCTACATGATGTTCGGCGGCGATTTTGGCGATTTCAGCAGGCGTTTTTAAGCCATCTGAATAGACAGAATGGATGTGTATGCTGGCGGTATATTCTTTCATGAGTTGACGTTTAGCCTATATAAAAGGTATAATCTTTTCTGTTTTCACAACCATTGGAGGTTAGCTTGGTAACTTTTTTTCAAATTGCATTGATTATAACTTCAGTAGCACTTATCCTGAGCGTTGTGCTGCAGAATAAAGGTGTCGGTTTAGGCGGCTTGACCGGTCAGGACATGGGCGCTACGTATGGATCAAGGCGTGGGATTGAAAAAACCTTGTTCTGGATCACAGTCATTTTGGCGATTGTGTTTGTGATTTTGGTTTTAGCAACGATCGCAATTAGCTGATTTAATCCACCGGATCATTAAGGGCATCTTCTTTTCTTTAGAAGATTGCCCTTTTTAATGTAAAATCATTCAGATATGAAGAAATTCCGTTGGCAGATCATCATTATTCTTGTAACAGGAATTGTGATGGGTTTGCTCCTCCTCAGCGAACAAACAGGTTTCCGACTGGTTTCACCTGTGCCCACCAGCGGCGGTGTCTATACCGAGGCGCTGATTGGCAATATGCAGCGGCTGAATCCAGCCCTGGATTATTACAATTCTGCCGACCGTGATGTGGACCGCTTGATTTTCAGCAGCTTGATCAAGTATGATGATAAAGGCTTGGCGAAAGGGGACCTGGCTGAGACTTGGGGTATCTCTTATGATGGGCTGACTTATAACTTCCAATTGCGCGAAAACGCTGAATGGCATGATGGTACACCTGTAACCGCAGAGGATGTGGCTTTTACGATCGATCTCCTGCGTGACCCGGATTCAGTTTTGCCGGACGATATCAAAGAGATTTGGAATTCAGTGGAAGTAATTGTCTTGAGCGATCATCTGGTCCAACTCCAATTGCCGGAAGCCTTTTCTCCTTTCATGGATTACTTGAATTTTGGCATACTGCCAAAGCATTTATTGGGCGGGATGACGTACTCTGAAATTATCAACTCACAATTCAATTTAAATCCGGTTGGGAGCGGCCCATATAAATTTGAAGATCTGTTGGTGGAAGCGGGCAAGATTCAGGGAGTGGTGCTTTCATCCAACGCGGATTATTATCTCGATCCGCCTTATATCAATGACTTCGTATTCCGCTACTACGATGATGCGCAGAGTGCTTATTCTGCCTATGAAGAGGGAACCGTACAGGGCATCAGTGAGGTAACTTCTGAAATACTTCCGCAAGTTTTAGGAAATTCAGAGTTGGCACTTTACAGTGCAGTTGAACCCGAGTTCTCTATTGTTCTCTTTAACCTGAACAATTCAGATGTGGAATTTTTGCAGGATGCGAATATCCGGCGGGCCATGCTAATGGCGCTGGACCGGCGCGGCATGATTGACCGAATCTTAAATGGCCAGGGCGTTATTGCTGACGTACCGATACTGCCGAGCAACTGGGCTTATTACAGTAGTGTTTCACATATCGATCAGGATGTCTCGGCGGCTGAGAGTTTGCTGAAAGAAGCGGATTACACCCTGGAACAAGAAGGGGCCACTGTCCGCAGCAAGGATGGCCAATCGCTCTCCTTCCGTTTGCTGCATCCTAATGATTCTTACCACACCCAACTTGCGGAAGCTATCCAATCTGACTGGAAAAAGATTGGCGTGGAAGTGGAGTTGGTCCCGGTTTCATATGATGCCTTGATTCTGGATCATTTGCAGCCGTTGACATATGAAGCGGCTTTGATTGATATCAACTACTCCCGCTCTCCTGACCCGGACCCGTATCCATTCTGGGATCAGGCCCAGCAAACTGGCGGGCAGAATTATTCGCAATGGGAGAATCGCATAGTGAGCCAATACCTGGAGGAAGGGCGTGTGCTTCTGGACACAAGCGAACGCGCAAAACTCTACCGCAATTTCCAGGTAGTATATTCTGAAGAATTACCGGCGCTGCCTTTGTTCTATCCGGTTTATAATTTTGCAGTGAATAAGTCCGTGCAGGGTATCCGCTTGGGTTCGTGGTATGACACCAGCGACCGCTTCAGCAATATCACGCAATGGTACTTGCTGGCACAGACTTCAAGTGAATAGACAGCAAAACGAAGAGGAAAAATGACGTGGTTTTACAGCGGAAAGGGAGACGAAGGTAAATCATCCCTGATGGATGGAAAACCAATCGCGAAAAATCATGCCGCTTTTGAGTTGATCGGAACGCTGGATGAGTTAAATGCCAGCATAGGGTTGGCTCTCAGTTTCAGCTCTGATGAGACAGTCCGAAGTGACTTGCTTTATATCCAAAAAAGTAATTCCAAATTAATGGGTGTTATTGCCGGACTTGCGTTCACGGACGCAAACAGTCTGGCGGATTTGACCAAATTATTAAATTGGATAGAAGAGCGCATTCAATATTACGGCGGCGATGTGGAAAATCCCAGACAATTTATTTTTCCAGGCACCACCAGTCTGGGGGCGGCTTTGGACATGTCTAGAACTATTGTCAGAAGGGCAGAACGGCGCGCGGTGGATTTTCGTGAGGCGAACCCGGACATGGATAAATCCATTTCTGCGATCTTGAACCGGTTTTCATCACTTTTCTTTTTGATGCGTCTTTATATCGATCATATGTGAAATATTTCCAAATTAATAATCGTAAGATATAAAATAAGCTATAATCTTAAGGTTGTTCGGAGGGCGGACATATTTTATTGGTATTTAAGGAAAAGCGCTTGGAAGAACAACAGCATATTATTGAGACATTCGCGGAAATGGCCCCTCGTTATGAGGGGTTAATGAATAGCGAATTAAGCCGTTTCTGGGGCTTTTCTTATGAGAGTTTTGTAGGCGAGTTCCTGGAAGAGCTGCATACCAGCCCGACGGATATCATCCTTGATATCGCGACCGGCACGGCATTCATTCCCGCCTACCTGATGCGGCATCAAAAACCATTTAAGCAAATTATTGGGTTAGATTTAACCTTCCAAATGCTGCAGAATGCTGGCCGAAATATCAGAGCAGACTTTAAGGCCAAGCAGCTGAAATTGGTTTGTGCCACCGCGCATGAAATGCCTCTAAAGCCAAGTAGTATTGATCGGGCAATTTGCTGCCTGGCTACACATCATATGGATGCGGACCTGTTGCTTGACAATATATATATCTCATTGAAACCGGGCGGCATTGCCCATCTGGCGGATGCGGGCGGTTCTTCAAAATGGAAGAATGGTTTTATCCGTTCATTTATTAAGTCAATTGCCTTTATTTATTTCTTGTTTACGGAAAACTACTCCCGCGCAGTGGCTGAATCTGCAGCAATTGCAAATATCCATACAGCCAGCGAATGGGCTGGGATAGCGGAGAAAAAAGGTTTTATAAATATTGCGATCCATGAAATAAAGTCGAAAAAGTTCTGGGCACCTAATCCAATCACCATGAAATTCGAAAAACCAAAGGAGTAGTAAAAACATGACAATAGCATCAGATTTAATACGTGAATCTCAAAAAGATAAGCTCTGGTCGCGATATTGCGGGCACCTGGACCTCAGCATCGAAGAATATATGAAGATTCAAGAGCGCTTGCTCTTTGAACAATTCAATATTCTCAAAGATAGTGAAATCGGACGGCATTTTTATGGGAAAACAGCGCCAAAGTCTGTTCAGGAATTTCGTGAAAGAATTCCATTTACAACTTTTGACGATTACGTTGATCTGCTGAATAACCGCGACGAATCCCTGCTCCCAAAAGGAAATTATCACTGGGCGCACACTTCCGGAAGGACCGGCGTTCAAAAATGGGTGCCATTGACCGAGAGAATGTACGAACGCTATGGCGAAGTAGCCCTGACCGCCATGCTTCTGTCTTCCGCTAAATATAAAGGTGAGGTCAGGATTGAGCCAAACGATGTCCTGTTGCTGGCAACAGCGCCGCTGCCTTATTCTTCCGGATACGTCAGCCACTCCACGGCTGATTTGTTGGATGTGCGTTTTGTTCCGTCCATTGAAGAAGGTGAGAAAATGGACTTTGGGGATCGCATTGCTGCCGGTTTCAGCCAGGGAATGGACACCGGCATAGATTATTTCTATGGACTTGCCAGTGTGCTGGGAAAGATGGGCGAGCGCTTTGAGGAAGGCGGCGGTACGGGGAATACTTCCTTGAAGGGCATGAAATTTACGACAATCATCCGGCTATTAAAAGGGATGCTGATTGCCAAAAGTCAACATCGCAATATGCTTCCAAGAGATATCTGGAAGCTCAAAGGGGTAATGGCCGGCGGTACCGACACAGATATTTATCGCGAACGTGTGGCGCATTATTGGGGTAGGGAACCGCTCGAAGGATATGCCAGCACAGAAGGCGGCATGCAGAGCCTGCAAGCCTGGAATTACAAAGGTATGACTTTGTTCCCGGATGTCGATTTCTACGAATTTATCCCGTTTGAAGAGCATTTGAAAAACAAGGCGGACCCATCTTACACACCCAAGACAGTTTTGACAGATGAACTGGTGCCCGGAATCTATGAGTTGGTCTTCACCAATCTGCTGGGCGGAGTCATCATGCGCTATCGCATTGGAGACTTGATCACGATTGAATCCATCGGCGATGAAGAAATTGGTTGCAAGTTACCCCAATTCCGGTTCTACTCACGTGGCGATGATTTGATTGATTTAGGCAACATGATCCGCTTTACCGAAAAATCTATCTGGCAATCGATTGAAGCGGCAGGTATTGAACACGTGGATTGGACAGCTAAGAAAGAAAACGAAAATGGAAAACCAGTCCTGCATCTTTTCATTGAATTCATGCCGGGGCAGGAGGTTGATATTCAGGAAGCTCATGCTAAAATCGAAGAAAAGATGATTGAAATTCATCCTGATTATATTGGTATGCGTGAAATTCTTGGAGAAAATAATTTTAAATTATCAGCATTGCCCTCCGGCGCATTTGATCATTTTACTGAGAGCCGCAGGTCCGAGGGAGCAGATTTAGCTCACTTGAAACCCCCACACATGCAGCCCAAAGCAGATGTTTTTGATAAATTAGTTAATTTAGGATAAAGAAAAGCCTCTATGCAGGTCTTAATAAAGATAGTAATTCCTTCAGCAGCCATCCTATCCTATTTTCTGCTGTACATTTTTGTCAGGCTCTCGAAACCGAAAAATACGCTAAAAGCTCGGTTCCAGCTTTATTTGACTTGCATGTTTTTATGGTCCTTTGCCGCACTATTGGTCTTATTGGACTATGGTGACACATTATTCTGGTTCAGGATGATGACCTCCTCTGCGGTGGCATCCATGATTGCGCTGTTTTATTTTACACAGGCAACCCTGAACCAGAAAATGAAAATCGCGAAAATTGTCTATCCATATGGTATTTTGGCAATTCTCGTCAATCAATTTACCAACCTGGTTACACCTTATGCTAATATTGTAGATGGCGTTTTGCTTTATACCATGACGGGGTGGGCTTCAGTGGTGGCAGGGCCAAGCTATGTTATTATGCTGTTGTGCTTGTTCCGGTTGATGCAAAGCGCGAGATTGTCGCAAGATGAAAACCAAGTTGCACGCTTCAACTTTTTTTCCCTGGCAATATTATTTGTTTTAATCGGTGGGAGTATTAACTTCACTGAATTGGGAAAATACCCGCTGGATATCCTGTCCAACGTAATTGCGGCCGGCATTTTCGCGTATGCCATTCTGCGGCACCAACTTCTGGATATTAAAGTAGTTATCCGCAAAAGCGTGCTGTATTTTGTGCCAACCATTATTGTTGGCGCAGCCTATTTCCTGATTATCACGATTTCCCTGCAAGTGCTTCAAACCAATACCAACATGCAGCTTTTTTCTGTTTCGTTGCTGGTATCCATCCTGGCAGCGCTTGTTTTTCAACCCTTCCGGGATTCACTGCAAAATTGGATTGATCGTTACTTCTTCCGAGATCGATATAACGCTGTACAAATGATCCAGCGGGTCGGCGAAGCGGCTTCCTCTGTCATTGACCTGGATGAATTGTTGCGTATGATTGCCACAGAAATCACCCAGACATTCCACATTGAAAAAGCAGCGCTCTTTTTACGAGAAAATAATCGCAAGAATTATCAGATCGCTTATCAAACCGGTATGCACTTGCCGCCGCGCAGTACTATTGCTTCTGATCATCCCCTGATTGCATGGTTGTCCAATCACGATTACGTGGTCAATCAGCGAGATTTAGATACAAATCCCAATTTCCGCTCGGTTTGGGGCCAGGAAAAAGAAACCATTACTGCCATCGCAGCGAATGTCTATGTGCCATTGATAGCTAAAGGCGAATTGCTAGGATTCTTAGCGTTGGGCCCAAAACTTTCGGAACAGTTGTACAGCTCTGAGGACAAGCAGATTCTGCTGACATTGTCTCATCAGGTAGCGGTTGCAATTCAAAATGCGCAGTTATATACCATCGCCCAGCAAGAGTTAGTTCAGCGGCGTGAGGCAGAGAAACGATTGCAGCTGCAGTTGAAACGTCTTTCCGCACTGCAGAACATCAATATCGCCATTACCACCAATATTGATCTGCAGATTCCGCTTTACCTGCTCCTGGAACAGGTAACAGACCAGTTAGATGTAGATGCGGCAGATGTCCTGCTTATGGATGAAGAAAATCAGCAGTTATTTTTCGTGGCAGGGCGCGGCTTCCAGACGGAAGCTTTGAAATATACCAAACTGAATGTTGGGGAAGGCCTGGCTGGACATGCAGCTGAGATCATGGATGTGGTTTATATCAATGACCTCAGCGAAGAAAAGACATCACTCCGACAATCCCCGCTTTTAGAGGGGGAAGGTTTTGTGGCTTATTACGGCGCCCCTCTTATTACAAAAGGCAAGGTCCAGGGTGTATTGGAACTTTTCCACCGTTCACCGCTCAACCCGGATGACGAATGGAAGAATTTCTTGCACACGTTAACTTCCGAGACCGCTATCGCAGTGGATAATGCGTTGTTGTTTAGAGACTTGGAAAAATCAAACCTTGATTTAGCAGTGGCTTACGAAACCACGCTGGAAGGTTGGGCGCGAACCTTGGAATTGCGCGACCGTGAAACACAAGGTCACAGCCAGCGTGTATTGGATTTAACTCTTCGTCTAGCCCGCAAGCTGGGCTTTACGGATGAAGAGCTAGTCCACGTTCAACGCGGTGCGCTGCTGCACGATATCGGTAAAATGGGCGTTCCTGATAATATTCTCTTAAAAGAAGGCCCGTTGACGGATGCTGAATGGGAGATTATGCGCAAACATCCTGTGTATGCGTATGAAATGCTAGTCACCATTCCTTTTCTACGCAAGGCTTTGGAAATCCCATATTGCCACCATGAAAAATGGGACGGCAGCGGTTATCCGCGCGGCCTTAAAGGTGAAGAAATTCCGTTGTCCGCCCGGATTTTTGCGATTGTGGATGTCTGGGATGCGTTACGTTCAGATCGTCCATATCGGCCGGCCTGGACAGATGAGAAGGCACTTGAATATATCCAGACTCAATCCGACAGTCACTTTGACCCCATGGTTGTGGATGCCTTCATGCAAATTCAGCGCGCCGAACAACGCAAGAAACGCAAAAAATAACTTGTAATTCCTGATTACATGAAAAGTTCAGGTTATAAGCAGCCGCACTTCATAAACAACAATAATATTCATCTCATCACAAGATGGGAATGGATGATAAGTGAATTTCGTTTTGTATTACCCTCACGGATTTGCCAACGCTATTAACTGGTGTTGCTGCTGATCTTATCTTGTAAGCTGTAACATTATCAAGCAATCGCATTCTGTATTTTCCAAACGGTATCAAGGGCCTAATCCGGATTACAACATCATGAAAATATTTAAACATACTGAATGGTCACTAATCCAGCTGTAGTTCGGTATGTCCATGTTGCTAACCTTGTGGATCTATAAACGCGTTCATTGGAAAAGGGTCATTGATAAGGGGCAGGCGTTGTTTTAGAAAGGTAAAATTATTATCCCCACGCTTAAATATCCATCTGAATGTTGCAGCTTGAATCAGCTTTCTCACTGCTGCAGTGACGGGAGTTTACTTTCTAAATTTGCAGATCAGCTCTTTTGATAGACAAAAATCGGGAATCGCTCCCCGGTGGATTCGAAACCCATCTTCCGATATAGGCCCAGGGATACCTGGTTGTCGTGCTGGGTATTGACGGTGATTTCATGAATCCAGGGCCGTGAATAATGGCGCAGCATGTTTTGAACCAAAGCCTGGCCGATGTGCTGCCCCTGAAATTTTGGCTGAACAGCCAGACGGGCCAGGTGAGCGATGGATTTATGCGATGTGCTAATTTGGAAACCCACAATTTCATCTTCGATAACGGCCACAGTCGTGTAGGAGGACTGCTCAAATGCGCGGCGGATTACATCTTGTGATTGTTTCCAAATATAGAGAAAACAATCCTGGTCAATCTCTGTGACGGCTTTAATATCATTGTATGTCATGGGGCGGATGGACAATTCCTCCGGCCATTTCTTATCCAGTTTACTTAAATTGTTTTGCGCCCATCTCAGCTGAACCACTTCCTGTTGCACGTTCCAATGGTTTTCACTGAGTATATTTTCCATCCAGTCAAAGTAGGCAATGGAGGCCAATGTAACTGGTTGAGGCTGGTTTGGCAATTGTTGCGTGAGTTGAGTGAAGAGCAGATCCCATTGTTTTTCAATCTGGGAGAAATGTGTGGCGCCGAAAATGCGAACCCAGTAAACCTCATCCGGCTCGGCAGTGCAAATTAACAGCCCGGAAATCTTCCCGTTTTGGAGGGAAAGCAAAAAGTTCCGGTTACCGAGCCAATCAAAAGGAGAACGCCAATCGAGGTGGCGATGGATAGCCCCAGCGTGATCCATAAAAATTTGGATAGCATCCTGGTCCTCTTTCTGGGCAGTACGCACGATGGATTTACTTTCCAAGCAGCACCTGTTTAGTAACCGTGTTTGTTTATTCGTTGAACGTGTTAAGGATAGTCTGGATAGACCCGGCTAACTGCTCAAAATTTTCCTGGCCGATTGCCTGCAGCCGCTTAATCAGCGCGAGATAAGGCTGGTTAGCTGGATTCAGGGCATAGGCTTGTGTTTCCTCGGGTAACTCGGAAAATGACTGCATTTTAACCAAAGTGGTTTGCCAGGCGCCGATAGGACTCTCGCGATCAATTAAATTTTCAAATTCTAATCCCAGAGCTTCCGACAGGGCAGTTAATTCATTTAAAGGAATGGGTTGTTCACCACGTTCGTATTTTTTTATGCGCGATGCGGGAATTGCGGTTTGTTTTGCCAGTTCTTTGTAGGAGATGCTCTGATTTTCGCGAGCCAATTGCAAACGGGTGGCAATAATGCGCAGACGAATATCCAGCAATTGTTTCAGTTGGTCGGCATTGGGTTGGTGAATGTATTTGGGTAAAGATTGTGGTTCCAATAGAGCAGGCAGCGGAATATTGTAGATATATGCCAATGATTCCAGTTCAGGCAGGGATGGGAGATATCTCCCACTTTCGTAGCTGCGTAAACGGCTGGCGCTGATTCCCAGTAATTGACTACATTCAGTTGTAGATTTTCCGCTGGCTTCCCGTGCGATTTTCAGCCCTTCTGCCAGCGCTTCACTTGAGAATGATAACTTACTACCTGTTTGATCGTTCATTCCTTACCACCATTGGGTTTATTTTCCATTATAGCATTCGGCTTGTTCAGGTTCGTGTAAATACCCATTCACCATCAACCATCGTTGCCTGCGGCAGTATCTTAGCAAAATTCTCAGCCGGTGTGGCGAATGGATCTGTCGTGAAGCTTACCAGGTCTGCAATGGCGCCTCTCTGGATTAGCCCTAATTGATCTGCCTGGCCGGCGGCTGCCTGGGGTTGGGTGATATAGGCGGCCAGCGCATCCGCGATCGGGAGACATTGCTGCGGATACCAACTATCCAGCTTCTCCTGTGGATTGAGCGGTTTACGAGTGGCAGCTGCGAAAATACCCCAGTAGGGATTGGGGGATTCAACAGGAGCATCTGACCCAAAAATCAATTGGGAACCGCCGGCTGCCACAGATTGCCATGCGTAAGCATATTGGCTGCGTTCGCCCCAATAGCGATCGGCCATATGCCGGTCGGAGATGGCATGAATGGGCTGCATGGAGGCGGTGATGCCATGGGCTGCCAGGCGGGGAATATCCTGCGGATCAATCAATTGGACGTGCTCAATACGGGCAGGCAGTGCTGCTTCTTTTAACAGTCCCATTTCATCCAACTGCGCGTAGCCATTGATGATCTCGTGATTAGCGCGGTCGCCAATGGCGTGTACAGCCAGGCTGATACCGTGCGGAAGGGCTTTCCGCCCAACCTTAACAATATCCTCGCCTTCGATGAAAAGCATACCGGTGGAGGTTGAACCTTGATAGGGTGCCAGCATAGCTGCAGTTTGCGGGCCCAGGGCGCCGTCCGCAAACAGCTTCAACCAGCCGATGCGCAGATGGCTGCTGCCCTGACCGCTTTTCAATCCAGCCGCAATGGCCTCGTCCAAATTAGGCAGGGGAATACCTTTTATCACGCGTAAGGTTAACTGGCGGCTGTTTTGCATGGCTGCCAGGGCTGTGTAAGCGTCCCAGGGGTCAAAGTCATGTACAGAGGTGATGCCGTAAGCCAGCAGGCTCTGTTGTGCCTGAGATAAGGCTTCTATGCGGGTAGGCTGGTCCGGATGGGGAATGACTGATTCAACCACACGCATGGCGCTTTCCAGCAGGATACCGGTCAATTGGCCATTCTGATCGCGCTGGAAAACACCGCCCTGCGGGTCGGGTGAATCCTGGTGGATACCAGCCAATTGCAGCGCGGCGGAGTTAGCCCAGCCGCTGTGCAGTGATTTATGCGTTAAATAGACGGGATGTTCCGGACTGAATGCATCCAGCATGGCTTTATCGCCGCTGCTTTCCGGCCAGATATTGTGATTCCAGCCGTGGCCCAAGACCCATTGACCGGATTGCGTTTGGCTGACACGTTCACGCACCCGCTGCAGGCATTCCGCGCGGGTGATTGTCTCACAATTGACGCGCATCAAACTGAAGCCGTATTCCAGCAGGTGGATATGGGCATCGGTCAGTGCCGGCAAGATTACCTGGCCGCCTAAATCTTCAATGATTGTGCTGCTATCTGATAACGCGGCGATATCTGCACGGCTGCCAGCAGCCAGAATGCGGCCGTCCTGAATAGCCAGTGCTTCAACTATAGGCTGCCGCGGGTTAAATGTATATACTTTGCAATTGGTCAGAATTCTGGTGTTCATGGGATTAATGATTAAAGCGCTGGACGAGTGCTTCCAGCTCTTCGTCGGAATAGTAGTGGATCACCAGCGTGCCGCCCTTTTTTCCGTGGTTCAGGGTTACTTTGGTGCCCAGGATGGAACGCAGGTTGTTCTCAATTTCTTTCACCGCAGAGTCTTTGGGTAGTTTGGTGTGCTCAACCGCGGGTTTTTCTCCGGCTAACTTTCGCACCAACTCTTCAGTTTGGCGCACGTTAAGTTCATGGCTGAGGATGGTTTGTAAAGCAGCCAGCTGTGCTTTATCGGAAGATAAACTGAGCAATGCCCGCCCGTGACCTTCGCTGATCTTCCCGTTGCTGATAGCCCGGCGTGCCGCTTCGGGCAGTTTCAACAGGCGAATAGTGTTGGTAACGGCTGTGCGACTTTTACCGACCCTTTCCGCGATTTGATCGTGTGACAGATTGAATTCATCGTTGAGCTGTTGGTAGGCTTCAGCTGATTCCAGCGGAGTCAGGTTTTCGCGTTGAATATTTTCTATCAGGGCTAATTCCAGGCGTTCCTGGTCGCTGACCTGGCGCACGATAGCCGGAACAGATTCCAACCCGGCCAGCTTGGCCGCCCGCAGGCGCCGTTCTCCGGCAATGAGGATGAATTCCTCCTGATCGGGTTCTTTGGTCAGGATCAGCGGTTGGATAATGCCGTGCTCACGAATGGAGTTGGACAATTCTTCCAGTTTACTGAGATCCATTTCCAAACGGGGCTGTGAGGGATTGGGTTTGATTAAACCGATGGGAATTTGCTGCGCACCGGCAGCCGGTTCCGCGCTAACTTCAACCGGAATCAGTGCATCTAATCCTTTTCCAAGTCCTCTTCGTGCCATATCAATCCACCTTTGTATTTAAGTTCGGAATATTCACACCATCCTGTTTCAGGATTTCACGGGTTAATTCCATGTATGCTTTGGCTGCGCCCGAGCTGGGGGCATACAACGCGATCGGCAGTCCATAGGAGGGTGCTTCTGCCAGGCGTATGCTGCGTGGAATGATAGTTTGGAAAACCTGGGTGGGAAAGTATTTCTTGATTTCGCTGACTACATCCGCGGCCAGGCGCGTGCGGCCGTCATACATGGTCATAATCACACCGCGCACATCCAACTGCGGGTAAAGCGAACCCTGGACGCGTTTGATGGTTTGGGTCAACTGTCCAATTCCTTCCAGGGCTAAATATTCGCACTGTACCGGAATGATGACGCCATTGGTAGCTGCCATCAGGCCATTAATGGTGATAATGCTGAGTGAGGGCGGGCAATCGATCAATATGTAGTTGTATCGGTCGAGAATTGGCACCAGAGCTTCACGTACGCGAAATTCGCGGCGCGGCAAATCCAACAGCTCCACTTCAGCACCGGCCAGAGACGGCGAAGAGGGCAAGATGGAAATTTTCAGGCGAGGATTATGTAAAATGGATGGCGCGATAGGTGTGGAACCGATCACGACTTCATAGGTGCCATTTTTAACGGTTAATTTATCAATCCCCAGGCTGGAAGTTGCATTAGCCTGCGGATCAAGGTCAACGATGAGCACTTTTTGGCCAAAATAGCCCAAGTATGCGCCCAAATTAATGGCAGAGGTGGTCTTCCCGACACCTCCTTTTTGATTAACAAGCGTATAGATTTTCGCCATGTCCCTTATGTTCCTTTGAGAACTTCGATTGATGCATCCCGGATTTCTTCCGGAGTTGGTATTCCCGCCAATCCGATCCGAGTTACAGACTGTGATGCTAATTCTACTGCTTGTTCAGCGGCCGTCCAAGCGTCGCGAGTGGCACGCATCCTGGCAAAAAACACGGCCGCGAAGATGTCGCCGGCACCGGTGGGATCGACCACATCAACTTTGGGCGCAGAAACGTGGCGGATGTCCCCGTTCCAATAGACGCGCGCGCCGTTGAAACCTTCGGTGACCACCAATACCCGGGTCTTATGAGCATACTCGTCAATCAGGTCTTCATCACCCTGAACATCTTCAACACTGATAATCACCGCGTCAGCCCGTTCGAGTAATGCCTCCGGCGTTTGCCAGGGGCGATAATGTACGTGGCCGTCATTTCCCCAAATGCGCATCCAGCCCTGCGGTGTGAGACAAATAAATGAAGAATCAGGCAGGTCCTTGATGATGATTGGGTTGACTTCGTTGGCTACCGGACCGAGATGAATGATGGCAGCGTTTTGATAGATTTCGGGAATATCTTCAGCACCAATGATCGCGGCACAGTGATGCACAACCTGCTGACGGCCGTGATCAGTTTCGATATTCTCGAAAGTGGTCGCATGCTGACTGTATTTGCGAAAAGTTTTTATGGGGTCAAGCTCCGGCAGGCGCAGCCATTTCGGGCAGGAAGTCACCAAACCGGTACGCAGGCCAAGCGCATGGGCGGTCATGCTGGAATAAGACGCGGTTCCACCCAACATTACCCCCCCCTTCACCAGATCTTGAGTGATGTGGCCGATTACAAGATAATCCAAGGGTTGTGTGTCGCTGATCTGCATGCGTAATAGTTTTTTTCCTTAAAAAAAGTTTGTAGCTGGAAAATTATAGCATTAAGTATAGATATCTTTATTCGCGGTATTTATTTTTGGGAAAGAAGCGTATGAGGATGCACAAGAAGCTGAAAAGTATGGCCGCAAAAACGAATTCAGTTTGAATGGATTCCCTCCCGGTCAGATTTCCAAACAGGTTAAAGAATATGGGGGACATAAAGATGCCCAAACTGAATGATGAACTGTACATGGATAGTGCTGTAGTGGTTTGCTGGCCGGAAGTAAATTGGGTAATAGTTAATGAGAAGAAAGGGAATAGGACACCCAATCCTATCCCAACCAAAATTTCACTCAGGATCAAGCCTGTCAGACTGGGTGGAAACGCCAGCGCGCTAAAACCGATTGCGGTAAAAACCATGCCGATCATCAATAGCTGGCGGCTAAAGCGATTATATAATCTGGCAAATACCAAGCCTATCAGCGTGGAGACCAGGGTGGATATTGAAACCAGAAAACCGGCAGTGGAAGTGGTGCCGATGGCTTCTTCCTTAATGAACATGCTCAAATTGGTCGGTAAAGTATAGAAGACCAGCATGACCAGGAAATTCATTAAGATAACCAGCCAAACTGTACGCGGCTGCGAAAAATACTCATTCTTTTGGCTGGTGTTAGTGGTCAAGGGCGTGATTGGGATAAAAAGTGCGGTGACGATCAGAACAAAAAAACCGATCCCATATACCCAGAAGGCATAATGCCAATTGAACTCTGCCAGCCAGCCGGCCAATAACGGGATGAATATTCCAGAGAGGTTCGAGGAGGCGTTTGAGTAGCCGATCATCTGAGTACGTTCATCGCCTTCATAGAAGTAAGCGATCAGATCGGTAACCAGCGGCGAGATCATACCCGCTCCCATACCCAGCAGCGCCCTTCCGGCCAACAGCCACCCAAAAGTAGGAGCCAGACTGCAACCAATTCCGCTGAGTGTGTATAGTGTCAGCGCAAAAATCAGGATATTTTTCCTGGGGATGCGATAGCTTAACTTCGCTACAATCAAGCTGAAAATAATATTGGTCAGTGCTGGTATGGAGAGCGTAAGCTTGATCATTTCTGAACTCGTATCCGGAAAAGCGGCATTGAGCTGGCTTATCACAGGGATAACGGCCGAGTTCATCAGGATGGTTAATAACGCCAGACTTAAAATTGCAAACTTTAAATGTTTCAATAAAAAAAACCTCAACGATAGGCTGAAGGGCTAAGTATAGCATGAAGCCAAACGCCAAGAAATGTTATGATTAGCAGGTATATTTAACACATTGCACTATTTGAAAGGGGAATGCCATCATGGATGAGAACAATAAAAATATTGGCATACGGGATTATGCAGTCAACGACCGGCCGCGTGAAAGGCTGGAATTGCAGGGGGAAGCAGCACTGACCAATGCGGAATTGCTGGCGATCCTGCTGCGCGTGGGTGTAGAGGGGAAAAATGCAGTTGACCTGGGCCGGGAGCTTTTAGCTCAATTTGGCGGGCTGCGCGGGCTGCACGCAGCCAATTTTCAGGATTTATGTACGGTAAAGGGCATGGGAAAAGCCAAAGCTGCTCAGATCAAAGCAGCTATTGAAATCGGTTATCGCTTGAGCCGTGAGGAAGATGCCCCGGCCGTTGTCCTGAGTAAACCGGCGGATGTGCATCAATTGATGGCGCACCGCCTGGCAGAACAATTACAGGAAGAATTGTGGGTGTTAGCTTTGAACACGCGCAACCGCCTAATTTGGGAACAGCGTCTTTATATCGGGACACTAAACCATTCCTCGGTACGGCTGGCTGAAGTTTTTGAAATTCCTCTGCGGCAGCGTGCATCGGCTATTATTCTGGTGCATAATCATCCCTCCGGCGACCCGCAGCCCAGCGACGAGGATGTTTATTTCACTGAAGAGCTGGTCAAGGCCGGCCGCATATTGGATATTGGTGTGTTGGACCATATTATTATTGCACGGGATGGTTACTGCTCCATTAGGCAAATGGGGCGGGTGGTTTTTAATTCGCCTCAACCGCGCACATGGCGTTAAGCGATTCTTAACTAATCCTTTATAAGTTGCTAAAATTTCTTAAATATTATAAAGTTATGTAGAGTCGTATTCATGGGCAGGAGGTGAGGAAAGATGAATGATTGGAAAGACGATCTGGAGATTTACTTAAAAGAGCAGAAGAAAACTAAAAAGGAATTGAAAGAGAAAAAGGAGGAAATGCAGCAGTCTGTCAAGCTGTTTATGCAGGGGGAAGTTCTGGTTGCGTTCGATGAATTAAGAAAAGAATTTAAAAAACATAAACGCGATGTTGATATCGACAACAAAAAGGACTGGGCAGCTATCCTGATCAAAAAGAATAAGCATAAAGAATTTGTTTATGAGATCAATATCAATATGGATGACGGTAAATTGCTGGCCAGCAAAAGCGTTTATCTGCCCAATGATAAAGGTAAATTGAAATTGGGCGTGGAAGGCAAGATTCACACGTCAGCCAACTCTATGCAAATTGCACGTATTACCAAGGATGATATTATCGGAGATTTTTTAGAGGCTTATAAAAGCGCTACGCGTATCAAACCCTGATAGAAATTTTAACAATTGTTAATATTACCCTTGACATAGTATGCTTTGAAGTGGTAAAAATACGCCCATGTTTAACAATTGAATAGCTTGAAGAAAAGCGGCTGAGTCTCCAAATGGTTGGAGATTACGAGGAGGAGGTTCCTTCCTGCGAGGGAAGCGCTAATCCCAGTCTTGGGAAAAAATCGGATCGATCAGCGGATGCCTCTGAAGTCCTACCACGGGCTTCATTCTTCCTTCCGGAAAAGCACGGATGAAAAGCATGCAGTGATGTGTGCCACAATATCCATGCAGTGGTCAGAATTTTTTTAGAGGTTAAAAAAAACTCTGTTCATATTGGAAGGGCAGTCGCGTAACATATTTTTGTTAACACAGGCATGCCCGGGCATGCCTTGTTATTTTTAAAAAGCCATTGGAGGAAACATGGATAAAAAAGAGATTTTAGAACAAGTAAAGAAGGATAATGTAAAATTTATCAGCTTCCAGTTCTCTGACGTAACTGGAAAGGTAAAAAGTGTGGATGCACCGGTCGAGCAGCTCGAAGGAGCACTGGATGGAGGAATCTGGTTCGACGGGTCATCAGTACAGGGTTTTGCCCGAATTCAGGAAAGCGATATGCATTTGTATGTTGACCCGGACACATACGCAGTGCTTCCCTGGACGCCGGAGGGTATGAAACGCGCGCGCTTCTTCTGCGACATTTACACCCCCGACGACGAGCCATTCCCCGGCGATCCACGTGGTTTGTTGAAACGCATGATGGCCGAATTGAAAGAGCGCGACATGGTCTTCAATTGCGGCCCCGAACCGGAATTTTTCCTGTTCAAGCGCAACGGCGGCATTTCCCCAGTTCCGCATGATGTGGGCGGATACTTCGATTTTTCATCGGATGATGAAGCCGCCCAGGTGCGCACTGAATTGATGTACGCGCTGAATTCCATGGGGCTTGAAATCGAAGTTGGCCACCATGAAGTGGCTCTGGGTCAGCATGAGATTGATTTCCGTTTCGCGGATGCGCTGCGTACCGCTGATAATGTGATGACCTTGAAATACACCGTCAAAGCCATCGCTGCCCAGCATGATCTGATCGCGTCATTCATGCCCAAACCGATTTTCGGTATCAACGGTTCTGGTATGCATGTGCACCAATCGATCTTTGACTCCAAGGGTACCAACCTGTTCTTTGACAGCAAAGATGAATTCCACTTGTCCGAATTGGCCCACAATTTCATCGGTGGCGAATTGAAACATGCCACCGCTTTGGCTGCTCTGGTGGCGCCCACGGTCAATTCTTACAAACGCCTGGTTCCCGGTTATGAAGCACCCGTTTATGTGGGTTGGGCGCAGATCAACCGCTCCGCACTCATCCGCATCCCGCGCTACAACAAAGGCCAGGATAAATCCATGCGCGCTGAGCTGCGTTTCCCGGATCCCTCCTGCAACCCGTACATTGCGTTCGCCGGTATGATCGCGGCTGCCTTTGACGGCATTGATAACAAGATTGCAGCGCCTAAACCGCTGAACAACGTCAACATTTATCACCTCAGCGAAGACGAGCGCAAAGCTAAGGGTATCAAGGAATTGCCATCCTCCCTGTTGGAAGCTCTGGAAGCATTGGATAACGACACCGTGCTGAAAAATGCTCTGGGTGAAGAAATCTATACTGCCTTCCGACGTGCCAAACTGGAAGAATGGGATGATTTCCGCATTCATGTGACCGACTGGGAAGTAGAAAAATTCCTGGAAAGTGCATAATCCCTAAACGTTATCGCAGATAAAAAAACTCCGGACAACCGTCCGGAGTTTTTATTTATGATTTTAGTCAGTTGAGTGAGCGAAATGATAGAAATAAAAAACCACCCGCATTGCGGATGGAAGACGGAGGTTTGTATCGAAGTTTATTTAAAAAACGACAAAATAGGTTACAAGGCAATAGAAAAGAAATTGTCATTGCGAGCCCGCGAAAAGCGGGCGAAGCAATCTCAGCTGTGGGTCAAACAATAAATAGGGATGAGCAAAGCTGGGAGAGAATGGCAAAATATAAGCAGGGTACTGAGATCGCCACGTCGCTTCCAAAGAACAGGAAGCTCCTCGCGATGACAAGGAAAGAAAAGCAATTTGAGGAACTTAGAAAAAGACAGAAAACTGAGTCTCTGGATGCTAATTGATACTATTTTTCAAACAGTCTGCAAAAAGCGCAGGTCGTGCCTGTGATGGTGGGCTGACCGCATATCGGACAGCGCTGCTGCTCCAGTTCCGCAGGGCTTTCCTGCCGCTGGGGAAAAGCACCTTCTTCCAAAGCACTTAAATAATTCAGGTAAAAACGCAGTTTGGTGCCCGGCATGTGGTCCTCCCAACGGTTGAGGTCCTGCTTGAAAAACAACTGTTTGCTACCAATGGAGAAGGGGCATTCCTCACTGATATAGGCAATCGCGCGCAGCAGGGCGTATGCGGCTGTTTCGCGTTCGTAGAAGCGGCAGAAAGGTTTGGCTTTGCGCACAAATCCGCCGCCGGCCGGCAGCAGCGGCTGGCCGCGCCCCAATCGCTCCAATGACCAGTCCAGGCTGTTGGCCAACAGCACAGCCGCTTCATCGTCCAGGTTATGGGCGGTGATGACCGCGTCGTAATTCCCATCCCGTGCCGTCTGGTTGAAGATATGGCGTTTTACCAGGCCGCAGATGGAGCAGGCCTTGTCCTGCCCGCGGCGGGTACGCTGGGCGATTTCCGGGATGCTTTCCCCATATTTTTCATGGACATTTACGCTGATCAGTTTCAGATCGCGCTCGTTTGCAAAATTCTGCGCGAATTGCTGGGATTGTTCGGAATAATCCAGGGAGCCGCTAATGCCCAGGTTGATGTATAAGCCATCCACGTTGTAACCCAGGTGCCAGAGCACATCCCACAGGGCCAGCGAGTCCTTCCCGCCGGAAACTGCCAGCAGCAGGCGCTCATAGCGAGTGAACATCTCGTATTTTTTGATGAAGCGTTCCGTTTGCTGGGGGAGCCATTCCAGGTAGTGCTCGGCGCACAATGCCAGGCGGTGCTGGCGCATATTGATGACGGCTTTTTGACCGCATTTGCGGCAGCGCATGAAGCTCAGCCTCCCGAGATGACCGCGATCAGTTGGATACGATCGCCATTCTTGAGCATTTCATCTTCGGTGATCAGTTGGCCGTCACGCAGAGCCAGGTGAGCGTTGGCGGTCAAATCCAGAATGCGTAGGGCTTTATGCAGGGGAATACCCGCGTGCATCGGATAGGTTTTGTCTTTCAGGATAATGGTTATGGAATCATCAGACATAGTGGAACAATTTTAACCTGAATTGTCCTCCATGATGCAGCTTAGGTTATGACTGCCGACAAGCCCGACCAGGCGGATTGCTCCGCTGCGGCCACCTCGCCAAATAGGGCCGTGATTTGCGCGGAGCGTTCGCGCAGTTCCGCGGCGTTGTGGATTTGGTCGAATTGATCGGCTGTTCCTTCCCATAAATCACCGGCAGTCTGCATGTCATCTGCGATGGTTTTTAGCGCTGGTTTGGATAACCGCTGGGCGCACTCGCGCAGGAAATCTGCGTACATCCAGCGGAACAACCCGCCGCCCGTACCGGCATCCGCGCGGATATACAGCGCGATATTGAGGCTGCTCGCTGCGATGGTGATATCGTCCATCATTTCCGGCCAGGCCAGGATGCGCTGGCAAGCGGTATGGATGCCCTTGATTCCCAGGTTGCGAATGGGCGGGTTCAGCATTTCGCCAGCACATTTACGCATTGCTAGAGTAAGCGATGCTGCATCAGGCTGATGGAAACCGCTGAAATCGTATTCCATCCAGGCGTTCTGGGGCGGGAAGGGCTTGAATGTCGAACCGCGCGCTGCGTTGACCTGGGCCAGCTGGACCGGGTAAGGCTGGGCGTCCCGGTCAGCCAGGGCCACTTCACCGGTTTGCGGATCATAGCCGGCGGCCGCCACAAGGTGATAGCCGAAATGATATTTTTCATAGAAAGGAAAATAGGGCAGCAGACCCATGTCCACCTGGATCATGAGCGGTTTATTTGCGTTGAGATGATCGAGAAGGGCTTTCTCCGCTTTCTTGCTGCTGGCTGTGAGATTGCGAATTGCACGCACGCCGCAGCGCTCGGCTGCCAGCACTTCCAGGCAATCCTGTGGATCTTTCCGCGCGGTATTGGCGCGCCCGCCCAGAAAAGGGATATCCCCTTTGGCCTGCCAGTAGATGAATCCAACACCATCGCCCAATCCCAACAACATTTCTTCGCTGATGGGGCAATGATGGAAATGGAAAACGTGCAGCATGGAACCGGTGACGCAGTGTTTGGTTTCCATGAATTCAAAACCGGGAATGATATTCATGATTTATCCTTTTTCCTGTTTTCTAACGCATGTAAGAATTTAGCCGTCCAATCCAGCTCGCAGTCAATTTGCGCCAGGCTCAAATCGAAGAGCTGCACAACCTCCCAGGGGATTTGATGATTATAGCTATCTAGTTTGGCCTGCACCTGTACGCGGCGTTCAATCAATTGTGACCGATGTTGGCTCACGGCCGCGTGCACTTCGGCCGGGTCCAACGCGATGATGTTGGCCAGGCCGATCACGAAATTGCTGTAGGCGCGGTGCGGATTTTGCAGGGCATCCAGCACGGCGGTTTTCCACGTCTTTTGCCCGGCGGGAGTAAGTTGGTAAACCTGGCGAGCGGGGCCTTTGCCGCTGCTCTGGGACAGGCTGCTGGTCAACCAGCTTTTGCCTTTCATCTTATCAAGTAGATAATAGATGGATGAGAAGCCGATTTGGGTCCAGTCGCGCATGCCGCGCTCTTCAATGGTTTGCTCAATTTGGTAACCGTGCATGGGGCTTTCCGCCAGCAGGCTGAGCAAAGCCAGTTCCGCATCCGTCAGCGTGGGCAGAGGGTCAGGCATCAGCAGCCGTTTTCCGCACGGGTTGGCGGATGATGGTCTTCAGTTTTTCCGGCGCGCTGCGCAGCGGGGAATTGAAGTAAATTTCGTGATGCTGGCCGGCCAGTTGGTAGCCGTTTTCGTGAATAAAGGCATGCAGCTTCTCGATGGAAGGCGCTTCCGCTGCTCCGTAAGACCCGGCATGAAAGATTTGCGCGCAGGTGCCTTCGTGGAAAGACTTGAATTTCACCTCGTCCAGGCGCGGCGGATTCTTCTTGCGGCGCACTTCTGCCAGCGCTTCTTCAAATATTTGCTGCGTGATTTCCTCCGGCTGCATAATCATCATCTGCCACAGCCAGTTGTCGCGCTCGGCCAGGTTGAATTCGCGCATATCCTCGACCCACCATAAACCTTCAAGGGGCATGACACGGAAATCCAGGTCAAGCGGGCTGTTTTTGATGCTGAACTTGATCTTATAGGCCAATGCGTATAAAGCGCCAACAGCGTCGCTGTAGGCTTGATTCTGATTCGGGTCTCCGCTGCCCTGAATGGTCAGGAAGTTCATGGGTGGGACTTCTACCAGGCTGATCTCTTTTTTGGGCTGGTTATACAAATTCCCCATTATTTTGATGTGATCTATTTTCATAACGCCTCCAATATATTAAAGATTATATATTCTAGTACTAGAATAGCAGCTTGCTATTACATTGTCAAGCCCTTGACAAAAACACCACTGCGCACTAAAAATTTGCATATAACAACAAACAGGAGAAATTAATGGCCGAATGGGGTCAGGGTATTTACGAAAACGACGACGCGATGGATTGGCTCTATGATCTGCTCGACAGCGGGGGGGTGAACCGCCTGAAGCATGCACTGGACGTCGTATTGCAAGATGGCGTTGAAGATCTCGAAGCCGTTGATTGTCACATCGCACTGGTGGCAGCTGACCTGGTTGCAGCTCTTGATGGCGAAATTAATCCAAATTTACCCGCAGAAGCAGAAGAATGGCTCAGTTTGGTGAATCGATCTGCTTCCGGATTGCGTGCCAAAGCTGAAGAAGTTGTACATGAAATTCAGGAATTCTCTGTTCTGCGGACACGGTATCAGGAGAATGGCACGTTGGATGACTGGCAAAAAATCATCCATAATTTATTAAAAAGGCTGGAGCTTTAGGATTCGGCCGCGGCTTGCTTGGACTGAAGTAAACTCTTTTTTTTTGCCTGACTTAAAAACGCGACTTCCAGCGCGTTTTTTTGCGCCTGGAAGATTTCTTCTTCAGTCAACCCGGCTTTGACGGCCGCATCATTGTATTCATGCGTGAGGGTCACAGCGCTGATACCGGGGTCATCCGTGTTGATACAAGCGCGTACACCGGCCTGGATGAACCGCTTGAGAGGATGCGCTTCATAGGATGGCACTGTGCTGGTTTGCACGTTGCTGGTCAGGCTGGATTCTACGCCAATACCGTGTTCGGCCAAATAATCCATCAAAGCTGGGTCCTGTGCGGCAGCCACCGCATGTCCGATGCGTTCGGCGCCTAATTCGTGGATGGCCTGCCAGACACTCTCCGGTCCGGCAGCTTCACCGGCGTGCGGGCATGAATACCAACCCGCGTCGCGCGCTTTTTTGAAGTGTGTTGTAAAAATTTCCCCGGGAAAATGAATTTCGTCCCCGGCCAAATCCACCGCGGTGATGGCTTCTTTGCAGGATAATAACGCGTCCAATTCCTGCATGCCAATTTCCGGACCGTAGGTTCGCGAAATGATGCCGATCAGGTTGACCGGAATGCCAAAATCCTGGCTGCCAGTCTGCACCCCTTCCACCACTGCCTCCACGACACCCTCCGGATGCAAATGGTATTTCTCGGCCATGAACCAGGGACTGAAGCGCAGTTCAATGTAATCCAGCCCTTCATTTTTCGCGTCCTCGACATTCTCATAGGCAATGCGGCGGCAGGATTCATCATCCAGCATGATCGCGGTCAGCCATTCGAATTTTTCAAAAAAATCCAGGATACTGGGTTTGGCTTCCGTGACCTGCACGTACGGTCGTAGTCCTTCCAGGGTATCTGCGGGCAGCGGCAAGTTGTGCTTCAAACCAATGTCCAGAATGGTTTCCAAGCGTACACTGCCGTCTAGGTGACGGTGCAGTTCAACCAGCGGGTAATCTGAATGAATCCGATTCATGGGTGCTTCCTTGTTGGGTGATGATTAATCGGGCGGATGAACTTCCGCGTCCTGTCCGAGCTCGCGTGAGCGCTGGTAAGCGGCCCAAATGGCGCGTGAGATGGCTGTACGGAAGCCGGCTTTTTCCAGATAGTAAATTGCTTCCGCAGAAGTGCCGCCGGGAGAGGTAACCTGGTTTCTCAAACGGGCCAGATGGCGTGTATCTTCAGCTTCTTTGTCGTAATAATCCACAGAACCGCGCAGGGTTTCAATCACCAGCCGTTCGGCCGTGCGGCGCGAAAAACCCATGTGTACGCCGGCGTCCACCATGGCTTCCATGAAAAGGTAAACATAGGCGGGGCCGGTGCCGGATAACGCGGTGGCTTTATCCAGGTAATCTTCTTCTTCCTCGTAGATCTCCTGGCCGAAAGCGCTCAGGATGGTTTGGGCAAATTCCATCTGCTTTTCGCTGACGGAATGCGAAGCAGTCCAAACCGTGATGCCCTCGCCAATCTGTGCGGGGGTGTTGGGCATGGCACGCACAATCACGTCGTGGCCCAGATTGCGGGTGATCTTGGCGATGCTGGCGCCGGCCACGATGGATAGCACCAAAGCATCCGGGCTGACATACCCGTTCATTTCCCGCAGCACTTTTTCGAGACGCTGCGGTTTTACCGAAAGCACCACCACGTCCGCTTTTGCGGCTGCCTCACAATTGTTGGTGAAAGGCTGTACGCCGTATTTCTTCTGCAGCTCTTCATTGCGGTCAAGCAGCGGCCCTGAAATGAGGATGTTTTCCGGCTTGGTCAAGCCTTTTTTGAGAATCCCTGATAACATGGCTTCCGCCATGACGCCCGGACCGATAAATGTGATGGTAATTCCGTTGATCATGCTTCATCTCCTGGTTGAGCCTGTGCCCATCTAAGTTGAAGTAATTTTATATTAAAAAATGAAAAGAGGTCGGGGAAAATTACGGTAAGGCATTTTGCACACAGGCCAGCCATTGGCTAAGGGAAGAATCTGGTTCAGCGTGTGTCGCGGCCAAAATCGGCAGCGTAATGGGTATGTCACTTTCCTCACGCAGTATTACTTCCTTGACGGAATCATCCAGCCAGCCGGCAGGTAGAATGCCGATGGCATTCGGGTCGGCAGCCAGCATCTGGCGCATGAGGCGCGTGTTGGGGGCAATTTGAGCAAATGAAGAAGCGGGTGCATCCAGATAAAGCGCTGCGAATGCGCGCCATAAATCGGAATCGTCCGGCAGCATCCAAACGGTAATGGTGTCCGAGGCCGCAGCCAGATCACTGCTGAAACAATCTGGGCAAGCCTGGTAAGCTTCTCCCCAGGTGGTTATGCGGCCTGAGAAAATACTGCTGATCAGGCTGGCGGAAATTTGCTGTATGCCGCGTGCGGGATTGGCTGCTACTACTATTTTATCGCTTCCAATCTGGTAGAGATTGGCTACGTTTTGTGCGGTAGTTTCATATGACAGATAAGCGTCATAATTACCAGCTGCCGCTGAAACGCTGGCCGCTTGCTGGTAAATTACCTGAAAATCCGAGACTCCACTTTGGCAGTTGTTCATGACCGGCACCATCCACTCCAAATCAGGGGCATACGTAACCTGGTAGGCGCTGCTGTCGCTGGAAGCAGCGTTGGTGTTGCCGTTGCTCTCTAGTGTAGCTTGCGGTGAAAAAGACATCAACGCCAGGCTGCCGGCACCCAGCAGCACACAGTAAGCCGCAAAGGGCAGCAGGGAATGATTGTTGATATATCCGATCAACCAGGAAATGGCATAGTAACCCACAACCGCCGCGATGAGAAAGCCGGTGGTCATTACAGGCAGGAAATTCTGCAGATTGGGAATTTGCAGCATATCAATCACACCCAGCAATCCGGCCGCCAGCATGATTGGCACAGCCATCAAAAAGGCGAACTGCCCGGCGGTTTGACGTTTCAGGTTGCGGGTCATACCACCCGTGATGGTGCTGCCAGAACGGGAAATGCCCGGGAAGACAGCCAGGGCCTGAAATGCGCCGATCCATAAGGCATCTTTCCAGGTCAAAGCGTCGATTTCACGGGTGCGTTTCCCCAAAACTTCAGAGACTACCAGGAAAATGGCCGTGATAAAGAGCGAAATGGCGGTTACCGCCGGGCTGCTGAAAGCCGCTTCAATAACCGGTTTCAGTAAAAGCCCCACTAATCCGGCCGGGATGGTAGCCAAGAGGGTCAACCAACCGGTGCGGGCTTCCACTTCTGCGAAGGGTTTTCGTGCGACCAGGCCTTTGAACATGGCTTTCAAGATAATCGCCATGTCTTCGCGGTAATAAAAAATAACTGCCGTCAACGTGCCCAACTGGACTAATATATCAAAGGGAAAGAGTTGTTCCGCGGGTATATTCCAATTTAATAAAGAGGGTACCAATACCAGATGGGCAGAACTGGAAATGGGTAGAAATTCGGTGATCCCCTGGATGATACCGAGGAGGATAGACTGGAAAAATGTCATGACAGTTCTCTCCTACTTTTGCAGGTTTTGCAGCAATTGCTGTCGAAATTCAGAATATCTTTGATCAATGATACTGTCGCGGATGCGCTGGCTTAATTCTAACAGGGTATGGATGTTGTGAATGGAGAGCAGTGTGGCTGCCAGAATTTCCTTAGAGCTGACCAGGTGGCGCAGGTAGGCACGGCTGAAATGGGTACAGGTGTAACAACTACAGTTGGGATCGAGCGGGCCTTCGTCGCGAATGTAGGCGGCGTTGGCCAGGTTCATGCGGCCTTGCAAGGTTTGGGCGGCATGATGACGGGCCAGACGGGTTGGCAGGACGCAATCAAACATATCCACGCCGCGGTAAATACCCTCGATCAGGTCATAAGGCGTTCCGACGCCCATTAAATACCGAGGTTTATGCGCTGGCAGCAGTTGGTTTACCACCTCGATGGTGGCCAACATGTCCGCTTTGCTTTCACAAACCGACAAACCGCCGATGGCGTAACCGGGAAAATCGAGTGATGCCAGGAACTCAGCGGAGATCTGACGCAAGTCCGGAAAAATGCCGCCCTGTACGATGCCAAATAGTGCCTGGTCCGGCCGGGTTTTAGTTTTCAGGCAGCGCTCTGCCCAGCGGTGGGTGCGCTGCATGGCACGAACGTTGTAGGCTTTATCCTGCGGATCGGGGCATTCATCAAATGCCATGATGATATCCGCGCCTAATTTTTCCTGGATGGCAATGGAAAATTCTGGTGTAAATCGATGAGTGGAACCGTCAATATGGCTCTTGAAAGTAACGCCCTCTTCGTCAATGGCGCGCAGCATGCCCATGGAGAATACCTGGAACCCGCCCGAATCCGTCAGGATGGGATTGGGCCAATCCATGAATTTGTGCAGCCCGCCCAGTTCGGCTACCACTTCCGCACCTGGTCGCAGATAGAGATGGTAAGTATTCGAAAGCAGGATTTGAACTTCCAATTCTTTGAGCTGGGCCGGAGTGACAGCTTTCACGGTGGCCTGCGTGCCGACCGGCATGAAGATGGGCGTGAGGATATCCCCATGCGGGGTGTGCAGGATGCCGGCGCGCGCGTCACCGTCCTGCGCAACCAGCTCAAACGAGAAGGGAGTTTTGGGTGTTTTTAGTTCGTTCATAGTGTGTAAGCATTATATTCTACCCAAAAAATTGTTTTATACTTGGTCACATGAATAGCGATAACTTCGGAACATGGCTTGAAATTGACTTAGGAATTTTACGAAAAAATTTTGAGATAGTCTCACAGCTGGCCGGTAAGATTGTCATGCCGGTGGTTAAAGCTAACGCTTACGGCCACGGGTTGGAGAAAGTGGCGGCCTGCTTTGAATCCGCTGGCGCGGAATGGCTGGGCGTGGCGCGTATTGAGGAAGCCTTGCTGCTGCGCGAAGCTGGCATTCAAGCCCGCATTCTGGTGCTGGGTTACACTTCACCGCTGCGCGTGGCACATGCCATCAAAGCCAATGTGACTTTAACAGCTTATGACCCGGAAGTGGCGGATGCCTATGCCGACCAGGCGCAGAAATTGGGAGAGAAGCTGGTCATCCATGCCAAAGTTGATACCGGCATGGGGCGACTGGGCATTCGGCCGGAACAAGCCGAAGAATTTATCGCGCTGATCCAAGCGCGTCCCAACCTGATCCTGGAAGGGTTGTTCACCCATTTCGCCTGCGCGGATGAGCCCGATAAACCCTATACCGATGAACAATTGGCACTCTTTTTGGAAATCATCCAAAAATTTGAGGCTGCCGGGCTGCGTCCGGCCATTTTACATGCTTCAAATTCAGCTGGAACGTTGGTTTACCCGCAGGCCGGTTTTGATATGACCCGCGCTGGAATTGTCCTTTATGGCTTGCCGCCCTCGCATGAGGTGCCGGTACCGCAAGGCGTCCAACCGGCTTTAGCCTGGAAAACGCGCTTGATCTCCATCAAAACGCTGCCGCCCGGCCATGGTGTCAGTTACGGGTTCAAGTATTTCACGAAGAAAGAGGAACGCATCGGTGTGATAGCGGTGGGGTATGCAGACGGCTTGCGCCGCAGGCCGGGCAATCAGGTTCTCATCCGCGGCAAACGTGTCAATATTGTCGGGAATGTCTGCATGGACCAATGTATGGTGCAGCTAGATGATCTTCCGCAAGCTGAAATTGGCGATGAAGTGGTCATGATTGGCTGTCAGGATGCCAACGAAATTACGGCAACTGACCTGGCTGACGACTGGGGGACGATCAACTATGAGGTCATCTGCGGTTTGGCCTCACGCATGCCGCGCTATTATCTGAAATAGAAATTCAACCTATAAAACCAACATATAAATTCTTCGATGCCAAATCTAATTAAAAAACGCTGGACAACCTTCCCGGAAATCACCGTGGAGGCCGATAACAAGTTGAAGGACTATCCACCAATCTTTCGACAAATTTTATTCAACCGTGGGGTAACGGATTGGGAAAGCGCGCAAAGTTTTCTCAAAGCCGACCTTCCTCTCTACCCGCCGGACACATTGCTGGATATCGATAAAGCTGTTGAACTCATCGCCGCGGCCGCTGCCCAGCAGCGCCGCATCGTCATTTTTGGCGACTATGATGTGGATGGGGTTACTTCGACGGTTGTCCTGGTTCAATTGCTGCAAAAAATCGGCGCAGATGTGGAGATGTACATTCCAAACCGCTTTGTGGAAGGTTATGGCTTTTCCATGGATGCTTTGGAGGAAGTGCTGAGGCTCAAGCCGGATTTGATCATCACGGTGGACTGCGGGGTGCGTTCCATTCGCGAAGTGCAGGCGGCCAGGGAGCAAGGCGTGCAGGTGATCATCACGGATCACCACCAGCCGTTGAACGAACTTCCCACAGCGGACGCCATTATCTGTCCGCGCCGGGAAGGCGACCCTTATCCGAATAAAAACCTGGCAGGGGTGGGTATTGCCTATAAATTGGCACAACGCTATCTGGAGTGTTTCCCAACGGAAAATGAGGATTGCCGGCAATGGTTGGATCTGGTTGCGTTGGGTACGGTTGCTGATCTGGCGCCGTTGAGCGGTGAAAATCGCGTGATGGTGCGCGGGGGATTGGAATTGATGCGCAGGGGACCGCGGCCGGGTATCCTGGCATTGGCGAATGTCAGCCGCGTGCCGATTGAAGAAGTGAATGCGCAGCATATCGGATTTATGCTGGGCCCACGCCTGAATGCGGCCGGCCGGTTAAGCACCGCGAAAAAGGCCTTTGATTTGTTGATGGCCAGGGAAATTCAGGAGGCAGGCGAATTGGCCTTGGAGCTGGATTCGGAAAACCAATCGCGGCGTCTGATCACGCGTGAGATCCAGATCAACGTAGAAGAAAACTATGATTTCTCCAGCGACCAATGGTTGATCCTATGCGCCGATGAAAGTTACAACGAAGGCGTGATTGGATTGGCCGCTTCCAAACTGGCAGATAATTATTACCGCCCATCTGTGATAGGTGTGGAGAAAGCGGAGATTATCCGCGCCTCCTGCCGCAGCATCCCCGAATTAAATATTACTTCAGCCCTGGATGAATGCATGGATCTATTGGTGCAGCACGGCGGCCATGCCATGGCGGCCGGCCTGACCGTAAAAAAAGAAAACATGCCTGCATTAAAGAACCGGTTGTCTGCCATCATTGCCCGTGAGTTGGCGGATGTTGAGCTTGCGCCTGCTTTGAAAGCCGAAATGGAAGTCAATTTGAGCGACTTGCACCCTGCACTTTTTAAATATCTAAATGAGTTGGAACCCACAGGGATGGAGAATACCAGCCCGCTTTTTATCTCCCGCAATGTGGAGATTCGTAAGATTTGGACAGTGGGCAAAGAGCAAGATCACCTAAAATTAACGTTGTCCGATCCGCGCTATCATCAAGACCAGCAACTGCACGCGCCCGTCATTGTGGATGCGATAGCCTTTCAATTTGGATTTCTGGCCCAGGAATTATCAGTGGGCGACTGTATTGATATCGCATATTCCTATGAAATAAACACCTTCCGTGGAAATCAGACCGTTCAATTAAATATCCGTGATGTACAATAAGATTTAGGACGGATATGGAACCTACAGACCAGACAAAAACAAATTCGATTCTGCTGGCCCTGTTGGTCACGTTTTTGTGGGCTACTTCATGGGTCTTGATCAAATGGGGTTTGAGTGATATTTCTCCGCTAATTTTTGCCGGCATCCGCTATTTCCTGGCTTTTTTATGTTTACTGCCGTTCATCCTGACCAAATCCAGGCGGGAAGAGATCACTAAATTGCGTGGGCGGGATTGGTTGCTGCTTTTACTGTTGGGTGTACTGTATTATGCGCTTACTCAGGGTGCGCAGTTTGCCGGACTGGCCGTTTTACCGGCTATGTCTGTCAGTCTGATCCTGAGTTTTACATCCCTCTTTGTTGCCGCGCTTGGCATTAAGACCTTGGGAGAAAAACCTAGCAAGTTACAGTGGGTAGGGTTAGCCTTGAATATTCTGGGTGCTTGCCTGTACTTTTATCCGGTTCGATTTCCAAGGGAACAGTGGCTGGCAGTCGGAATTGTTTTTCTGGGCATGTTGGGTAATTCCGTCAGCATGGTGATCGGGCGGAAAATTAATCGCGATATTCACCTGGCACCCATAAATGTGACAACCATCAGCATGGGTTTTGGTTCCATTCTGCTTTTAGCAGCCGGAATCATAATGGAAGCCCCTCCAAAGTTGGAATTTAACAATTGGGTATTGATTGTTTGGCTGGCAGTAGTCAATACGGCGCTGGCGTTCACCTGGTGGAATAAAGCCTTGCAAAAATTGGAAGCCATGGAAGCCAGTATCATCAACAATACCATCATGGTCCAAATTGCTGTATTAGCCTGGGTGGTGTTAGGGGAGCGCATGGATAGCCTGGAAATCTTGGGTGTGACCCTGGCGGCGTCAGGGGCGGTATTGGTGCAACTGCGGCGAAAGCCGGAAGCAAAGGAAATTCAGACTGAAGAGACAATTGCTTGATTGCGCATAGGCACTATAGAAACAACTGTTAATAAAACAAGGTAGAAGTACGGGAACAGGAAGATGCATTTAATTGACGAGCTTGAATCTCCCATAATTTTTGGACACCGCGGCGCTTCAAAATTCGCACCGGAAAATACATTAGCGGCTTTTGACCTGGCACTTGCTTCGGGTGCGCCCGCGATTGAATTGGATACCATGTTAACCCGCGATGGGGTGCCGGTAGTCATTCATGACCGCACCGTAGATCGCACGACCGATGGTAAGGGCAGGGTGGATGATTTAACACTCAAACAAGTCCAAAGCCTGGACGCGGGTTCGCGGTTTTCAGCCAAATTTCATGGCGAAAAAATCCCTACTTTGGAACAAGTCTTTGAACGGTATCGCAGTAAGCTTTTGATCAATGTTGAATTGAAGAATTATCATGCTCCTTTTGATGCATTGCCTGTTGTTGTCGTGGAATTAGTTCGTCAAATGAAAAATCAGAACTCCCTGATATTTTCATCTTTTAACCCGGTCAACTTGACACGCATCAAGCGTGTGCTGCCGGAAGCACAGGTAGCTCTGTTGGTTGAAAACAGCTTTGGCGGGCGTGTGCTGGCCTCACGCGTTTTTTCATCCATATCCCCGCATTTCATTCATCCGCAAACCAGTTACATTTCCCCGGAATATTTAAGCCGGGAACATGCTCATGGCCGCCGAGTGAATACCTGGACGGTGAATGACATGCAGGATGCGTGCAAATTCCGGGAATGGGGAATTGACGGCTTGATTGGCGATGATCCGGGGGGTTTACAGGTGATTTTACAAGAATCGCATTGATTATCTCGCCAAATGTCTAGTATGATTAAGCACAAATGGAGAAGAAGCATAGGTCAGCGATCCTTGCCCTAATTATGGCGTGCCTGATGCCCCTGGTCACATTTTCAACAGGGTTTGCACAGGATAATGGGAACAATTCGGCTGCATATCGCAGCGCGGTTTCCATGATGGCACGCCTCTCTCCGGAAGAACGGGTTGGGCAACTATTTTTAGTCACATTTGACGGCCGTGAAATTGGACAAGATTCGCAAATCTACGATCTCATCACCAATTATCACATCGGCGGGGTGGTGCTTAAACGCGACAACGATAACTTCAATGGGCCGGATAACACCATCAATTCAACCTATGGGTTGATATCAGGATTGCAAAATATTGAATGGCAGGCACGCGATGACCTGATCGATTCCGGCGAGGGTTCTGCCATCAATGATTTTATCCCTTTGTTGATTGGCGTATCACAAGCCGGAGATTCTTACCCGTACGATCAAATTTTGGACGGCCTTTCACCAATCCCTTCCCAAATGGCTATCGGTGCCAGCTGGAAAGTTGATTTGGCTGAGCAAGCCGGTTCTATCCAGGGAGAAGAACTCTCGGCTTTGGGAATCAACTTATTTATCGGTCCCTCGCTGGATGTGTTGGATATAACCTACAACGAAAGCGGCGATGATTTAGGCGTGCGTACCTTCGGGGGAGACCCATATTGGGTGGGAGAAATGGGTAAAGCCTACATCAAAGGACTGCACGAAGGAAGCAATAACCAGATGGCTGTGATCGCTAAGAATTTCCCCGGCCGCGGTAGTTCCGACCGGCTTCCGGAAGAAGAAGTTGCCACTGTGCGAAAGTCATTGGAGCAGTTGAAATTAATTGAGTTGGCCCCTTTCTTCCAGGTCACAGATACAAGCACTAGCGACCCAGAATGGGTCACTGATGGTTTGCTACTCAGCCATATCCGCTACCAGGGATTTCAAGGTAACATCCGTGCAACTACTAAACCGGTTAGTTTTGACCAGACAGCGGTAGATTTATTGATGAACCTGTCGCAGTTTTCAACATGGCGCAGCAACGGCGGGATATTGGTCAGCGAGGATTTAGGCAGCGACGCGGTGCGGAAATTCTTCAACCCCAGTGGTCAGAATTTTGACGGCCGGCAGGTGGCGCGCAATGCTTTTCTGGCTGGCAACGATTTGCTATATATGGACCAGTTCCTCTCAACAGGTGACGCGAGCCGTTACGAAACCTATAAAAAGACCATTGACTTCTTCATTCAAAAATATCGTGAAGACCAGGCTTTTGCGGCAAAGGTGGATGCTTCGGTTCTGCGAATCCTTACGCAAAAATATGAGTTTTACCCGGATTTCCAAATTGAGAATGTCGTCCCAACTGAGTTCCGTTTATCCGGTATTGGGAATCAAACAACTTTATCTTTTGATGTTGCCAGCAGCGCGGTCACACTGATTAGCCCGGAAATTGACCAATTGGCCGACTCACTCACGGATGTTCCGGCTTATGGGGATAAAATTGTTATCTTTACGGATGAAATCACTGCCAGCCAATGCAGGGATTGCCAGGCACAAAGCATTGTTGCTACTGACAGCTTACAAAAAGCCATTTTGAAACTTTACGGCCCGAATGGCAGCGGCCAGGTTTCCGAAAACCAATTTACTTCCTATTCTTTTACTGACCTTCAGAATTATGTGGATAATCCATTTAATCGGGTGGAATTAGAAACTAATCTGTCGCGCGCAGATTGGGTTATTTTTATGGTAGGGGATAATAACAGTGAGCGCACGGGGTGGGATGCGCTGCAAAACCTGTTATCCGAGAAGATCGATTCCATCCGCAACAAGAATGTAATTGTGTTTTCTTTGAACGCCCCTTACTATTTTGATGCAACCGATATTTCTGCTTTCACAGCCTTTTACGGTCTTTATAGCAAATTGCCCTCTTTTGTTGAAGTTGCCGCGCGCATTTTATTCCAGGAATTGAACCCGGTTGGCAGTTCGCCTGTTTCCATTCCTGGCGTGGCTTATGACCTGATAACGATTACAACACCGGATGCGGACCAGATCATTGAATTAATGGTGGATGATCGTATGAACCCCGAACCTCTACCGGAGGGAACCGAGACTGTTGAAGCTCCTACCGCCGAACCGGTGTATAACCTGGGCGATAATCTGCCGGTGCGCACGGGTGTGATAATGGATCACAATGGCCATCCGGTGCCGGATGGAACAGTCGTCAAATTTATTCTCAACCAACAAGGCGAGAATGTAACTGTTCAACAGATTGAGGCTACCACGGTGAATGGTGTGGCGCGCGCATCCATAAAATTGCAGAGCGAAGGCGTGCACGAAGTGCGTGTTACCAGCGAACCAGCATTAAATTCTCAGATTTTGGTATTGAATATCACACCCGGAGCAGGTACGTTGATCAGTGCCATTACACCCACGCCCATTCCTACGCAGGAGGATGTATCAACCCTGGAAGTGAATGAAGCACAACCGGAAACAATTCCGGAGGAAGAGGCTGAAAAAGAAGCCAATCCATTTCTGGAGTGGTTCTTGACCAGTCTTTTTGCCTGGGGCAGTGGGCTGATATTTTTCTTCAATTCCGAGACTTATACGCATGTGAAGGATCGCGCGATCGTAAGCATTGGCATCACCCTGGGCGGATTGCTTACTGCGTTATGGTTGATCCTTGGGCTGCCCGGCAGCATCGAACGTGTGGGTGCCAGCGGTTATGCTAGTCTGCTGATCGTAACTTTAATTGGTGAATTGGTAATTGGGTTTGGGACGCATCTGGTGCTGAAGAATATTCTGGGAGCTGATGAAAATCGCTAAAGGATCAGCGAAAACACCAGTCCCACTGAAGTAATTCCCAAAGAGATATAAAACATAACCTTAAAAGAGGGAATCAATAAAAGGTCCTTTAATTTTACAGCATCATCCGAATCCCGTTGGATAAAGGGTGTACGGCCGGTAAAAAAATCTCTCAGTTGGGTCATACTGGCGGGTCGTTGATCCGGGTGCAGGTTCATGGCCC
>DHVJ01000045.1 GCA_002412595.1 Anaerolineaceae bacterium UBA5211
GCCAGTTCGAAACCCGCCGCTTCCCTGAGCA
Organism: Anaerolineaceae bacterium UBA5211; assembly: GCA_002412595.1. Lineage (GTDB taxonomy): Bacteria > Chloroflexota > Anaerolineae > Anaerolineales > Anaerolineaceae > Pelolinea. The sequence continues at coordinate 32 of DHVJ01000045.1, forward strand.
GCGCCAGGATATTCTGGAATTCATGTTGGCCCTGCGCAAGGATTTGCAGCCGGATATGGTGTTCGTGCACAGCGCGGCCGATTTGCACCAGGACCACGGCGCTATCACCCAGGAAGCTCTGCGCGCATTCCGCGGTATTTCCATTTTCGGCTTCGATGTCATCCGCAGCAGCCACGGCTTCTTCCCCACCTTCCTGCTGGAAGTGGAGCCAGAGGATGTGGAAAAGAAAATTAAATCTTTGGCAGCTTATAAAACCTACCAAGACAAATACTATTTCAGCCCGGAATTGACCCGCTCTATCCTGATCCGTAATGGCGCTATTTGCGAACGGCCCTTCGCGGAAGGTTTTGATATGATGCGGATAGTGGGTGCCTTTCGGCAGCAGGTAGATTCCCCTTAATAACTATTTATAAAAATAAATCCTCCTAAATTAGGAGGATTTATTTTTATTCATTCGACCAGGTCGTCGTGCGCTTCTTCCAGCTCATAAGCGGCCGCTTTTGCTACTTTTAGCGAGAGCAGCGCGCATTTTAACCGCACCGGGCTGAGTTCGATACCCAGCAAATCCAGAATATCCTGCTTGCTGAGCTGTTTCACGTCTTCCACAGATTTGCCAATCAGCGTCTCCAGCAACATATCCGCCGATGCCATTGAGATGGCGCAGCCGTGACCGTCAAACCTGGCATCGGTAATGATGCCCTTATCATCCGTTTTCAGCTCAATATGCAGGAAATCCCCGCATAACGGATTTTCGTCTTCGAACTCATAATCGCTGGATTCCAACTTGCCCTTATAGATCGGGTTCTTATAATGGTCCAGAATAATTTCTCGGTAAAAATCGTCCATAGTAATTTCCTATGCGAAAATATCAATCACCTTATCCAACCCTAACCGAAGCGCGTCTAAATCAGCCTTTGTGTTATAGAGGTATAGGCTGGCCCGCGTGGTCGCCGGGATATTGAAGCGTTGGTGCAGCGGCATGGCACAATGATGGCCGGCGCGCACAGCGATGCCTTCGCTGTCCAGAATTTGGGCTACATCGTGAGGATGAATGCCTTCCAAAGTGAATGATACCACCCCGCCCCGTTCCCCTGCGCTGGGCCCAATGATCTGCAAGCCTTTCACATCCGCCAATACATCAAAAGCATATTGGGTCAGTTCTTTCTCGTGTGCGAAAATGGCGTCCATGCCGATACTTTCAAGATAGTCCACTGCCGCCCCCAGGCCAATTCCTTCAGCAATAGCAGGCGTGCCGGCTTCAAATTTATAGGGTACGTCATTGGTGCTGAATCCTTCGAATGTGACCTTCTTGATCATGTCCCCGCCCCCCATAAAGGGCGGCATGGCATTCAGCAGATCCATCTTGCCGTACAACACGCCAATGCCGGTCGGGCTGCACATTTTGTGCCCGGAAAAAGCATAGAAATCCGGCGCCAAATCAGTGAGGTCCACGCTGAAATGCGGCACAGCCTGTGCGCCGTCAATAACAACCACCGCGCCGGCTGTGTGTGCATCCCGGGTCATCTCTTTGGCCGTGTTGATAGTTCCCAGCACGTTGGACATATGCGTAAAGGATACCAGCTTCGGCTTTCGTTGCAGTAAATCGTGGTAATGCTGCATATCCAATGTCCCGTCGTCGTTCACGTGGACAAATTCTATGCTGAGTTCTTTTTCTTCTGCCAGCATGTACCAGGGCACCAGATTAGAGTGATGCTCCATCTCCGTTAGCACAATCAGGTCGCCTTTTTTCAAATATTCACGTCCCCAGGTATAGGCGATCAGGTTAATGGACTCGCTGGTGTTGCGTGTGAAAATGATCTGCCGGGCATCCGACACACCAATAAAAGCTGCTGTCTTCGCGCGCGCAATTTCATAAGCTTCAGTAGCCGCTTCCGCCAGCGCATGAATGCCACGATGAATGTTGGCATTGGTATGTTCGTAAAACGCGTTCATGCTTTGGATAACCGCCAACGGTTTTTGTGCCGTTGCCGCTGAATCCAAATACACCAAACGCTTATTCTGATGAATAGGTTCTTTTAGAATAGGAAATTGACGCGCGATTTCGTCGTCTTTAATCAATGATTTCATAACCCTGCTTTGAGGACTTATTTTTTTACTGCGCCTTTTTTTCGCAATTGGGAGGAAGCCTGAGGGTACCACAATATATGGTCCGGCACCATCCAGCCATCGGTCAAATATACTTCTGATTGAAATTGAACGGCAATTAGTTTACTGTCAATTTGTACGACTGTGCCCCTAAGCCAACCCTTTATACGCTGGTCGCCTTTCTCGTGGTCGCAAAAAGCTTCAACAGTATCGCCGACCTGATAACTGTCAGTTAAATCTGGGGGACGCATGAAAGGGACTGCTGCCATATTTTTTCTTTTCTCCTGGTGCTAATTAATCAATGGATTTTAGCATAAAGAAATTAAAAAATCAAAAATGCTTATTTCAGAGCATCCAGAATAATTTCTTTAAGCGCCTTATCCTTCATCCGGTTGGATGCAGCTTCCAGGAACCCGTTAACTATCAATTCCTCTGCTTCTACCGGTCCTATTCCGCGACTTTCTAAAAAGAACATCTGTTCCGCATCCACACTGCTCAACGTGACCGCATGCGAACAACGTACATCATCCGCCAAGATCTCCAATCCCGGAATGGACTCAGCGTGTGCCGCTTCGTCCAGCAGCAAATTCTTATTAATTTGAAAGCCGTCCGCACCTCGGGTTCCCTCAGCAACATAAACATTGCCTTTCCATAATGAATATGCATCATTTTTTAATACGCCGCTGAAAAACAAGTTGCTGGAAGTTTTAGAAGCCAGGTGATTTTGTTCAGTATCGTAAATATATACCTGATCTGCCTGTGGTTTATAGACACCGGTAACAGTTGCTTGGCCGCCTTCCTCTCTTAGATCAACAGAAAAAGATCGCTTATTGACCGTTCCCCCAGAATCCAGCATAAATCGTTCTAAATTTGCCTGCTTCCCTAGTATGCTCTTTTCAGTTACGAAATTCCAGACTTTCTTACCCAATTTCTGAATCTCAAGAAATTGCAGATCAGCCGCTTCACCTACGCTGGCCAGAACGTTCAAAGAAAGTACTGCGGAATCCTTATCTGATAGTTCTGAAGTGTATCGTAAAATTATTGAGGCGGATGCTTGTTCCCCCAAAATGATAAATCCACATGCAGGCAAGAATATTTTCGCTTTCTTCACCAGAGCAGTGATTTCAATCGGCTTCTCAACCTTAAGCTGTTTGGGGATATAAAGCAAAAAGCCGTGCCTGCCTAAACCAGCAGTGATAGCTGATATTTTATTGAAACCAGTTTCATTTTTTTTCAAAACGTCATTTAACAAGTCGCTATGTTGTTCTGCCGCGCTGTATAAATCGCATAACACCACCCCATTTGATAATAGATTCTCTTCCAGCCAAAATTCAACAGTGTCTTCGCTTATTTGAACGGTTCCGCTTACTTTCCCTTTTTTACTTTTTTCATGATTATTTACAATTTTCGGTTCAGATGCCAGCTGCAACGAGGATTCATTGATAACCTGTTTGAATAATTGGTTCCATATTTTTTCGCGGCGATTCGGTACCGGTAATAGGCTGTACTGTTCCAACGCACGGAGCTGTAAATCCTTCATCTTGTTATGGTTGGATGAAAGCAACTCCGTTTCATAATTCCTTTTCATTTCATCAAATACCGAGAACAACTTTTCCATTGTACGCGCTTACCCCACTGATCCTTCCATTTGAAGCTGGATCAAACGGTTCATCTCAACAGCATATTCCATCGGCAATTCTTTCACAAGCGGTTCAATAAAGCCCGAAACAACCATCGTTGTGGCATCTTCATCCGATAGTCCTCGGCTTTTCAGATAAAATAACTGTTCTTCGCTTACTTTAGAGACAGAGGCTTCATGGCCAATCGAAACATGATTCTCTGCACAATCAATATTGGGATAAGTATCGGATCGTGATTGCGAATCCAGAATCAAAGCATCGCATACAACACTTGCGCGTGAATTCTTCGCGCCTTTTTTCACTTTCAAAAGCCCTCTAAATGATGAACGGCCGCCATCCTTACTGATTGATTTGGAAGTGATCTTACTGGAGGTATTGGCCGCCAAATGGATCATCTTACCACCGGCGTCTTGTATCTGCCCTTTTCCGGCAAAAGCCATGGAAAGTATCTCACCGTGTGCGCCCGGTTCCAGTAGAATGCAGGATGGGTACTTCATGGTTGTTTTTGATCCCAGGTTGGAATCCACCCATTCCATCGTGCCGTTTTCATAGACCATTGCGCGCTGCGTTACAAGGTTATACACGTTGGTGGACCAGTTTTGAATGGTTGTATAACGCACGCGTGCGTTCTTTTTTACGATAATCTCAATCACACCACTGTGGAATGAATCGCGCGAGTATTGCGGCGCCGTACAGCCTTCCACATAATGTACCTGTGAACCTTCATCCGCGATGATAATGCTGCGTTCAAACTGACCGATGCTGGCCATATTCAAACGGAAGTAAGCCTGCAGCGGCAGGTCAACTTTAAGTCCCTTGGGGATATACACAAAGGAGCCACCGGACCAAACCGCGCTGTTTAAAGCTGCGAATTTATTGTCGCTGGGCGGTACGGATTTGCCAAAATACTCCCGAAAAAGGTCCGGGTACTGTCGCAGCCCTTCCTCAATACTCAGGAAAATAACACCCTGCTCTTTCAATTGTTTTTGGATGCTGTGATAAACCATCTCAGATTCATATTGGGCGCCAACCCCTGCAAGGAATTTCTGTTCAGCTTCCGGAATACCCAAACGGTCAAAAGTATTTTTAATATCATCAGGAACTTCAGCCCAACTTTCGCCCTGTTCATCAGTAGGCCGCACATAGTAGTACAGATCGTCCAGATCTAACTTACTGAGATCCGGGCCCCACTGAGGCAGAGGCATTTTCAGGAATTGCACCAATGCTTTAAGCCGAAAATCCAGCATCCATTCCGGTTCCCCCTTCATGGCCGAAATTTGCCGTACAATTTCTTCGCTTAACCCTTTTTTGGATTTAAACACATAATTTTCCGGATCTTTGAATCCATATTTTTCCGTGTTTAATTCGCGCAACATATCGTTTGAGTCAACTTTTTCCATACTGATGCCTTGAGGTTATTGGGCTGTTATGATGCGGCATCGATGGATTTAATCCATTCGTAGCCTTCTTCTTCCAGTTTGAGTGCCAAATCCGGCCCACCACTCTGTAAAATCTTGCCATCTACCATCACATGCACGACATCCGGCTTCAGGTAGTTCAGCATACGCTGATAGTGCGTGATAACCAGAATACCCAATTGGTCATTTTTAAGGCTCTCAATTCCTTCTGAAACAATACGCAGCGCATCAATGTCCAAACCGGAATCAGTCTCATCCAGTATAGCCATAGTTGGCTGCAGCATGGCCATCTGCAGAATTTCTACACGCTTTTTTTCACCGCCGGAAAAACCATCGTTCAAATAACGTCCGGCCATAGCGTGGTCCATTTTCAAAAAGTCCATCTTTTCCGTCAATAATTTGCGAAATTCAGGGATGGGAATTCCCTTATCATCCGGGTTCTTAGCTTTGCGGTGCGCATTCATGGCTGTGCGCAAAAAATTCGCGACTGTCACACCTGGAATAGCCACCGGATACTGGAAGGCTAAAAATAACCCCAGCCGTGAACGCTCCTCTGGGGCCAAGCCTATCAGGTCATGTCCATCCAGGGTGATCTGACCACGCTCAATTTCATATTTTGGGTGACCCATCAGGGTATAAGCGAGTGTGGATTTACCGGTCCCGTTGGGGCCCATAATAGCATGCACTTCCCCTTGAGGAACTTCCAGGTTGATGCCGTTTAATATTTGCTGGTCTTCGATCTTGACATGTAGATCGTTAATTTTTAAACTCGCCATGTGGCAACTCTGCTCCAATATTCTTAATTTCAGTCATAAATTTCTGTTTATTTATGCATCGCAATGAGTATACCATGAGCGCCTTTTATGGTCAATATTTATAATAATAATCATTAATATTGACAATTCGCTCCCCTATGATATACTTGTGAAAAATATCATAAAAAGTAAAAATATGAAAAGCACCCGCGAAAAAGTTCTTCAAACGTTAGCCAGTAAACCGCGCTCTACTATAGTTGAGATAGCTGATTCTGTCGGCATCAATGCAATTTCTGTGCGCCATCACCTCACCAGCTTACAGGCTTCCAGCCTGGTTTCGGCTGAAGAAGAACGGCACGGTGTTGGCCGCCCCAGATTGGTGTATTTCCTGACGGAAAAGGGAATGGAAAATTTCCCCACCCGTTATTTCCGCCTAACCAACCATCTCCTTGGAGAGATAAAAGAAACTTTACCGGAAGATGAGGTCCGCGGCTTATTTAGAAAAATGGCTGACCGGATTTCAGAAGAATATAAGCCGGTTTTGAAAAATCTTTCGCCTGAAGAAAGACTGAAACTGCTCATAGAAGTCATGGCTCGGGAAGGTTACGAACTGAGCTGGGAGAAGAGTGGGAGTGCTTTTGCCATTAGCGAAGTCTCCTGTCCCTTCTATCAAATTGGCCGCGAACACCCCGAAATCTGCCTGTTTGATAAATCGCTGATCTCCAGCATGTTGGGCGTCCCCGAATCCAAAGTAAAGCATCTCAAAAAAGGCGAAAGCCACTGTTCCTTCATCGTAGAAAGCACCGATTTAAAATGAACGATATCCCCAGCAATGTTCCCCACTGGGATGCGGAAGACGAGCATCCTGAATTATGCACGAAATTGCGCGATGTTTTTCGAGAAGTGCGCGACCCTGAAATCGGTATGGATCTTATTCAGCTTGGCTTGGTCCGCAACGTTAGTCTGGTTAAGCAGAAGCTGAAGATTGAAATGATCCTCACCACCCCCTACTGCCCCTACGCTCCAATGTTAATGGAGTCTGCCCGCCGTAAAGCAGAAACGGTTGCAGAAATGCCCGCGGAAGTTGCTTACGGTAAAGAAGTCTGGGATCAATCCATGATGGAAGATGGGACCTCCTTTGATTGGGGTTTATTCTAATTTTTAATTTAGCAGTATTTTCGCGTTGAATCCTTTAAGGCAAAGTATTTTGGTCACAAATTAAATGTTGGAAGACATCACTGCATGCCTGAAAAGAATCCAACTCGGGAACAAGATAGCAACAACTGCTGAATTTATACCGAATCTAATACAACTCTCGGAGAAATCTAATGATATTTATTGAATGGTCAGATACCGATGCTTCCTTCAACCTGGCAGCGGAAGAATATGTTTTTCAGCAGCTCAATAAAAATCAGGATTACGCCATGCTTTGGCAGAACCGAAATGCTGTCATCGTGGGCAAACATCAAAACACCATTGAGGAAGTTAACCAGGATTTTGTGGAAGCGCATGATATCCAGGTTATCCGCCGGCAGTCCGGCGGCGGCGCTGTTTATCATGACCTGGGTAACCTGAATTACACTTTCATTGTCAACACCCAAAATTCCCTTTACAACTTCAAAGCACTCTCCCTCCCAATTGTGAACGCTCTGCAGCAGCTGGGTGCACCGGTTGAGTTCACCGGTCGCAATGACCTTGTCTTGGACGGCAAGAAGATCTCCGGGGCTGCTCAAATGATCAAACAGGGGCGCTTGCTGCATCACGGCACCCTGCTCTTCCACTCCGATTTGGAAATGTTGGGAAAGGTGCTGGCCGTCAAACCTGCCAAGATTGAATCCAAGGGGATAAAATCGGTTCGCAGCCGGGTGACCAACATCCGCGACTATGTACCGGATATCAGCATCGACCAGTTCAAATCTACCTTTGTGCAAACCCTTGCTGCAGAACAAGACCTTACCCGCTATGAATTCAGCACGCAGGACCGTGCCGCCATCGCTGCCCTGGCAGCTGAAAAATACAGCACCTGGGATTGGAATTACGGTCAATCACCCGAATATGATATCAAGAAAGAATATCGTTTTGATGGCGGTGGAATCAGCATTTATCTAAAAGTCAATAAAGGCATCATTCAATCAGTGCGGTTCTTCGGGGATTACTTCGGCATCGGTGAGATTAGCGAAATCGAGCAGCGCCTGCAGTCCGTCAAGATTCGTGAGGAAGACGTAAAAGCAGCCTTGTCTGGACTGGATATCAGTTTCTACATTCACGGCTTGGATTTGGATACCCTGGCTCATTTCATCGCGGCGTAACGTATCAAAGAAGCTTCTTTAGCACCTTATCCGCTCCCGCGTCTATTCAGCGCTGATAGCAACTCTATTTTTTTATATTCACTCCCTGAATGCCTTCCGCGTCCGTTAGTTAAGCGTACGCCCTCGGCACAGCATGGGTCTTATTTATTGACGCCAATCGCCAGAGCTCTAAACCAGATCCCCTCTTATTCTTCCTCGATCGAATATACCATCACCTTATCTACGCGACGGCCATCCATATCCACTACCTCAAAGCGGAACTGCGCCCAATCAAAATAATCGCCGCTCATCGGGATGCGTCCAAGCTGCGACATGATCAGGCCGCTTAATGTTTCGTAATCGCCCTCATCTTCATCTGGCAGCTCATTGATATTTAAGTATTCTTTTAATTCATCAAAATGTATCTTACCGTCGAATAACCAGGAACCGTCTTCTCTCTGGATGGCTTCTGGTTCCTGTTCACCCTCCGGTGTAGCTACATCACCCACAATCGCCTCGATGATGTCATTCATACTGACCAGCCCTAAAACACCGCCGTATTCATCCACAATAACCGCTAATTCAATCCCGGTCATGCGGAAGTCCTGCAGCACATCCAATGCCGAGGTGGATTCGGGGATAAAAAGTGGCTGCTGCATGGCAGCTTGAATATTGTATTGTTTTCCACCAATGCGTTGGAGCAGCAGATCGCGTGATTGTACGATGCCAATAACATTATCCATCGATTCTTGAATGACAGGAAAGCGCGAAAAAGGATGTTCAGTAATTATTTTATGGATTTCGTCATAAGGTGCTTCGATATCTAAAAATATGGTGTCGGTTCTGGGCGTCATAAAGGCATTGATATTCCGATCCCCCAGGCGGAAAATGCGCTCCACCATATCCTGTTCGGTTTCTTCGAAAATTCCGCTCATGGTACCTTGATCCAGAATGCTTCTCAGATCTTCTTCGGTAACCTCATCATCAGTTGTGCCATGTATGCCCATGATCCGTAGGACCAGGTTAGTTGAACCGCTTAGCAAAGCCACAATGGGGGTGGTGATTTTAGAAATACTTTGCATCAGCGCGGAAATTGCTGCAGCAATTTTTTCCGCATTGCTTAAAGCCAGCCGTTTGGGAACCAATTCCCCGAAAACCAATGATAAGTAAGTGATAGCCAGGACTACAATTCCAACGCCAAGACCTTCGCTGTAAGGAGCCAACCAGGAAATTTTACCAATTTCCCTGCCAATTTCTTCAGACAAGGTTGCGCTACCAAATGCGCCGCTGAGAATTCCAATCAATGTGATCCCAACCTGGACGGTAGAGAAGAAACGGTTAGGGTTATCCGCCAACTCTAAAGCTTTTCTAGCCCCCTTGCTCCCTTTTTCAGCTTCTTGTTCCAATCGATATTTACGGGCAGATACGATGGCCATTTCTGACATGGAAAATAAACCATTCAAAAGTACCAGGAAAATGATAATGAAAATCTCAGAAACCATTGTTCCCTTTCTTATAATGAATTTTTTTAATAATATATGCTGTTTTTTTCAATTTTTGGGTTATCAAAATATAGTTTTTCTAATTTATTAAACGGTATGAACATTCTACCAAAGCGGGGGGAGTTAATATGTTTATTCAGACATAATCCTAACTTTTTTTTGTTTTTCACTGATGGTCAAAGTATAACCCGATATTTAAAGCAAATCAGCCCAGCCGTTTTTTTTCTAAAAATTAATAAATACTATTTTAACAAAAATGCCCTGGATTGAATAAAAAAAGAACCCCATTTCTGGAGTTCTTTCATCTTTTAGATAATCCCGACTTCTTTACCAACCTTACGGAAGGTTTCCAGCACTTGGTCCATTTGTGCATCGGTATGAGAAGCCATATAGCTTGTACGCAATAGCTGCATACCCTGCGGCACTGCCGGCGAGACCACCGGATTCACGAACACACCGTTTTCAAACAAACGTTTCCAGATCAGGAAGGTGCGCTCATCATCGCCAATAATTACCGGTACGATCGGGGTTACTGATTCACCCACGTTGAATCCCATCGCTCCCAATTCCTCACGGATACGCTTGCCAATTTGGTTAACTCGGTCAGCCAATTCCGGTTCATCCCGGATGATTTGCAGCGCAGCCAGTGCTGCTGCCGCATTGGCGGCTGGAATGCTGGCACTGAAGATCAGTGAACGGGCATTGTGCTTGACAAAATGAATGACTTCTTCGTCTCCGGCCACAAAACCGCCCAATGAAGCAAAGGATTTGCTGAAGGTGGACATGATTAGATCTACCTGCTCAGTCATTTCAAATTGCGCCGCTGTGCCGCGCCCCCGTCCTGTCACACCCATACCGTGCGCGTCGTCCACCATGATACGCGCACCGTACTTTTGCGCAATTGGGTAAATCGCGGGCAAATCCGCCAGGTCGCCGCCCATGCTGAAAACACCATCCACTACAATCAGCTTTCCGACTTCCTCAGGCAGGGATTTTAAAACTCGTTCCAAGTGTTCCACATCATTATGGCGAAAGCGTTCAATCTTTCCATATCCCAGGCGGGCACCATCCACAATACTGGCATGGTCATCCTTGTCCAGGATAACGACATCGTCGCGTGAGATCAGCGAGCTGATGGTACCCAGATTAACCTGCATACCGGTGGAAAAAATCAAAGCTTCTTCCTTACCAACAAATTCAGCCAGTTCGCGCTCCAACTGTTCATGCATGGCCAGTGTACCGTTGAGAAATCGTGATCCGGTGCAGGATGTTCCATAACGGCTGATCGCCTGTTGGGCAGCCTCTTTGACCTTAGGATGGGTTGTCAACCCCAGATAGTTATTGGAACCGCACATGATCAGGCGTTGTCCCTTATACTCCACCTCGGTACCTTCATTTTCATCCAGCGGTATGAAATACGGGTATGAACCGCTTTCCATTGCTTCGCGTGCCTGTGTGTAGTTACGACATTTTTCGAAAATATCCATGATTTATTCCTTAATATTATCTAAATTTGTTCTCAATTTAAAACATGAGTTATATAATAAAGTTACTAAAAAAATAATTTTTTTATTATATCGCATTGGTTGATAAATATGTCTAAACAATACTTTGGCGCAATTGAATTGGGTGGAACGAAAACGAACGTGATGGTGGCAGATGCAGAAAATCACCAGCTCGCAAAAAAAGTATTTCCGACTCTCTCCCCCGATGAAACAGTGATTGACATTTGCAACTTTTTTAAATCAACTATTTCCTCTGAGGGAATTGATTTGAAGTCTATCGGAATTGGCAGTTTCGGCCCGGTAGATCTGCATCCGGATTCAAAAACCTTTGGGTATATCACTTCCACCCCAAAACCAGGCTGGCAATTCGTTAACATTAAAGGCAAAATAGAATCCGAGCTGGATATTCAAACTGAAATCGACACAGACGTCAACGCGGCTGCCCTGGGGGAATATTCGTGTAAAAGCATGAATACCATCAAGAACATCGTTTATATCACCATCGGCACCGGCATTGGCGCAGGCTTTATCATAAACGGTCAGCTGGTCCACGGCTTGGTTCACCCGGAATTTGGTCACATCCACTTGCCCCATGACAAACGCATTGACCCTTTCCCTGGCATCTGCCCTTATCACCGCGATTGTTTTGAGGGTCTTGCTTCCGGCCCGGCCCTGACCGAACGCTGGCGCATGCCCGCGGACGAGATTCCCCAGGACCACGTCGCCTGGGACTTGGAAGGTGAATATATTGCCTATGCGCTTTCTGATCTCATTTGCACGGTTTCCCCCGAAAAGATCATTTTGGGCGGCGGCGTCATGCACCGCTATTACCTTTACGATATTATTCGCACCAAAACAGTTAACATAATCAACCGCTATATTCGCTCCAAGTATTTAGAGGAATCTATCGGTGATTACATCACAGCTCCCAGATTAAAAAATGATTCCGGCTTAGTCGGCGCGCTTTGCTTGGCAGTGCATGCCGATAAACCGGATTAGATTTGCAAAAAATTTGAGAAATATTTTATAAGCGGAACAGCTCAGTAAGCTGTGTTTCTTCGAAACTATTTTTTGTAAAATGCAGCCGCAGGACACGCCGCTTATGACCTTCCAATGCCTGGGTATCACCCAGCCCCTGAGCAAAGATCAGGTTATTGAAACTGATCCCTTCATCCGGGATTTCGAGCGTTTGGTTTTCATCCTGTGTAATCACAATGAAAAGCCCATTGTTCTTTCCGCCCTTGTGCAATTGGCCGGTGGAATGCAGAAAACGAGGCCCAAAACCCAACGTAGTCGGTAGATGGGTTGCACGGGTCAGATTCTTTCTGAGTTCTTCAATTTTAAGTTCGTTATCCTCATTACGTTCAATAAAGGCGTTCAACGCAATGTAGTCGCCGTGAATGCCCTGCGCAATGAAGTCTTTCAGATAAGCCTGAGCACTGCTATGTTTATGTGCGGATTCTCCATAGAGCGCCAACACATCATCCTGCCATATTGGCGCAGCCATTTTTAATTCATCCCCGTCTTTCAGCACATTCAGCATTTGCTTGGCAATGTCCTTGCTCTCCTGCACGTTAGGCTGGTTGAAGGCATTGACACCCATCAAAATACAAGCTACAGCCACGGCAACTTCCCAACGGTAAAATTCTGCAGCCAGGTCATACAATCCCGGCATGCGGCAGATAAAGACAGGCTGGTTGGCTGCGGTCAATTCGGATACGCGCTCATCAAAATGCCCATCTGCCCGCAGATGAACAAACAAACGGTCATCGCTGTAATCATCCAGGGGCAATAGAGGTTCCATGTCCACCGGTATAATGCCTTTGCCTTCTTTGCCGCTGCTTTCTGCCACCAGCTGTTCGATCCACGAACCCATAGCCTCAACCGGCGCATCTGCCAGCAGCGTCAATTTATCACGCCCGATTTGATAAGCGGCGCCTAACACCACCCCTAACTGCACACCGCCGTCTTCCATGCTGATAGCATTTCCGCTTTGTGCATTGGAAATCTTCAGGGATTGTTCCAATAGCATTTGGCCGTCATACCCGGCCAGCACAGCCGGCACCAGGCCAAATGCAATCAGGGCAGAATAACGCCCGCCCACATTCGGATCAGCTTGGAATGCTTGGCGGAATCCTTTTTCAACGGCCAATTTTTGCAATTGCGTGTCCGGGTCACTGATGGCGATAAAATGTTTTCCGGTATGCTTTGCATCCACCTGGCTAACCTGGTCCCAGAAATACGCGAAAAGGGTTTTCACTTCAACAGTAGTCCCGGATTTACTGCTCACAATGAACAACGTTTTATCCAATGGAATTCGTTTTTCCAGGTTGAGGATCTGTTCTGGAGAAGTGGAATCTAAAATTGAAAGGACCAGATATTCTTTTTTCTCTTCGCCGTGTGTGGTGATGAACTGGCTGTACACTTCTGGAGCCAATGAAGAACCGCCCATCCCCAGCACGACTGCATGAGTATAACCCTCCGAAAGTACATCCTTTAGCAGCTTGCTGGCGGCTTTCACTAACTCTACGCCGTTTTGGGCTGAATCCAGCCATCCCAAACGATGTGCGACTTCGTCCTGGTCGGATTGAATCGATGACCAAAGCGTTACATCGTGTTGATTAAAGCGTTCAACAAAGTTTATGCCGGCAAGCTTATTGAGCTGCTCTTGAATAGCAGAATCCAACAAGTTAACACCAGCGGGGTATGTAATTTCGGTTTTGGGTGTCATTTCTATTTAAAGAATTCCTTTTCAATAGCTTTGAATTTATTAATGCGATTCTTGTAACGGTCCACATCCATTAGTGAAGCGCCTAAAAAGGCAGTCACAATCTCTTTTGCCAATGTCGGGCCGACAATTTGTCCGCCCATGCACAGCATATTCATATTGTCGTGTTCCACACCTTGATGAGCGGAATACGTATCATGGCATAATCCGGCATAAACGCCTTTCATTTTGTTGGTGGTGATGCAAACGCCGATACCTGAACCGCAAATTACCACACCCCGGTCAGCTTCACCAGAAATCAATGCCCGGCCGGCCCTTTCGGCAAAATCCGGGTAATCTACCCGTTCATCCGTATAGGTACCCAGGTCCAACACTTCGTGTCCAGCCGCTTCAATAGCTTCCAGCACGGCTTTCTTGATGGGAAAACCGGAATGATCGTTTGCAACCACTATTTTCATTTTATTTCTCCAAAAACCTACTAATCAAATATTTTTTTCGCTGTTTCAACGACATTTTCGACCGTAAAGCCGAATTCCTTGAACAGCGTACCGGCAGGAGCGGATGCACCGAAATGGTCCAATCCAATGCAGACACCCTGCGAGCCGACCCATCTTTCCCATCCCAAGGTCACACCGGCTTCAACCGAGATGCGCTTCTGGATGGCATCCGGCAATATCGATTTCCGATACTCCTCGGATTGGGCCTCAAACAGATCCCAGCTCGGGAAGGAAACCAAACGGACTGCGTGTCCTTCTTCGCTGAGCTTCTTTCCGGCTTCAATGATCAAGCTGACTTCTGAACCGCTGGCCATTAGAATGATCTCTGGTGTTCCTTTACCTAAATCAGCTAAAACGTACGCGCCTTTATGCAGTCCATCGGAATGCGCAAATTCCTGCTCACGGTCAAGGGTTGGCAAGTTTTGGCGGGTCAATATCAAAGCAGTTGGTCCGTGCCTACGGCTGATTGCCGCCTTCCAGGCTTCCCGCACTTCATTGGCATCACAAGGCCGGATAACGGAAAGATTGGGAATTGCGCGCAGAGCCATAACGTGTTCCACTGGTTGGTGGGTGGGGCCGTCTTCGCCCAAGCCTATGCTGTCGTGGGTATAAATCCAAATGGAATGTAAGTGAGAAAGCGCAGAAACACGCAGTGCGCCGCGCATGTAATCCGAAAATACCAGGAAGGTTGCGCCGTAAGGCAGGATACCTTTATGGTAAGCCATACCATTCACAACCGCGCCCATACCGTGCTCGCGCACGCCATACTGCAAGTTGCGTCCGGAAGGATTCCCGGGTTGGAAAGAAGTGCTGCTGTTAATCCAGGTATTGTTGGAAGGCGCCAAATCGGCCGAACCGCCCATCAATTCCGGTAATTTTTCTGCTATCTCGTTCAACACGACACCGCTGGATTTACGCGTCGCCATGCCTTTGGCATCCGGCTCGAAGTATTTCAGATCTGCATCCCAATTTTTGGGCAGTTCCTGGGCGAAACGGCGGGTGTATTCCCCGGCCAAGTCAGCGTGTTTTTCTGCGTATTTCTTAAAATTCTCGTTCCAGGCTTTTTCCGCGGCTTGACCTTTTTCCTTGACTTCCAGGAAGTGCGCTTTTACGTCATCGGAGACATAGAAGGCTTCCTGCGGCCAGCAGAAGTTGTTCTTGGCGTTGGCCAGTTCTTCTTCTCCGGGCGGTTCGCCGTGTGCCTTGGAAGTGCCTTGCTTGGTCGGCAAACCGAAACCGATGATGGTCGGGCAGATGATCAGCGAAGGCCGTTCATCCTGCTTGGCTGCCTGGATAGCAGCGTCAACCTCTTCCACATCATTTCCATCCTTGATGCGCTGCACATGCCAGCCATAAGCTTCAAACCGTTTTCCGCGATCTTCGGTGAAAGCAATGTCGGTTGAGCCTTCAATCGAAATTTGATTGTCGTCATACAAATAGATCAGCTTGCCCAGCTTCAGGTGGCCCGCTAAAGAAGCCGCTTCCGAAGCAACGCCTTCCATCAAGTCGCCGTCAGTCACAATGGCATAAACGTAATGGTCAACGATTTTCTGGTCATCCTGGTTAAATTCGGCGGCCAGGTGCGCTTCAGCGATGGCCATGCCAACGCCGTTGGAAAAGCCCTGTCCCAATGGTCCCGTAGTGGCGTCCACACCGGGCGTCAGTCCATATTCCGGGTGACCGGGTGTCAGGCTGCCCCACTGCCGGAAATTTCTCAGGTCGTCCAATGTCAAGCCGTAGCCAGTCAAGTACAGCAGGCTGTATAACAGCATAGATCCATGTCCACCGGATAAGATAAAGCGGTCCCGGTCAGACCAATCCGGATTGGCAGGGTTGATCTTTAAATGGCGTGTCCAAATAGTATATGCCATGGCAGCGGTTCCCATGGGTAGCCCCGGATGTCCGGAATTTGCTTTCTGAACCCCATCCGCTGATAAAAATCTGATTGTATTAATAGCACGATTTTGCAGGTCGTGATCGGTCATGCCCGTCCTCCATTTATTGAAAATAAAACCAATTCTACCATGCGGGTATTTTTACAAAATCTGATATATGAACATAAATCAGATAATTTTCGCATTTCTCAGACGCAAACTATTGGTTACAACAAACACGGAACTGAATGCCATGGCGCTGGCCGCCAGCATTGGATTTAGGAACCCAGCCGCAGCCGAAGGGATTAAGATGACGTTGTAGAAAAACGCCCAAAAAAGGTTTTGTTTAATTTTTTGAACCGTCTTACGGGACAGGTTAATCGCTTTTACAACTCCGTCCAGGTCACTGCCCAAAAGCGTAATGGGGGCCGAAGCCACAGCCACGTCCGTGCCGGTACCAATGGCCAATCCAACGTCAGCCTGCGCTAGCGCTGGTGCGTCATTCACCCCATCCCCCACCATCGCTACCACCTTGCCCTGTTGCTGTAGTTTCTTTATCGTCTCTACTTTATCCTGCGGTAAAACTTCCGCGATGAATTGATCCAAACCGGCTTGACGGGCAATAACTTCAGCCGTCTTGGAGTTGTCACCCGTCAACATGACAGTTTGCAATCCCAATTCACGCAAGCGCTGAATGGCTTTTTGCGAGCCTGCCTTAATGCTGTCTGCTACACCGAACAATCCCAGAATCTTACCTTCGGATACCGCTACGAGAGCGGTCTGTGCTTCCGCCTCAATCGCAGTTAGCGCTTGCTGGATTTGCTCTGTCGAAATATTCAGCTCGTTCAATAGACGCTGGCTTCCCACTTGGATTTCCCTGCCATCTACGATAGCTTGCACCCCAACGCCAGCCGTTGCTTTAAATTTTTTCGGTGCCGCCAGCTCAATACCCCGGTTGCCTGCTTCTGCCACCAGGGCCTCACCCAACGGATGTTCGCTGGCGCTTTCCACGCTGGCTGCCAGCCTCAGGAGTTCGTTTTCAGATAATCCTTTTTGAATCGATACTATTTGCCGCACCTCCGGCTGTCCTTTGGTGATCGTGCCGGTCTTGTCCAATACAACTGTATCGACTTTCCCGGCCCGTTCCAACGCATCAGCAGATTTGAAAAGAATACCCATCTCAGCACCTTTACCGGTGCCAACCATCACCGCGGTTGGTGTAGCCAACCCCATGGCACACGGACAGGCAATTACCAGGACGGAGACCGCGTTGATCAACGCACGCGTGAAAATATCAACATCCGCCGCGGGAGCCATTCGCGGGATCAGGAAATACCAGACCAGAAAAGTGGTCAATGCCAGAGCCAGAACAATGGGCACAAACACCCCTGAAACTTTGTCCGCCAGTTTTTGGATGGGTGCCTTGCTGCCTTGCGCTTGTTCAACCAGTTTAACAATTTGCGCCAGCGCCGTTTCCTTGCCGACTTTGGTCGCTTCAAAGCGGATCATCCCCATCTTATTGAGCGTCCCGCCAATCACGGGTTCGCCAATGCTTTTTTCCACCGGCAGAGATTCACCTGTCAACATGGACTCATCCACGCTGGTGTTTCCGTCCAGGATAACGCCGTCCACCGCGATCTTCTCGCCCGGGCGGGTGATTACCACATCTCCTGCGCGGACTTCTTCGACCTTGATTTCCACTTCCTGACCGTCGCGGAGGACATGCGCGCTTTTGGCATTTAAGTTCAGCAATTTTTTGATCGCGTCGGAGGTGTGCCCTTTGGCGCGCGCTTCCAGGAATTTGCCCAGCCGGATCAGGGTGATGATGACGGCTGAAGTCTCAAAATACACATGCCCCTCCAGCAAGCCCAACATGATCGGAATGGAATACAGGTAAGCCACAGAAGAACCCATGGCTACCAGCACATCCATGTTGGCACTCCCGTTGCGTAGGGATTTGTAAGCCCCCTCGTAATATTGGGCGCCGACGATGAATTGCACCGGGGTGGCCAGAGCAAATAGCAGCCAATTGAACCAGGATTGGTGCCCGATGGACGCTGGCACTACGCCAA
Organism: Anaerolineaceae bacterium UBA5211; assembly: GCA_002412595.1. Taxonomy (GTDB): domain Bacteria; phylum Chloroflexota; class Anaerolineae; order Anaerolineales; family Anaerolineaceae; genus Pelolinea. Next base: position 18,417 of record DHVJ01000045.1, read on the forward strand.
AATCTCTGCCCATTGACAGCAAAAAAAGCGGGATTGTGAAAACCAGCCCCAATATCAGCAGATTGCGTTGTTTCTTGATTTCTGTTTCACGAGCAATGGCTTCCGCATCTTCTGTCTCATCCCCCAATATAATGGCCTCAAATCCGGCTTTCTTGATCAGATCGCGGATATTGACTTGGTTGATCAGCGTGGGGATATATTGGATGGTTGCTTTTTCAGTGGTCAAATTAATGGAAACGTCCAGAATACCATCCTGGGATTTAAGGGTCTGTTCCAGTCGTTGCGCGTCCACCGAATCGGCTATGCGCTTAATAACAAATTCCCCTTCAGCTTGCGCTACATCGTAACCGGCACGACGGATTCGGGCAATCACATTATCCAGGGTTGTCCGGTTGGCATCATAACCGATGGTCGCTTTTTCCGAAGAAAGGTTAACGACTGTGTCTTGCACACCTTCTTCTTTTTTGACATTGCGTTCGATGGTCGCTACACAATTAGCGCAGGTCATCCCCTTAATAGGTAATATGACTTGTTTAGTATCTGGCATTTTCTATCCTTCCCGTGATGCTTTATTCTTCCGGCGGGTAATTAATTTCTTTTAAAGTATCTGTAATCTTTTCAACTGTTGCCGGCTCGTGAAATTCAACTTGCACTTTTTTTGAATCCAGGTCAGCTTTCACTTTTTCAACGCCTTCCAAATCACTCAATTCCATTTCAATGGTGTGCACACAATGCTGGCAGTGGATACTGGGAACATTAAATTCTTGGGTAGTCATATGAATTCTCCATTTGTAATTATTTTAATACTTATTATACTTTTATAACTTATTTTCGTCTGGTTGCTTGTTAACATTCCATCAAATCTTCATTGACACACAGTCAATAATCAGTAAGATAAAATTACATTATGGTTGATCTACACGGAAAGAAAATAATCATCACTGGCGGCGCCCGACGGCTGGGGCGCCAATTTGCGCTCGCCTGCGCACAGGCAGGCGCGTCCGTTATCATTCACCACGGCCATTCACCGGAAGAGGCGCAAAAATTAGTCCGCGAAATTGAAGATATGGGTGCAAGTGCCGCAATCCTGCAGGCTAATTTTTCTTATCCTGCTGAAGCAATCACTGCCTTCAATCAATTGCTGGATTCCCATTCCGGTTGGTATGCGTTGGTCAATAACGCTGCCATTTTTGAACCGGTCAAATTCATCGATACCTCGTTGGATGACTGGAATAAGCATATGGACATTAACCTCACCATACCTTTTTTATTAAGCCAGGCTTTTGCACGCAAAATCGGCAGCAAACAGGGTCGTATCATTAATATTCTCGATTGGCGTGCTCTGCGGCCCGGCAAAGACCATTTTCCATATACCATTTCAAAAGCTGCCCTGGCAGCCATGACAAACGCCCTGGCTAATATCCTGGCGCCCAATATTCAGGTCAATGCCCTGGCGTTGGGTGCCATCCTGCCGCCTTCTGACGGGGGCAGCTCAGACGGCATTATCCAGCAAGTACCGGCCGGTCGCTGGGCTGACCTCAACGAATTAAATGAGGCTCTGATGTTCCTGCTGACCGGACCCGATTACATTACCGGTGAGATCATTCATCTGGATGGCGGCCGCCATCTGGTTTAAACACTTGAGAGGAAACGGATTATTCATGGATAAAATATTTATTGAAGATTTGCTGGTTCGGGGTGTCATTGGCGTCTCTGACAGAGAACGCTCACAGAAACAAGATATCGTTATCAGCGTAGTTATGTACGCCGATATCAACAAAGGAGCTGAGACGGATGATATCCAGTACTGCGTAAATTACCGCACGGCTGCCAAAGCCATTATCGCGCACGTTGAAGATACAGCTCGTTATACTGTGGAAGCCTTGGCCAACGATATCGCAGCGATTTGCCTGGATATGCCGGGAGTTGAAAAAGTGGAAGTCAAAGTGGAGAAACCCGGCGCTGTACGCTTCTCCCGATCAGTAGGTGTGCAAATCACCCGTGAAAAGCAGGATGCCAAATAATCTTGCCATTCTCTTGTTAGGCTCCAATATTGAGCGCGAGAAAAACATTCGCCGCGCTCTGGATTTTTTACAGCAGAACACGCAGGTTCTACGCCAATCGACTGTTTGGGAAACCGAAGCAGTCGGCAGCAGCGGACCAAACTTTCTGAATGTTGCCGTAGAAATTTCAACGGCTTTGGAAACTTTAGCCATAAAATCCGAGCTGGTTCAGCCAATCGAACAACAGCTCGGCCGGGTGCGTACAGCAAACAAGAACGCGCCCCGCACCATTGATGTAGATTTAATTGTTTTCAACAGCCAGGTTTTGGATGAGGGTTTATGGAAGAAAGCGTTTATGGCGCTGCCAATTGCCGAACTTCTCCCCTCACTGCCCCATCCGGAAAACGCGCTGCCCCTTTGCGATATAGCCATCCAACTAAAAAGCTCAGCTTTCGCTGAGCCTTTTGAAATCAACTAATTTTTACAATCTAGAATTCCAACGGTTTAGCGCCGCGGGAAATGTTATCCAGAAATTCCATGCGGGTGGCTTCCTTGTTGCGAAAAGCACCCAGCATGGAGGAAGTGGTCATGCGGGAATCGTGTTTGCGTACCCCGCGGATCATGCCGCACAGGTGCACAGCTTCCACTACGACAGCCACACCGCGCGGTTCCAGCAGCGTATTCAGGAAATCCGCGATCTGGCGCGTCATCTTTTCCTGAATCTGCAAGCGCCGCGAGAACATATCCACGATGCGCGGAATCTTCGACAGGCCGATCACTCGCCCTTTGGGCATGTAAGCCACGTGCGCGCGCCCAATGAAGGGCAGCATATGGTGCTCGCACAAGCTGTAGAACTCAATATCGCGCACGATCACCATATCATCGTAATTTGCTGTGAAAGTTGCATTGTTCACCAATTTGATCGGGTCTGTGCGGTAGCCTTCCAAAAGTTCGCCGTACGCACGTGCAACCCGATTGGGGGTTGCCAACAAGCCTTCCCGTTCAGGATTCTCACCGACGGCTACTAGAATATCCCTGACCGATTTTTCAATCGCTTGAAAATCAATTTCTGAATCACAGAATAATTCAGCGGCTTCATATACCGGTGAATCTTCGCAATTTTCCAGTTTTTTATCCTTCATTTTTCTCCTAAACTTAAATAATAATCTTCTTCTTAATTGATAAAAGGTTTATATATTATAGGTTTTTTATGAATGAAAGTCGTCATTGGTTTTCGGGGTGGTCGATTTATTGACCAACACAGCCAGGATGGATATTTATGTCGTCAGTTTATCCGCGGATAATTCTTTCAAATCCTTTGCCCCGGCAGCAAACATACTCACCCGTAGCTGCCGCTTGAAAATGGCTATGCGCTCATCCAGCGCCTGTTCCGATTCCGAGACTGCCTGTAAAAACGGCCGCGCCATACCTACCAGGCTCGCACCCAGCGCCAGGCATTTAGCTCCCTCTACGCCATCCCGTATGCCTCCGGAGGCAATTACAGGCATTTTCGGTAAAGCTGCGTGTACTTCCACCAAAGCCTGCGCACTGGGGATGCCCCAGCCTTTGAACGCCGCCGCGGTTTGCCGTCCGATTTCGGTTGGGCTGCGGTGTCTCTCAACCTCCGACCAGGAGGTACCCCCCGCCCCGGCCACGTCTATGGCTCGCACACCTGCATCCGCCAGTTGTCGCGCAACTTCAGCGCTAATGCCCCATCCCACTTCTTTTACTACCACCGGCACGGGCAAACGCCTGCAAACCTGTTCGATTTTCTTCAGCAATCCATTAAAATGGGTATTACCGTCTTCCATCAACGCTTCTTGCAATGCATTGAGGTGCAAAATTAAAGCATCTGCTTCCAGCGTATCCACTGCGGTTAAGCAGTGTTCTACGGTATATGTGTAATTCAATTGAATTGCGCCCAAATTGGCAAAGAGCAGGATATCGGGCGCAATCTCGCGCACCTTAAAAGTGCTCATCAATTCCGGTTGTTCGATGCCAACGCGCTGAGATCCCACCCCCATACTCAAGTGATGGTGCTGCACAGCAACAGCCAGGCTGCGGTTGATCTGTCTGGCCTGCTCTGTTCCGCCGGTCATGGAGGAAATCAGCAAAGGGATACCTAATTTACGTCCGAATAATTCTGTTGTACAATCGACATCCGAGAGGTTGATTTCCGGCAGCGCGTTGTGCCGGAAATGGTAAGCTTCCAGTCCGTTCTGCAGGCTGGAATCCACATCCTTTTCCAGATTGATTGTGATGTGGTCTGCTTTCCTTTGTTGAATGTAAGTATCTTCAGGCATTTTTTAAAGTATACACGTTAGAATTGATTTTAATAATATAATAATCCAGAATATCCATGAGGAGGTCGTAATGAGCGACGTACTTGAAGGCGTAAAAGAAGTTATTGTAGATGTAATGAAAATCGATCCAAAAGAAGTTTCCATGGAAACTCGGTTCATTGAAGATTTGAAAGCAGATTCAATGGATCAATTCTTCCTGATCGATGGGCTGTGTGAAAAATTCGACCTGTCAATTTCTGATGAAGATGCGCGTCAGATCAAGAGTGTAAAGGACGCGGTAACCTATATCGAAAAGTAAAATAATCCGCGTTACGACTTTAATAAAAGAGCCGGGATTTCTTCGATAGAAGAAGCAAGCCGGATGCCCGCATTTTTGATCAGTTCAATCTTGTAGGCAGCTGACCCCGCTCTTTTTTCAATTATGGCGCCAGCATGCCCCATCCGGCGGCCTTCCGGTGCGGATTTCCCCACAATAAATGCATAAACGGGTTTGGTGTTGTGCTGTGAAATATATCGCACTGCATTTTCTTCGAACTTGCCGCCGATCTCACCGACAATTAGAATCTTTTCAGTATCAGGGTCTGCTTCGAATAATTCCAGCAGTTCCGGATAACCTGTACCTAAAATGGGATCACCGCCTATACCTATACAAGTGGAAATTCCCGCGCCTGCCTTGCTGATCTCATTGACGATCTCATAAGTCAAAGTACCGGAGCGCGATATCACACCGATATTGCCAGGTTTGGCAATTTCACCGGGAATGATGCCTAATTTCACCTGCCCGGGTGATAACAGTCCGGGGGAATTGGGTCCAATCAATTGCGTTTCCGAAGTCTGCATATAGCGCTTAACACGCATCATATCCTGCATGGGAATGCCTTCCGTAACACAGAAGACATACTGAAGCTGCGCTTCAACTGCTTCAAAGATTGCATCCGCGGCATGGTCGGCTGGGACAAAAATGACACTGGCCTCAGCCCCTGTGGCTTCAATCGCCGTTTTCACAGAGTCGAACACCGGAATTTTGCCATCCAGCACCCAGTCGCCGCCTTTGCCTGGCGTTACACCCGCCACAATATGCGTGCCGTAATTCAGCATTTTTTGTGCATGGAAATGCCCTTCTTTTCCGGTAATCCCTTGCACCAAAACAGAGATGTCATTTTTTACCAAAATGCTCATTGCTTATTTTCCTGCGAAAGCTGAACGCTGATACGGGCCGCTTCAACAATGTTTTCGGCCACAATCAGCCCACTGTCTTTAAGCATTTCCAATCCCTCTCTGGCATTGGTGCCAGCCAAACGAATGACAACCGGAATTTCAATGGGCGTGTTTTCAAAAACCGAGAGCAGGCCCTTGGCTACCTCATCACAGCGGGTAATGCCGCCAAAAATATTGATTAGAATGACCTTGACCCGTTCATCTTGCATCAGGATTTTTAAACCGGATGAGACCTTTTCGGAGTTTGCGCCGCCGCCAATATCCAAAAAATTGGCCGGCTTGCCGCCCTGGTCGCTCAACAGATCCAGGGTTGCCATGGCTAATCCCGCTCCATTGACCATGCAGCCGATATTGCCATTCAGCTTCACATAAGAAAGGCCGTATTTCTTGGCCTGATATTCCATGCGGTCTTCTTCTTCCAAATCGAAATATTCTGAAAGTTCAGAGTGCCGGTAAATCGCATTGTCGTCAATATTTACCTTGGCATCCAGCGCGATCAATTTATCCCCTTCCGAAATCACCAGTGGGTTGATCTCCACGGAGTCCGCGTCCGTTTCTTCATACAACTTCCATAGAGCCAATACGATTGTAGTGAATTCATCCCATAACTGCTTGGGCAATTCCACCGCTAAAGCCGCGCTGCGCACCTGAAATTCCAGCAGCCCTGCCAGCGGATCAATCGGCAGGCTGTACATGACTGAAGAATTTTCGCGTACGGCATCCTCGATATCCATTCCGCCATATTTAGATGCCATTAAAGCGGGTTGTCCCGCATCTTTGTCTGTAATAATCGCTATGAAATATTCCTGATCAATCTTGATCGCTTCTTCAACCAATATTTTCTTGACCGGCATACCCTTGATCGTCAGGCTGAGAATATCATTGGTGATCTCTTCCACCTGCTCGGCCGATTTTGCCAGGCGGATACCCCCGGCTTTTCCACGCCCGCTGGTCAGCACTTGTGCTTTTATAACGACATCGGGTTGGAGTTCTTCGTAAATATGGTCGGCGATAATAGCGTTGATCGCCACCCTGCCTTTTGGAATAGGGATCCCATAGTGAGAAAAAATGCGCTTTGATTGGTATTCTTGAATTCGCATGAGTGAATTATTTTTGTATTCAAAGTAAATTATAACAGGGTGAACATTAAAAGAGCCCGATGATATCATCGGGCTTTTGAATTTCTTTTCAGCGATTAACTTCTCAGGAACTCTTCCAGGGATTCTTTGCTGATACGGTAGGCATTGCCGATCTTCTTAGCTTTCAGCGTTTTTTCGGCGATAGCCGCCAATACGTCCTCTTCCGAAACCTGAAGGATGCGGGCGGCATCGCTGGGCGTCATCACATCCGGCATGCCGTTCAAAGCAGCTGCGCCATTGGCTGCGCTGCTGTTTCCACTGGAAACATTTTTCAATGAATCTGAAATGACATTGCCCAATCCCATTCCAGCGCCAATCCCGGCTGTCAGGCCTGCTCCACCGCTGGGGTTCTGGGCGGCGTCGCGCAGCGCATCCGCTGCCTGAAGTTGGGTATAAGTGGCCATATCCAGCATACCCATAGCACGTAATTCTTCGGCAGATTTATCCGAAGGTTTCAAGTTGCCAATGTAAAAGGATTTTAAAAGTAAGCCAATGGCAGCAAAATCATCCTGTGCCTTGGCCCGCACGCCTGCGCCGAGTTCCTCGGTCAAACCGATCAGCTCCACCACTGATTTTGTCCCGGTGGTCTCTCCCAGCAAATCCTGCAGCTTGGAAAGAAGCATGATGCGCAGCCGATTTTCAATTTCGTCCGTGGTGTAAGCACCTTTAGCGCCTACCAACTGGGTGACAAATTGCTGAGCATCTTTGATCTGGTAGCTGTAGCTGCCGAAGCCCTGCAGCAGGGCAACCCCTAATCCCATGCCCGGATTGCGCACGATGATTGGCTGGGGTGTACCCCATTTACGATCTGCGAAATCCTTGACGGATACGTAATAAACTTCTGCTGTAAATGGCGTGCGGTTGTTAAAAGCTTTCCCAATAAAGTCAATCAGCAGAGGAACATTGGCGGTGGCGATGGTGTGCCGCCCAGGGCCAAACACATCCAACGCTTTGCCGTCTCGGAAGAATACCGCTTTCTGCGATTCACGCACAATGACCTGTGACCCGATACGTAAATCCGCCACACCCTGCTCCGGGAAGCGATGCACCAGTTCATCGTCCATCTCATTTGCATATTCAACAACATCAAAAATTCTTGCCATTTTTTTTCTCTCCTGAAATTTAATTGGGAATTACGCGGCAGTATTCGCGGACATGTTTACAATAATTTGACCGCGGCGGTCAAATGCATCCACGCTGTCTTGCGACAGTGTCACCAAATGCCGTATCGCGGCCGGCTGACCATCTGTTCCGAAGGATGCTTCCACATTGTCAATCGCGTTGGAAAGCTGTGTGCCGAGCTCCAGCAGCTGTGCGTCGTATTTGTAGATTTCGTCAAGCTCTTCCGTATTGACTTTTATGGCATCAAAAAATCCCGCATACCCGTATGATGCCGTACGTACCCGGTCAATAAATTGCCGTAATTTCAGCGAAGCGGATTCCAGGTCATCAATTTTATCCAATTCTCCATTGGAAATGACCTCACGCTGCAATGCAGAAATGCGGCCCCATAACCGCTCAAATTCATCCGCCACATTTTCACGTAAAAGTTTATCGGCCGCCCGGCGGTCTTCCCGTTCTACATATCCTTTAAAACCGGGAACCTTCTCAAGAATATTCTTGAAAAAGTCATGCTCGCCGGTCACTCGCTGCAAAATGTCGTCCATATTTTTCCTCCAAATCCACTATTTCATATATTAAGATTATAGCGAAAATCTTATCAAACACAATTTAACTTAGCGGTTATTGAATGCTTCTATGTAAGATTTACGTAAAAAAATTAAAATAGTTGCATATCCTTTCCTGTTTGATATATACTGAAAAAAAAACGATGAGATGAAAGGAGTAATTTCAATGCAATCTCCCCACCAATACAAGCCAGGTCAGGGAATTATTGAGTATTTTTTGATTATAGTCATCGTTATTTTATTTGTCATGATTGTCGCCAAGCTATTCGGCCCGGCGATTAACAATTTTATACAGGAATCGCTTCAAAACGTATAACCTATATTTCAGGCACTTCTCACGTTCCAAAAGAAAGGCCACGGGAAATGCTTAAATCGAAATCAAGCACTTATATATCCTTAAAAACAAAGGGGGTATTATGGAAAGCGCTTGATTGGATTTACCCGCCATTCTGCTGCAATTGCAATCAAATCGGCCAGGAAATCTGTCCTGCATGTTGGGATTCGCTTATTATGCTTTCTGGTCAGATCACCTGCGACCGCTGCGGCAAGCTAATCGTAAAAGGATCCCTCTGCCCGGATTGCGAAAAGAATCCCCCGGTATTTAATCAATTAAAATCCTGGGGACTTTATGAAGGACCTCTTCGCAGTATAGTCACCGGTATTAAATTCCAACGGAAATTGGGGCTGATTCCCTATCTGATTGAACCACTAAGCCAGGCAATTATCGCCTGGGGGCCAGTCGTGGATTGGATAAGTGCGGTTCCCTTAGGACACCAGCGACAGCGTGAGCGCGGCTATAACCAATCCGAATTGATTGCTCGAAAGATTGCCGTAAGGCTGGATATCCCTTATTCTGACCGCGTTCTCACACGCATACGGGAAACGCATACACAGGTTGGTCTTAACGCTGTCGAACGCCAGCAAAATATGATGGATGCCTTCAGCGCTGATCCGGATTTATGCCAGCAGCAATCTTGCCTTTTAATCGATGACATCGCCACTACCGGCGCCACCTTGAATGCTTGCGCAAAAGCCCTGCGTTCGGCAGGCATAGAAAAGGTTTACTGTTTCACTGTAGCACGCACCAGTCTCCACCCTAATTCAAATCCAATAAGTATGGAGGTAAATAAATGAACGACAAAGTAGATATTTTCGTGAAGAATATGGATCTCTCCGATGAAACCAAGGAATATATCGGAAAAAAGATTCCTCGTCTGGAACGTTACCTGGATCAAATTGACGAAACACGTATTGACCTGGCCTATGTCAAGACAGCGCGCGAAGCGGACTGCCGCTTTGTGGCGCAAATTACCCTGCGCGGGCGGGGTTTCATCCTGCGTGCTGAAGAACGCGCTAACGAGATTAAACCGGCTATCGATATGGTCATGGATAAAATCGAACGGCAGATTGAGCGCTACAAAGGAAAAAAATACCACAACCGCCCAACTTCACCTACGGCAGAAGATCTCATGATGCAAGAAGAAGAGATGGAAGAGGCACGGCCTTTGATCGCTCGCCGGAAAACTTTTACCCTGGCCCCTATGGATGAAATGGAAGCTATCGAGCAAATGAACCTGCTGGGGCATGAAGATTTCTTTATCTTTTATAATGCTCAAACCAGTTCCATCAGTGTCCTTTACAAACGGCGCGATGGCACTTACGGCATTATCCAGCCTGAACTTGGCTAGGTTTTTAGAAATACAAAGGCGGAGGAATCATCATCCGCCTTTTCCTTGCCTGTTAGCATACCTCTAGACTATAATACAACCGTTAATTTACGTTAAAGGACAGAATATATGATTGATGTTAATGAATTAAGAAAAGGCGTTACTTTCGACCTGGATGACCAGCTCTTCAAAGTGCTTGACTACCATCACAACAAACCTGGACGAGGTGCGGCTACCATCCGCATCAAAGCTCGTAATTTACGCACCGGCGCCACCATTGAAAAAACCTTTGGTTCAGGGGAGCGCGTTCAGGATGTCCGCTTGGATTACCATAACGTGCAATTTTTATATTCAGATGGTGACCTTTACTACTTTATGGATATGCAAACCTTTGAACAGCCGGCCATCCAGAGAAGTGTCATCGGGGATGCCGCTATCTTCCTCAAGGAAGGCGTGGAAGTAAAACTGACTTTGTATGATAACGAACCTTTGGATGTTGAGCTGCCGACCAATGTAGATCTTTTGGTCGTAAAGGCTGAGAACGCGGTACGTGGAGATACTGCCACGGGTGTGACCAAGAAGGTCGTTGTTGAAACCGGAGCAGAGGTCAATACACCTAACTTCGTAGAGGAAGGCGATATCATCCGGGTTAATACTGATTCGGGGGACTACGTAACCCGCGTACAGGAATAGGACTAAAAAACCGCTTCCCCAGCGGTTTTTCTTTATCAGTATAAGAAAATTCTATAAAAGATGTGCCGCCGGTTTCTCAGGGGATTGGTTGGTATAATTCTTTGCACATAAATAGAATTATTTTTGGAGGATTACGTGAAACCAAGTGGACAAACCAATTTTGTCTATTTTCTAATTCTCATCGCATTAGTTGCGATGATTTTTATGAATATCAATCAGGATAGTGCTCAGTCAGTCATGTCGATTAATAAACTGGCCGATCAGATCACCCAGGGAAATGTTTCAAAAATTGTGGAAGACGAAAACAACCTGGTTGTAACCCTGAAAGATGGTTCAGATACTATTGCGACCAAGGAATCCGGCGCTACGTTGGTTGAACAATTACGAAGTTATGGTGTTACCGCTGAAGACCTGAACCATTCCAATATTTCCATTGAAGTCAAGCAGCCCAGTGAATGGGGCGCGATTATTTCCTTTTTAGGATACGTCCTGCCCTTTATTTTAGTGGGTGCGGCTTTCTTCTTCATCTTCCGCCAGGCGCAAGGCAGCAACAACGCCGCCATGTCTTTCGGGAAATCCCGCGCGCGTATGTTCTCCGGCGACCAGCCGAAAGTAACCTTCGCAGACGTGGCCGGTGTGGATGAGGCTAAGGAAGAGCTTCAGGAAGTTGTTGAATTCCTGCGCGAACCGCAGAAATTCATCGCCCTTGGCGCTCGCATCCCCAAAGGCGTCCTGTTGGTAGGCCCTCCCGGAGGCGGTAAAACCCTATTGGCCAAAGCCGTATCCGGCGAAGCTGGCGTGCCTTTCTTCTCCATTTCCGGTTCGGAATTTGTGGAAATGTTCGTGGGCGTCGGCGCCAGCCGTGTGCGTGACCTGTTCGACCAGGCTAAGAAGCATTCCCCCTGCATCATTTTCATTGATGAAATCGACGCAGTCGGCCGTCACCGTGGTGCTGGTTTGGGCGGCTCGCATGACGAGCGTGAACAAACCCTCAACCAGATGTTGGTCGAAATGGACGGCTTTGACACGGATACCAATGTCATCATCATGGCCGCCACCAACCGCCCTGATATCCTCGATCCTGCTTTGCTGCGCCCCGGCCGCTTTGACCGCCGCGTCGTGCTGGACCGCCCGGATATGCGCGGACGACAAGCTATTCTGAATGTTCACATTAAGGGTAAACCGCTAGCACCGGAAGTCGATCTAACGGTTCTGGCCAAATCCACACCCGGTTTTGTCGGAGCTGACTTGGAAAACCTGGTCAACGAAGCCGCAATCCTGGCAGCCCGACGTAATAAAAAACAAATCGGACAGTCGGAATTTGAAGAAGCCATTGAACGGGTTATCGCCGGTCCGGAACGCAAGAGCCGCCTGATCAACGAAGATGAAAAACGTATCATCGCCTATCATGAAGCCGGGCACGCCATCGTCATCGCTTCCCTGGCGGAAGCCGATATGGTGCAAAAAATTTCCATCGTGTCCCGCGGCATGGCTGCCGGCTATACCATTGCACTGCCGGAAGATGATCGTACCTTGATGTCCAAGAAGAAAATGATGGCCGAAATGATTGGCCTGCTGGGCGGGCGTGCCTCTGAGGAAATCGTCTTCAATGACATCACCTCGGGTGCCTCCAACGACATCGAAAATGTCACCAAGCTGGCCCGCAAGATGGTCACCCGCCTGGGTATGAGCCCGGAACTTGGACCCATGGTTTATGGGCAAAAAGACGAGCTTGTTTTTCTCGGACGCGAAATCAGCGAACAGCGCGATTATTCGGAAGCTGTGGCTGAAACAATTGACGCTGAGGTCCAGAAATTGGTTACGAGTGCTTATAAGAGTGCCAAGGAAATTCTGACCAAATACCGCAGCAAGTTGGATGAAGTTGCCAACCGGCTGCTGGAAGTGGAAACACTCTCCCGCGAAGATTTCGAAAACATCTTCTCCCCGCCAGTTAAAAAGAACCAGGGCATTCCGAAAATGGCAACCGAATAACATAAACATCAAGACCCGCTTGAAAGCGGGTCTTTTTTTGATTTCTCTTTCAAGCATGTCGGTATCTTAATCAATAATCCATACCTTTTCGCCCCCCATGTCCGCCCGCCCACTCAAGCGCAGCGCTTGTTGCCGCATCCAGTCACGCATATTGGCTTCGGTTTCAAACAACGAAGGAATCTGCGATTGGTAGCAATGTAGCGCTTCAATTTTTATATCAAGCTGCTCCAGGTGGAAGAGCATAATCTCGCTGTCCATTTTGGGTATTGAAGCAAGACGTGCACTGAGATAATCTTCACGTAGTGCGTACGGAAGATCTTCATAAAATTTAACACAATATTCATTTTGATGCAGCAGCACACCAATATCATAAGTCAGTACATGGTCGATGTGCCCCCCTATGCCCAGCGGCGCGGAAATCTCAAATTTTTCCTTTGAAAACATGCCGCTGAGCCTTGAAAAATAGGCGCTTACCAGAGCATTATCTTCCGGATTGCGCTCACCCTGGATATCTTCCATGCTGGAATATAACCAATCCCCCTGCATGCTTTGGCGGTAGATCAGGTCACGCGCATCTCCGATAATTTGCTGGGCGCCGATTAACTCCAGGGCCCGGCGGTCTTCTTCCAAACGCAGCGCGGTGATGTCTTCCGGGTCGCCCCAGCCTTCATGCAAACGTTGCGCCGCCGGTGAGAGCGGCCCATGATATGGCGCGCAAAACAGATTGTAAACCAGTACACTTTGTCCGGCCTTGACTTTCTCCGCCATCATCCCGCCCAGTGAAAGCACTGCATCATCCAAATGAGGTGAGAGAACCAATATTGTCTTCATAACCATTCTCCTGAACCCTAATTATAAATAAGAATTTAATTTCGGCGTCCTAATCACTCTTTATTGCCGGTAAGACGATTTAATATTCCAACAAAACCCTGCCTAAAAATGCTTCAGATGCACAGGTGGATCTATCCAGCTTTATGGAACTGCCTGACTGCTACTAATACAGAAAATCAGTGATCTTGTTTTTTTTACGATAGTTTTTTTACGATAGTTTCCTTAATCGCAAGAGCAATAATCTTTCTATTCGGAAAACTACGCGAAGATTTATTTTAATAAACTATTATGTAGTAAAATATATTCCGTAAATCTTGTTTCTATACATCAGGTTTTTATGAATTCGTTCTAAAGTGAGTGGAAAAGTCGTATCTAATTCAGAAATAAGACAATAAAATAGTGGGAGTAAATATTATGGGATTAATTATCTGTCCAGATTGCGGTAAAGAAATTTCAACATCTGCTGAAGCCTGTCCTTTTTGCGGGAAACCTATGTCCACGCAAATAAAATGCCCAAATTGCAAATCGACAAAAATTGAAAAAATAAGCGGGCTAAGTAAAGCCGGCTCGGTTGCTCTTTTTGGGGTTTTTGCGATGGGGAAAGTCAGCAAAACGTACCACTGCAAAGAGTGCGGCTATAAGTGGTAGTTTTATAATTCTCTCTAAAATATTCTACAAGATCGAATCATTCAGGTATGCTTTAAATTCCCGCTAATATTAGCGTGGTAAATTTGCTTGCATTATTTTTATACTTTAGAAAAAGCAATTTCTTTTTATTGCAAAGTATAGTTACAATCATATCAGTATAGTAAAAGGTTAAATTGAAAAATAACCTTTTTTGTATTCCATATTGAACCATGCAGCGATCTAAATATGTAAATCTTCACTGTTATTAGCAATTTCACGAAATGATATCTCACCATACATAGCCGGTTGTTGATTAACCGTCATACTCCAGAGGACTTTGAACCCCCTTCTGGCTGGTTCAAGGAATTTAAGGACCTCCAGATTGAGCTTAATTCTGCAGCAATATTCCTGCCCGGGGTAAATCGGCTCAAAACGTTTCGTTGTAAAAGGAAAATCCCTTTCATTTCCACCGGTAATTTCTGAGATTGTATTTCCAAAATATAGTTGAAAATACTCGATGCTATTAGCTATCACTATTTCACCATCTGAGATTTCCTCATCAGGAACCAGGTAACGGGGTATTTTCACCCAGCCTTTAGTAACTTGAGCTGTGACCTCACCTGTATTTTTTAAATGGACCACCAGTATTAATTTTGTGTCATTTACTTCATAATCGATCTTCAAATTGATTAGGGCCATACGCTGACGATTTACAATATCCATTAATGGCTGATGCAACAACGCTGCGGTCTGTTCACCTATACGCGTATAGTAGCAATGATCATTGGCTTGGTGCGGAGCATTTTGGCTCTCCGGGACTTCAATAATATAGACTGCTCGTCCGGGGATGCTAATTTCAGATAATGTCGTATAAACTTTTTCATAAATAACTAAATTGGTTAATGGGGGATCATTTAAAACAGGCAGGATTTTATCCAACCAATTACGGGTGCCTTCTGTAACCATATTCACATCGATTCCCCCATCATCCAGAAGCCGATCTGATGGATTAACGCCTAGAAGAATATACCCTCCTCCTGAATTTGCCAGTGCTGATAAATGCCTGGATAGGTTAACTAATACCTCTCTGTTCGATATGCCTAAACTTAAATCTACTTCTGAACGAGCTAAAAACGCCATCCAATTAACTGGCAAATGCTGTAAAAAGATCAGATCCTTTTGTACTGCCCAATTTATTACCGCCCTCATGCCCACCTCACATTCACTTTATTTGTTATAAGTTTATTATGAAAATCACATTTTGTAATAATCAAATTACCTCATGTCCTCGTAATGAACATGGTAAATTAGATAAAATCCACACTTGATATTGCCCATGACGATAAGCACGAACACCTAGAATCCTCCTATAGCAAATCAATCCATTCTTTGCCGAAAGATTTGCCCACCACTTCATCAACATATCACCTTTCTAAAACTTCCCCTTTTTCCAGATACAGGTAAAATCATATTCTATGATTCCTAACCTCGACCCCACCACCATAAAACTTCTGGCCTTCGACATCGACGGCACCCTCATCGGCGTTGATCAGCAAATCACATCCTTCACAAAATCCATCCTATCTCGATTGCGCGCCAAGGGCATCCTCACTACCCTCGCCACCGGCCGCATCCTGCCGGGCGTCAAAGCCTACGCGGATGAACTCGAGATCGATATTCCCCTCATCCTTTCCAACGGCAGCGTCCTGCAAGACCGCCGCGGGAAAGTCACCGCGCAAACCTGCCTGCCGCCTGAAGCCGTCCGTTCCGCAATTCAGGTCAGCCGGGACGAATCCCGTGACCTGGTACTCTACATTCTTGACCAAATGTACATCGAAAAGATGACCGGTAACATCTTCCCCACCTATGGACCCATTCTAAATAAAGGTCTATACGAAATTGGCCGTTGGGAAACCCTCGGGGAGAAACTCTCCTCAGTTTCCAAATGTGTGTTCGTGGACCAGTTCAACGAGCAGCACTTGTTCGACACCGAGCCCATCCTGAAAGCCGCCCTGGACGGCCGCGCTGTCACTCTGCGCACCAGCCCGGTACTGCTGGAAGTCCAGCCCAGGGATGTCACCAAAGCCACCGGTCTGAGCCAATTAACCAATGCCCTGGGCATCACGCTGGATCAGGTCATTGCCCTTGGCGATTACAACAACGACGTGGAAATGCTGCAGGCTGCCGGCCTGGGCGTAGCCGTGGGCGAGGCCACCCCCGCCTGCCTGGAAGCTGCCGATCTGCTGGTCGCCTCCCCCGAAGAGGAAGGTCCGGCTCACTTTCTGGAAGAATTTCTGCTGGCATGATCCGCTCTCACAAACCATCGAAACTCCTATCTTGAGCGATACCCCAATGTCATTCTGACGATCGCTCGTTTTCTGAGCGCAAAAGAAGAATCTCGGCTAATCCCAAAAAAAGACCCTGCCCTCAGCTCCGTCGAAAGGTCCGGTCTCGCAAATTTATTAATAACACAACCTAAAATAAAATATTCCTATCCTTTTTCCTACAATCCCCAACTTAAAACCTTCTCCGGCATCAACTTGATTAGCAAATTTTCCTCATCATTAATCTCGTACCCCGCTTCATCTGAAGTGGGCACAGATGCTTGCCGATGGATTACGTCAGGCAATTTATCTGCAAGTACAAGACTTTTATAATCCCCAATTAATAATTTTTGTCGGTGTCAATTTGATCAAAATATTCTCTTTGTCCGCTATCCAAGACTGCGGCTCCTCTTTCAGCACCCCGTCCTCCCCCAGGTAACGTGTGTAGATCCAGGTGATCTGCTCGCGCAGGAACTCCTGCGGCCCTTCCACCAGCTCCGCCCTGCCCTCCAGCACCACAGCCTGGTTGTCCACGTGGTCCGTGGTGGTGTCGATCGCCACCGAGATCATCGGGTTGCCCTGGATGTTGCGCACCTTCTGCGTACTGCGGAAAGCGCTTATCCACAGGCTCTCCCCATCCCAGCCATACCACACCGGCACCACGTGCGGGTAGCCTTCGGAATCAACGGTGGCGATGCGGGCTATTAGGACGCGTTGCAGAAATTGTATAATTAATTCTTCTGATTGATTTCTCTTTTCCATTTTGTCATCATTCCTTTAATAAATAACTTTATTACTTGCTATTATATTCTTTGATCATTCCCTTCTAAAGACTTTCCCCACTACTATGCGTGGCAACTTATCGATGAACACCACCTCACTGGGCAGCTTGTACCCCGCCAAACGTCCTATCCTTCCCCCTCCGCAGACAGCCAACCCTTTTCACTCATAATGAACTCGACAATTTCATCGGCCTTCACACTCCCCGCGTCGAACCAGCGGATGCGCGCGTCGCTCTCCTTGAACCAGTTGGCCTGCCGCCGCACGAATTGGCGCGTACGCCGTTTGATCAGCATGACGGCTTCTTCCAGGCTGATTTGGCCCTGGACGTATTCGATCATCTCGCGGTAACCGATAGCGGACAGCGCCGGTGCGTCGGGTGAGTAGCCCTTCTCCAGCAATCCGCGCACCTCAGCCTCAAAGCCGTCCGCCAGCATCTGTTCGATGCGTGCATCCACTCGCGCGTACAGTTCGGGCCGTTCACGTATCAGGCCAATCATTTTATATTGATAAGGCAGGCTGCCTTTGGTGCGCTGCTCGGAGAAACGCCGGCCGGTGTTGAAGATCACCTCCAACGCGCGTACAGTGCGGCGCTGGTTGCGCCAATCGATGGCTGCAGCCGCCTGCGGATCCAGCAGCGCCAAGCGCTGGTGCAGCCCTTCCCCTCCTATCTCATCCGCCCAGCTTTCCAGCGCGGCGCGCATGCGTTCATCCGGCTGCTGGGCCGGCACCTGCCAGCCCTCGGTGATGGCGCGCACATATTGGCCCGTGCCGCCCACAACCAGCGGCAGCTTACCACGCGCCTGGATGTCCGCGATGATGGCCTTAGCCTGCCGTTGAAAAAGCGCCAGACTCCAGGTTTCGTCCGGTTCGGTCACATCAATCAGGTGATGCGGGATGCCGCCGCGCTCAGCTGGTGTGGGTTTGGCCGTGCCGATATCCATCCCGCGGTAGAACAGGCGCGAATCGGCCGAAATGATCTCGGCGTTCATTTGGCCGGCTAATTCCAGCGACAGGGCAGTCTTGCCCACCGCGGTAGGCCCGACCAATAAAACGACGGGGTGTTCAACCGGATAGCGCATTTTGGAACCAGGTCACTTTCACGGTGTTTTTTTGATCGTTGGGGTCTTTTTCAATTGCCAGCACATCAATGCGCCAGGCACTATCCATGATGTCGTGCGTTTGCAGGTAGTCCAACGCGGCGTTGCGCATGTGCTCCTGTTTTTTAGGCGTCACAGCCACCTCCGGGTGACCGAAAGTGGCCGTGCGGCGGGTCTTGACCTCGCAAAAGATCAATTGATCGCCCTGCCGTGCGAGGACGTCGATCTCGCCGTAGGCTGTGCGTACGTTGGAAGCGACGATTTCCATACCCATCGCGGTCAGGTAATCGCGCGCGGCTTGTTCGCCCCAGCGTCCCAGGCGTTGGTTGTGTGTTTGGGTTTTGCTCTCAGTCATAAGTACCTTCCATTATATTATGGCTGGGATTATCGTTAGTGAAATGTCCCTATTGTAGGGCAGTTTTCCAATGAAAGCAGAAGGACACGTCAATCCATTCAATATTTAATTCGGGAGAAATCGCCCCGCCGCTATGCGGCTCGCGATGACACGATAAAGTGGGAACCGTTCAAGTCTCGCAATGACAAACTCCTAACCCTGTCATCCTGAAGGAGCGCTTGTCCTGAGCGCAGCGAAGGGGGCGAGTGAAGGATCTCAGCCATATACCATTATTCCCAATCTATTCGAGATCCTTCGCTTCGCTCAGGATGACAAATTGGAATATGCAGCGAAGGCAATAGTAAGTGATCTTTTCGCCGTGAAACCACCCTCACCTGGCCTCCCCATCAAGGGGGAGGAATAATAAACGTTTGTCGGGTAAGAAACCCGACCTTGTATATTAGCCGGTAGAAGTGGTAGAAAGGCTGAAGGCACCAGCTGGGCAAAATCCAGGTGAATCTGTAGCCGCCCTTAAGGCGAAAAGCTCGGTTTGTAGATAAGATCCCTGGACTTCTTCTCCGAGTAGAGACCGGACGGTATCTGAAGCCTTTCCATCACTGTGGAAATGAGCTTGCATTCACAAGGTTGCTCCAATCTCCGAACGCCCAACCAGTGCCTTCATTCCCAGTTTACCAGAGAGGTGAAAGAATGACACAGTCAATTGTAGGTATCGATGTTTCCAAACACACGCTCGACATTGTCTTACTGTATGAGCAACGAAGCAAACACCTGAAAGTAGCCAATACTCCCTCCGGGTTCCAGACACTGCAAACCTGGCTAAGCAAATATGACTGCCAGTCAGTGCATGCCTGCATGGAAGCAACCGGACAATATGGATTCGCCGCGGCCGAGTTTCTATATTCACATGGCTATCAGGTCAGCGTGATCAATCCCGCTCGCATCAAGGCTTATGGTGTCAGTCGTTTGAAGCGCAATAAGACCGATAAAGCGGACGCCAAATTGATCGCTGAGTTCTGCCAGAAGGAAAAACCAGCCCCCTGGTGCCCTCCCAGGCCTGTTTTCAGCGCTCTGAAGGCCCTGGTACACCAATTGAACGCCCTCATGGCTATGAAACAACAAGAACGTAATCGCCAGGAGTTCAAATCCAGTGCCCCCTTGGTGGATGCTATCCTGCACGAACATATCGATTTTCTGGACACTAAAATCAAGGAGCTGAGAAAGGCCATTTACCAATTGATCCGGCAAGACCCTCAACTCAAGCACCAAATGGCTTTGTTGGTTTCCATCCCGGGTATCGGGGATATCACGGCCATCAGATTGCTGGCTGAGATCCGTGACTTCCGTGATTTCGACAATGCCCGCCAATTGACAGCCTATGCGGGTCTAAATCCCAGTCAGTTCCAATCTGGTACCTCGGTCCATCGCAAGAGCAAGTTATCCAAAACAGGAAGCAGTACGCTGCGGTATACACTCTATTTTCCCGCTATTGTAGCAATGACCCACAATCCAGTGGTCCATGACCTTCGTCAGCGCTTACTGGATCGGGGTTTGTGTAAGATGGCGGTGGTGGGGGCTGCCATGCATAAATTGTTGGTCTTGGCTTACGGTGTTATCAAGTCTGATATGCCTTTTGACCCCAATTTTGCCCAAAATTCCGCTTCTTGCTCTTGACTTTCAAGACGGTATCTACAATTCTGTCACACGAAAACCGGGAAACTTGTTGACCTGTAAAAATGTCTGTGATAAAATGCGCCATCATGATTTCAATCGAACAGTTTTGCCAATTGCATCATCATCATTTCGACAATTGCCGGCCACCTTCCCGGGTAAAACTGCTTTAATGAATATGTAAATCAGAAATTACCAAGTTTGTCAACAAGCGCTCCCCGGAAAGGGGGGCGCTTTTATTTTATCTGGAGAAAAATATGGACAAAACCAATCGCAAAATCAGAATCGCATTACCCAGTAAGGGACGGCTGGCCGAGGGCAGCCACCAATTGCTGGCGGACGTGGGGCTGCCGGTCTTCAACCCCAACCCGCGCCAATATATCGCCTGGATCCAGCTCCTGCCGGGCTTGGAGGTGATCTTTCAGCGGCCGGGCGACATCGTCATCAGCGTGCGCGACGGCAGCGTGGATTTCGGCATCACCGGACGGGATATTTACCTGGAGAAGAAAGGCGAAAACGGGCAAATCCTGGAACTGCACAACCAGTTGGGTTTCGGCAAGTGTTCCCTGAATGTGATTGTCCCGGATGAACTGACAGAAGTTAACCAGGTGTCGGATTTACAAGCATACCAACAGGACCTGGGACGACCGTTGAAAGTCGCGACCAAGTTCCCCAACCTGGCCCGGCAATTCTTCGCCGAGAAGACAGACATCCCCATTGAGGTCATCCAGGCGGAAGGCGCGCTGGAGATTGCGCCCACCATTGGCTATGCCGACCTGATCGTGGATTTGATCTCGACCGGTACGACTTTGCGCGACAACCGCCTGAAGACGCTGGTGGATGGCAAGCTGTTTGACGCGCAGGCCTGCCTGATCGCCAACAAGGAACGCTTGAAGAATCACCCGGAAACGCTGCAGATCGCCACGCAGATGTTGGAGATGATTGGAGCACACTTGCGCGGACGCCAGAACCTGGCCATTTTTGCCAACGTGCGCGCCAACAGCCCGGAGGAGATTTCCGCGCGCATCCAGGACAAACCGCTGATCCGCGGGCTGCAGGGGCCGACCGTCTCGAAGATTCTGACACAGAACGGCGAGAATTTTTTCGCCCTGCACATCATCGTGCGCAAAGAGGAGCTGCACAAGACCATCGGCGAACTGCGCAAGATCGGCGGCAGCGGCGTAGTGGTCGCGCCGGTCAATTACATTTTTGAAGAAGAACCGCAAGAAATAACCGAAATGATGAAAGCATTGGAGAGTGAGAAATGAAGATCTTTACCGTAGAAGAAGCCAGGAAAACCATCCTGAACCGCAAAGCCCTTAACCGCATCGATTATTCACCTTTGACTATCGAACGCACCGAAGCTTTCTTTGGCGAGGGCGTCACACCCCCCCAAGCCGTGGGGATCATCCTGGATTCCATCGAGGCGGAGGGCGACGTCGCCTTGCTGAAATGGTCCAAGTTGCTGGACCGCTTTGAAGGCGGCTCCATCCTGGTGCCGCAGGAAAAAATGAAAGAAGCCTGGGACAACCTGCCCGTGGAAATCCAAAAAGTATTGCAGCAGGCGGCCAACCGCATCCACGCTTTCCATGAGAAGCAGCCTATCCAGAGCTGGATCTCGGAGGACATGGGCGGCAAACTGGGCCAGCGTTTCACGGCCATCGAGCGCGTGGGCGCTTATGTGCCGGGCGGAACGGCGCCGCTGCCTTCCTCGCTGCTGATGAGCGTCATCCCGGCCAAGGTGGCAGGTGTCAAGGAAATTTATGTAGCCACACCGCCCGAGGTTGACCCTTCCATTTTGGCCGCGGGCTACCTGTGCGGCGTGGATGCGCTTTACCAGGTGGGCGGCGCGCAGGCTATTGCCGCGCTGGCCTTCGGCACCGAGACTGTCCAGAAAGTGGATAAGATCGTGGGCGCGGGCAACCTGTTCGTGACGCTGGCCAAGATGCAGTTGTTCGGTACGGTGGGGTTGGACGGCATTTATGGGCCGACCGAAACGGTGGTGATCGCCGACCGCACGGCCAACCCGGCCTGGGTGGCGGCTGACCTGTTGGCGCAAGCCGAGCACGATGTGCAAGCCACGGCTATTCTGCTCACGCCGGATATGGACTTGGCGCGCGCGGTGGAAAAGGAAGTGAAAGAACAAACTGCGCAATTGAGCCGGGCAGACATCATCAATGTATCCATCGACAACGCTGGCGGGATCGTGTTGGTGGATTCGCTGGACCAGGCCGCCGAATTGGCGAATGCCTTTGCCACCGAACACTTATGCCTGTCGGTGCAGGATCCGGAAGCGCTGATGGCCAAGATCAATAACGCAGGAGGGTTCTTCCTGGGTGACCACTCCTTTGAGGTGCTGGGTGATTACGTGGCCGGCCCCAGCCATGTCATGCCGACCGGCGGCAGCGCGCGTTTCAACTCACCCCTGAATGTGCTGGACTTCGTCAAACTTTCCAGCGTGGTGGGGTTGGAAGACGGCAGCGCGCAGGAACTGGGCTTGATTGCGGCCGAGTTAGCTGATTTGGAAGGCCTGACGGCGCACGCCGCCGCGGTACGCGCCAGAGCGGTGTCAAAATGAGCCGCGCGCAGGAATTTCTGCGTCCGCTGGTGCGCGATATGCCGGAGAGCGAGCCGATTCTTTCATTGGAACGAATGCGGGCTGAGTATGGTTTCGCACCGGATGAGCTGGTCAAGCTGGATGCCAACGAGAATCCCTATGGCGCGCTGCCGGAAGTGCGCGAGGCGCTGGAAAAGCTGGAGGCTGTGCACATTTACATTTACCCCGACCCGGAATGCAGCGCGCTGCGCCAGCGTTTGGCACAGTACCATGGCGTGGAACAGGAGCGCATCGTGGTGGGCGCCGGACTGGACGAAGTCATTGACCTGATCTTTCGCGTTTGTATCGACGTAGGCGACAGGCTGCTGAACTGCCCGCCGACATTCGGCATGTATGCCTTTGATGGTGCCATGCACCAGGCGCGCTTGGTCAGTGTGCCGCGTAAAGCCGATTTTTCGCTGGATATGGACGGTATTCAAAAGGCGGTAAAAGCGGAGCAGCCCAAGCTGTTGTTCCTGCCCAATCCCAACAATCCAGACGGCGGATTGATCACCACGGAGGAATTCAGGCAGTTGGCTGATTTGCCGCTGCTGCTGGTGATGGACGAGGCTTACATCCAATTCTGCGACCAAGAACAGACAGTGATGGATGAAGTGGCAAAGCACGATAACCTGATTGTGCTGCGCACCTTCAGCAAATGGGCCGGGCTGGCCGGGTTGCGCATCGGCTACGGAGTCTTTCCGTTGGAGATCGCAGCAGCCATCATGAAGATCAAACAGCCCTACAACGTTTCTACGGCAGCCCAATTGGCCGCGACTGTTACCATGGACAACATAGACAAGACCGTTCCGGTTATTACTCGCATCCGCGAGCAGCGCCAGGTTTTATTAAACGGACTGGCGCAGATTGATTGGCTGGAGTCTATCCCCTCACAGGCGAATTTTATTCTGTGCCGCGTGAAGGGCAAATCAGCCGCAACGGTGGCCGATGAGCTGCGTAGGCAGGGCATCATGGTGCGCTGTTTTGACCAGCCCGGGCTGCCCAACGCGCTGCGTATCAGCGTGGGCACGGCAGAACAAATGCAGAAACTGCTGGCAGCATTAAAAGAGATGAGGTGAAGCATGCGCACGGCAACGATTGAACGCAAGACCAACGAGACGGATATTTCCCTGAAACTGAACCTGGATGGTAAAGGCATGGCCAAGGTCGATACGGGAGTGGGCTTTTTCGACCATATGCTGACCCAGATTGCCGTGCATGGCTTGTATGACCTGGAAATCCAAGCCAAGGGAGACCTGGAAGTGGACGCGCATCACCTGGTGGAGGACTGCGGCCTGGTGCTGGGCATGGCTTTCAAGCAGGCTTTGGGCGATAAAGCCGGTATCGTGCGCATAGCTAGTGAAATGGTACCCATGGATGAAGCTTTGGGGCAGGTGGTGGTGGATTTCTCCGGACGGCCCTATGCAGTGGTGCAAACCGCCTGGACAGCGCCCATGGTGGGCAGCCTGCCGGTCAGCTTGCTGGAGCACTTCTTCGAGACCTTCGCGACCGCGGCCGGCTGCAACCTGCACGTGCGGGTGTTGTACGGGCGCGACAACCATCACATAGCTGAAGCGCTCTTCAAAGCCCTGGCGCGCGCTACCGCCCAGGCGGTGCAAATCGACCCGCGCCGCGGCGGAGCCATTCCCAGTTCCAAAGGCATGCTGGCATGATCGCGGTCATCAATTACGGCCTGGGCAACCTGCATTCGGTGCAGAAAGCCGTGGCTTTCGTGGGCGGCGACCCGCAGGTGACGGATGACCCCCAGACGATCCTGAGCGCGGAGAAAATCATCCTGCCCGGCGTGGGTGCCTTCGCGGACGGCATGGCCGGACTGGAAGCCAGGGGATTGACCGGCGTGGTAAAAGAAGCCGCCTTGCGCAGCGTTCCCTTATTGGGTATTTGTCTGGGTATGCAGCTGCTGTTCGACGAGAGCGAAGAAAAAGGAACCCATGCCGGGTTGGGTTTGGTGCCCGGGCGGGTGCTGTTCTTCCGGCAAAAAGAGGTCAAGGTGCCGCAGATTGGCTGGAACCAGGTGACGCTTACTAAAGAATCCACTCTGACGCAGGATATTCAGGATGGCGCCTACTTCTACTTCAACCACGGCTATTACTGCTGCCCGCAGGATGAAGCCGATGTGCTACTGACCACGGATTACGGTCTGCGTTATGCCTCTGCCGTGCAGCGTGGAAACATTTACGGGGTGCAGTTCCACCCGGAGAAGAGCCAGAAGTGCGGGCTGCAAATGCTGCGTAACTTTGTGGAGATGGACAATGAGTGACTTTACGGTTTATCCGGCCATCGATCTGCGCAATGGGCAGGTGGTGCGCCTGCGCCAGGGGCGTGCAGACCATCAGAAAACCTACAGCAGCGATCCGGTGGAAGTGGCCTGTGAGTGGGTGCGGCAGGGCACAGAATGGCTGCACATCGTCAACCTGGATGGCGCTTTCAAAGAAAACACGGCGGAAAATGGGCAAGCCATCCGAGACATCCTGGCGGCATTGTACGGCCAGGTACAAATCCAATTGGGCGGCGGCATCCGTACGATCAAACAAATCCGCACCCTGTTGGCCATGGGTGTTTCACGCGTGGTGCTGGGCACGGCTGTTTTGGAAGACCCGGATTTCGCTGCCAAAGCATTGGAAGCATATCCTGCGGAAGTGCTGGCTTTTGGATTGGACGCGCGCGGGGATGAGTTGATGAGCCGCGGTTGGCAGACGGCCAGCGGAAAAAGTCTCCGTGGTCTGGCTTTGGAACTGGCCGGACTGGGCGCGCAAACATTAATCTACACCAATATCCAAAAGGACGGCATGCAAAGCGGCGTGGATTGGAGTGGAACGCAAGAGCTGGCGCAAGAAAGCGGGCTGCGCGTGATTGCTTCCGGCGGAACAGCGGCCTTGTCTGATATCACCGCTGTACGGCGGGCTGGGTTGGCCGGGGTGATTGTCGGGAAAGCTCTCTATGAAGGCAACTTTACTTTAAAGGAGGCGTTAAATGTTCGCTAAACGCATTGTGCCCTGCATGGACGTCAAAGACGGCCGCGTGGTGAAGGGCATCAACTTTATCAATTTACGCGACGCGGGCGACCCGGTGGAGCAAGCCAAGCTCTATGATCAAATGGGCGCGGACGAGCTGGTATTCCTGGATATCTCGGCTACCGTGGAAGGTAGAAGGACTATGCTAACCGTGGTGCGCGCCATCGCGGAGCAGGTATTCCTGCCGTTGACGGTGGGCGGCGGCATCCGCGAGGTGGAGGATGTGCGCAATTCGCTGCTGGCCGGGGCAGACAAGGTCAGCATCAACTCCGCGGCGGTGCGCAACCCGAAATTGTTGACCGAAAGCGCACGGCGCTTTGGCGACCAGTGCATCGTGCTGGCAATTGACGCCAAACAGTGCGCGAGCGGCGGTTGGGAGGTGTATGTGGACGGCGGACGCACGCCCACCGGATTGGATGCGTTGGAATGGGCGCGCGCAGGAGTATGGGCCGGCGCGGGCGAGATCCTGCTGACCAGCATGGACCGCGACGGCACGCGCGATGGCTTTGACCTGGCATTGACCCAGACGATCGCATCGGCTGTACCTGTGCCGGTGATTGCCAGCGGCGGGGCCGGCAAGCCAGCGGACTTCCTTAATTTGTTCCGGGAGACGCCGGCGGAAGCAGCCCTTGCTGCGACCTTGTTCCATGACAAGATATTAGAAATCGGCGGGTTGAAAGACTACCTGTATCAGGAAGGCGTGCCGATACGCTTGACGGAAAGCCTGGCAGTTTGACATGCAAACGCTGAAATACGACGCCAACGGCCTACTGACCGGCGTGGCGCAGGACGCGGACAGCGGACAGGTGCTGATGGTGGCCATGATGAATGCTGAGGCAGTGGCTGCTACGCTGCGAACCGGCCAGGCCCATTTCTGGTCGCGCAGCCGTCAGAAGCTATGGATGAAGGGTGAGACCTCCGGTAACATTCTGGACGTGCAGGCAGTCAAAGTGGATTGTGATGGGGACGCGCTGCTGCTGTTGGTCAAACCGCGTGGGCCGGCCTGCCATACCGGCAACGTGAGCTGTTTTTATACGGATTTGGATGAGGATTATGTTAAATCGATTGTATGAAATTATTGAGGATCGCAAGCAGAACCCGGCGGAAGGCTCGTACACCAACCGCCTGTTGAATGAGGGTTACGAGCGCGTGGCCCAGAAAGTGGGCGAAGAGGCGGTGGAGGTAGTGATTGCCGGGGCGCTGCAGGGACGCGAGCGCACTATTTCGGAATCCGCCGACCTGATCTACCATCTGTTCGTACTGCTGGTTCAGCAGGACATCCGCCTGGAAGAGGTGGAAGCCGAACTGGAACGGCGCCA
>DHVJ01000048.1 GCA_002412595.1 Anaerolineaceae bacterium UBA5211
GCCAGGATCAAACTCTCCGCAAAAACTAACACCATAACTGGTGTCGTTTACGAAAAAAAATTTACTCAATAGAACGTCAGGTAATCTTCCTTTCACTCTTCAGTTGTTAAAGTTCCGTTAATGTCGAGAGGCAGATTTTATCACAACCCTTGTTCATGTCAAGGGTTTTGCGGAAAAAAAGTCCGATGTTTTCCAACTTTCATGGCAAACACCGGCTATTTTGTTCGCTTTAGCCTCTCCGGCACACTTCAGCTCTTCTGTTGTAAATGATTTGCTTATGGGGCAAATGCTTTGAAGTAACTTTGTACCAATATTCTACGGCCTGTACCCATATATGTCAAGGCACCAAAAATTAAATATGCCATAATTTAAGGTTTGTTAGACAATTAATTCCATTTCCTTTTATATATTGAGAGAGATGCTATAATTTTTCCGTCATGAGCTACTCACCCCCCTCCCAATCGTCCTCTTTCAAGCATTTACTTTGTAAAACCCTGGCCGTTTTATTGCTCGGAATTGTGCTGTTTCTTATTGCGGCTTTCAGCATTGTTGGGGTTTACCAAGTTTGGTATAGCGGCCGCATCTTCCCCGGCATCTACATTGCGGACGTTAACCTGGGCGGTCTTAACCAGGAACAAGCTGCTTTTTACCTTGCCACCAACTTTCACTTTTCCCCCGACGGGA
Organism: Anaerolineaceae bacterium UBA5211; assembly: GCA_002412595.1. Taxonomy (GTDB): domain Bacteria; phylum Chloroflexota; class Anaerolineae; order Anaerolineales; family Anaerolineaceae; genus Pelolinea. The sequence goes on from DHVJ01000048.1 coordinate 685, forward strand.
AGATCCATCTATGGTACGGCAGCAACCACTTCGAAGCCACACCTGAATCACTGGGGATCCGGCTGGATATTTCCGCCTCTGTTCAAGAGGCTTACACTTACGGCCGTAGCGGCGTATTTGGTTCCTGGTTAGCCTACCCGGCCAGCGGCAGCTCTTCTGTCCATCGCCTGACGCCCACGATTGTCTTCGATCAAACCACCGCCGCAAGCTATCTACAACAAATCAGCCAACTGTATGACCATCCTGCCGTTGAAGCACAATTGAGCCTGCAAGGTACGCAAGTTGTTTCACAATTAGGGCAGGCCGGCCAGCAGATGGATATCGCAGCCAGCCTGGACCAGATTGCTGCACAGATAAAACAATTAGACCTGGAACAGATTGTGCTGCCAGTTAACCAAACCCAGCCTCAGATCATGGATGCCAGCCCTTACGCCAATATGGCTCAACAAATCCTTAACCAACCCTTCACATTGGAGCTGGCAGCCAATCAAACACAAGCGGCTACGGAATGGAAAATCACGCCGGAAGAGCTGGCGCCTATGTTGACTTTTGAAACAAAGCTGGAGGACGGCCAAGCCAAAATAGTACCGCAACTGAAAGAAGATTTTCTCAACCCCTATCTGTCCGATTTGGCCAGCCAGGTGGATACAAAAACCGAAAATCCTCGTTTTATCTTCAACGACGAGACCCGCCAATTAGATCTACTGTCTCCCGGAATTGCCGGCCACCAGCTTGATTCTACAGCTACCGCAGCAGCCATTCAGGCCGCGCTGGCTCAAGGCCTGACCAGTATTCCCGTTACTGTGAACGTCCATGAACCTGAAGTCCACGATACCGCCCAGGCAGCCGAATTGGGCATCACTGAGCTGGTCCACAGCGAAAGCTCTTATTTCTACGGGTCCAGCAGCGCACGCGTGCAAAACATCCAGACTGCTGCAAGCCAATTCCACGGACTATTAGTGCCGCCCAACAGCATTTTCTCGATGGCAGAAGTAATGGACGATATATCGCTGGACAATGGATATGCCGAAGCGCTGATCATCTACAACGGCCAAACCATAGAAGGTGTGGGCGGCGGTGTCTGCCAGGTGAGCACTACCCTTTTCCGGGCGGCATTCTTCAGCGGATTTCCCATCGATGAAAGGCACCCGCATGCTTACCGGGTTTCCTACTATGAAAAGACCGCCGGCAACCAACGCAACAACAACCTGGCCGGTTTGGACGCGACCGTGTATGTGCCCATCATCGATTTGAAGTTCGAGAACGATACGCCTTACTGGCTGCTGATGGAAACTTATGTGGACCCATCCACCAATCGCATTACATGGAAGTTCTACTCCACCTGGGACGGACGCACAGTGGATTGGCAAACCACCGGGCCCACCAATGTAGAAGAACCGGAAAAACCGCTTTATCGAGAGAATCCCGAATTATCTTCAGGGGAGATTGAACAAGTAGAATGGGAAGCAGACGGCGCGGATGTGCGCGTGGATCGCTCCGTTTATGCAAACGACGCCCTGTTATTCCAGGATACCTTCAACACCCAATACGAACCCTGGCGCGCTGTCTATGAATACGGCCCCGGCACGGAAGGTATTCCAGCCGATAATCAGGATGAGTAGCAATCATATATTTTCCTGGTGGTAAAATCCAATATTGTTTGTGCATTTGAAAGGAGACTAAATGGTCAGCAAAGATTTACTGGACATTTTACGCTGCCCGGCTTGTGTTCGGGAAAAAGAGGGGCTGCTTAAGACTTATAAAGAGACATGGTTAATCTGCCAGGATTGCGGTAGGAAATATCCAATCGTGGAAGATATTCCAGTCATGCTAATTGACGAGGGTGATAAATGGGTAAACACCAAGAATGACGATTTACCGATTCCTCCGCCCCAGCCTCAATCCTAACCAATCCAATTGGTCCTTTTCTTGCAACAATATCATTTGTTGAATAATTTAAAAGGATATTATCTGTCCCATGAAAAACTTCTTTAAACGCATATCTCTTAAATTCAAAGCCATGGATAGCCTGACCAAGGTATTCTTTACCTTATTCGTTGTCCTGGCCCTTGTCACAGGGGTAGTTGCATTTAATTCTGTCCGCAATTTGACTTCAACCATGACCATTCTCGACCTGCCGGGTGCTCCGGTACTTGAGAATCTGATCAACAATAACGGCACTGAAGAACCGGCTTCTTCAGGCATGAGCCAATCGGCCGCAGTTTCCACCCCGGAACCATGGGATGGGTCCAGCCGCGTGACCATCCTGCTGTTAGGGCTCGACTATAACGACTGGCGCGCTGGTCAGACCCCGCATAGTGATACTATGATGCTGCTGACTGTCGATCCGGTTAACAATACCGCAGCCATGATGTCCCTGCCGCGCGACCTGTGGGTTAATATTCCCGGATTCGATTACGGCCGCATCAACGAAGCCTACTTCGATGGTGAAACCTACAGCCTGCCCGGCGGCGGCCCGGAATTGGCCCGCCAAACAGTGGAACAATTCATCGGCGTTCCAATTACTTACTATGTAGTCATGGATTTCTACACCGTGATCGACATCATCGATGAAGTTGGCGGAGTTGAGATTATCCCCGATCAAAACGTCCAGGTCGAAAAATTCGGCGGTGGTGAAGAACAAACCTTGGTTGCCGGTCAGAAATACGTTCTGGACGGCGCACTGGCCCTGGCCTATGCCCGCGAACGGCATACGGAAGGCGGTGATGTGGACCGCGCCCGCCGGCAGCAGCAATTGATCCTGGCATTCCGCAAGAGAATCCTGAAATACCAGGATTTGCCAACCTTTATGGCGAAAATCCCTGCGATTTACCAGGACCTGTCATCCGGTATTTCAACCAATATGAATCTTGACGACGCGGTCAAACTGGGCTCCCTGGCCTTATCATTAGACGCGGATAATATTTCGCGCGCTGTGATCAATTACGAAATGGTCATTCAGGCCACCTCACCGGACGGCGAAGCTATCTTAAAACCCATACCCGACAAGATTCGCGCGCTGCGTGACGAGGTATTTGCTGGTGGTGGAAGCATGGCACCTATGGCAGTAGCCAGCGGTGGTTCTTCATTAGTCAAAGATGAAGCTGCCGGTGTTGTCATTTGGAACGGCAGCGGCGACAGCAACCTGGGAATACACACATCTGATTACCTGACCAGCCAGGGTGTAAATGTAATTCAGCTAGCTGATGTGGATTACACCTCTGCCACCAAGATCGAGATATTCGATGGCAAACCGTACACGGTCAATTATCTCTCCACGATGATGGGTGTAGCCTCTGCCAATATCTGGAATTCCTACGATCCCTCTGCAGGCGCAGACATCCGTGTCACGCTGGGCGGCGACTGGGCAGCCAACAACACGCTGCCGTAAACACTCACTCACTTGAGAAATAGTCTTGAGAGCAAACCGAGATCTTTCCCTTCGTGCCCTTCACTTCGTTCAGGGCAAGCACTCGGTCAGGATGACATTTTTTAGCTTGGTTGATAAAGTGGATAAGAGAACCGCAGGCTTCGACGTGCTCAGCTTACGTTTTTTTATTTAATGATTTTCGATGCAGCTAGAGATGCATCCTGAGTATTGTCATTCTGAGCCGAAGGCGAAGAATCTTGACCAGAGAAATCATTTTGATTGCAGGCCAGGATCCTTCCCTTCGTGCCCTTTACTTCATTCAGGGCAAGCACTCAGTCAGGATGACAATTTTTGGTTTGGTTGATAAAGTGGGTAAGAAAACCGCAGGCTTCGACGTACCCAGCTTGCGGTTTTCTTTTTATTTCATCATGGGAATCTTTATGCCATGGCGTTTGGCCGCCGCGATAGCTTCCGGGTAACCGGCATCTGCGTGGCGGATAATACCCATGCCCGGGTCGGTGGTAAGCACGCGCTCCAATCGCACTGCTGCTTCAGGCGTGCCATCCGCCACCACCACCATGCCGGCATGTTGGCTATAGCCAATGCCCACACCGCCGCCGTGATGGAACGAAATCCAGGTGGCGCCGCCTACTGCGTTGATCAGCGCATTCAGGATGGGCCAGTCACTGACAGCATCACTGCCATCGCGCATGCCTTCTGTTTCACGGTTGGGAGATGCCACCGAGCCCGAATCCAGGTGGTCACGGCCAATCACGATAGGCGCTTTCAGTTCACCACTGGCCACCATCTCATTGAACCTCAAACCCGCGCGGGCGCGTTCACCATAACCCAGCCAGCAGATGCGCGAGGGCAAGCCCTGGAATGGGACCTGTTCCTTGGCCATCTTCAACCAGCGGTGTAAATGTTCGTCCTCAGGAAATAGCTGCATGATGGCTTCATCGGTGCGGTAAATATCCTCCGGATCGCCCGACAAGGCCACCCAGCGGAAGGGTCCTTTGCCTTCGCAGAACAAGGGCCGGATATAAGCCGGCACAAAGCCAGGAAAGTCAAAAGCCTCCTTGAGGCCATTATCATAAGCACGCTGGCGGATATTATTGCCGTAATCAAACACTTCCGCGCCGCGTTTCTTGAATTCCAGCATAGCCTTGACATGCTCCGTCATGGATTCAACCGAGCGGCGTGTATATTCTTGGGGATCTCTCTTGCGCAGTTCATCAGCCGCGGCAGGGCTCAAACCGGCCGGCACGTACATAAGAAAATCGTGCGCCGGGGTTTGGTCGGTAACCACATCCGGTATGACACCGCTTTCCAGCAGGGCCGGGTAAATCTCGGCTGCGTTGCCAACCAGGCCGACCGAACGGGGAATGCCCTTCTCCTTGGCTTCCAGCACCAGGCTGAGAGCTTCTTCAATATCGTTTGCCACCATGTCCAGATAGCCAATCTCTTTACGCCATTGCGCCTGTTCCGCATCCACTTCCACAATCAACCCGGAGCCTTCGTTCATGGTGATCGCCATGGCTTGTGCGCTGCCCATACCGCCCAAGCCGGCAGTTAATACAAACTTACCCTTCAATGAACCCCAACCACGTTGGACTGCCAGAGAAGCCAGCGTTTCATAAGTGCCCTGCAAAATACCCTGCGCACCAATATATATCCATGAACCGGCAGTCATTTGGCCGAACATCATCAGGCCTTCCGCCACCAGCTTATCGAAATGTTCCTGTGTGGCCCAATGCGGCACCAGGTTGGAATTCGCGATCAGAACCTTCGGAGCATCCTTGTTAGTTTTAAATATGCCAACCGGTTTACCGGATTGAACCAGCAGGGTTTCATCCTCTTCCAATTCCCGAAGTGATTTCAGGATGGCATCAAAACAATCCCAATTACGGGCAGCCTGGCCGCGGCCGCCATACACAACCAAATCCTCCGGCCGCTGGGCAACTTCAGGGTCAAGGTTATTTTGAATCATCCTGTAAGGGGCCTCAATCAGCCAGGATTTACATGTCAGTTGAGTCCCACGGGGGGCTTTAACAGTGCGCGCTACAGACATTTTTTACTCCTGTGAACTTTTTTCTAGATTATACAGTTTCCAAGTTGTTTTTATATAATTCTTACGCAAGTTAAGCATATTTGTCTTATAATCATGGCCTCAAAAAGTATTTCAATATATAATGGTTGCCGAGGTTGCTACTATGCCAGTGTACGTATATCACTGTGACGAATGTGATTTTCAATTTGAACAACAGCAAAAATTTTCAGATAAACCACTGAAACAATGCCCCGAATGCGGCAAAGATAGCCTGCATAAAGTTTACACACCGGTGGGCGTGATTTACAAGGGGTCTGGTTTTTATTCTACCGACCACCGCTCCAGTTCAGGCGCTAATTTTCCAAGCAGAGCAAAGAAAGAAGAAAATGAAAAAGCCGAAGCGAAGGATAGTTCCAAGAGCGAAGCTGAAAAACCCAATAACAGTAAAGAAAAAATGGACAGCTAAATTTCACCTGTCCATTTTTTATAGTTAGTATCAGAACATATAATTCAATCCGTAAAATGACTTTTTGCCACAAGTCAACTCATGAGGATAATCAATTATGAAACGATGGTATTTTTGGGTCAGTTTACTGGTCAGCGCATTGTTTCTCTATCTGGCACTGCGTGGACTTCAGTTTGACGTAGTCTTTTCCGCAGTCAAATCCGCCAATCTGGTATGGCTTCTAGCAGTCGTGCCCATCTATTTCACCTCAGTATGGTTCCGCTCCCTGCGCTGGAATTACCTCCTGCGGCCGATTAAACATATTCGAACTAAAGATGTGTTTCCGGTAGTTGCTATCGGTTACATGGGCAATAACATTTTCCCGGCTCGTGCCGGCGAACTGCTGCGCTCGGTGGTACTCAAACACCGCTATGAAATCCCGATTTCCGCCTCATTAGCCAGCATCATTGTAGAACGCATCATCGATGGCGTGGTTATGTTGGGATTCATTTTCTTCAACCTGACTGAATTGAACAAGCTGACTGATTCCTCCGGTTTCGTCGGCAGCATCCGTTCACTGGCCCTGTGGGGATCAATCGCATTCATCGGAGCGCTGCTGTTCTTCTTGCTGGCTGCAAAATTCCCGCAAAAAACACAAGCTTTCATCCGCTGGGTAGCCAAAATCTTCCCGCAAAAATGGCAGGAGAAGATCCTAAATATCGGCCTGCGCTTTACCACCGGTATTGAAGCACTGAATTCCTGGAGGAGCCTGGCTGTCGTGTTAGGCACTTCGGTGGTGATTTGGCTGTTGGAAACCAGCGTTTACTGGGTTGTGATGCGCGCCTTCCCCATAAATGTCAGTTTCTTCGGGCTGATGTTGATGAATGGCATCCTGAACCTCTCCACCACGCTCCCTTCGGCACCCGGCTACATCGGCACCTTTGACGCACCCGGCATCGCATTGATGAGCGCTTACGGCGTGGATAAAGCACTGGCTGCCGGGTACACCCTGGTGCTGCACGCTGCCCTTTGGCTGCCGGTTACTTTATTAGGTGCCTATTACTTTGCACGCGAAGGCTTGAATTGGACCAACGAACTGGAAGCTGCCCGAGCTGAAAAGGAAGGATAAGGAACATGAAAAATATTGCAGTCATTGGCGCAGGTGCGGGTGGATTAGCCGCTGCATATGACCTGGCTCTAGCTGGCCATAAAGTTACCATATACGAACAGGAAAACCGTCCGGGCGGCCTAGCCGCTGGTTTCAAAGAACCTGACTGGGACTGGGAGTTGGAAAAGTTCTACCACCACTGGTTCCAAAGCGACCATGCAATCCTTTCGTTGATTGAAGAACTTGGCTTGAGCAAGAGCGTACAGTTTTACCGACCGACCACAGTTATGTTTTACAACGGCGATTTTTATCCATTTGACACACCCATCGCTGCCCTGAAATTTCCCGGATTGTCTTTTTGGGGAAAGATGCGCTTCGGGTTTGTCACGGTCTTTTTACGCTACCTGGCAAAATGGGAACCGTTGGAAAAATATACCGCCCACGAGTGGATGAAAAAATATTACGGAGAAAAAGTTTACGCGACTATGCTGGAGCCGCTGCTGGTGGGCAAATTCAGCTCTCATTACCAGGATGTCAACATGGCTTGGTTCTGGGCACGCTTTAAAGCCCGCACCACCAAGCTGGGCACTTTTGAAGGCGGCTTTCAGGCATTTCTGGATCAGTTTGCGGAAATCCTTTCCCAAAAAGGTGTGCAATTTTCTTTCAACACAAGTATTCAGGGTATTCACCCATTGGAAAACGGACAGATTGAATTGAGCCTGGAAAAAGGCAAAGCGGTGTTTGATCAAGTGCTTGCCACCGTCCCGCCCTTCCTGTTAGCCAAATTGACACCCAGCCTGGATGAAGGGTACAAGCAAAAACTCACTAGTTTGAAAAACATCGGCGCAGTGGTGTTGATCTTATCCATCAATAAGCCCCTTTCTAAAAAAGGTTATTACTGGTTCAACCTACCCAAGTCCTCCGGGTTCCCCTTCCTGGCATTGGTAGAACACACCAATTTTCTTGCGCCTGAACATTACAACGGGGAACACCTGATCTATTGCGGCGATTACCTGGAAAATTCACACGAGTACTTCTCGCTTACGAAAGAAAAAATGGTAACGCGTTTCCTGCCCAGCCTGAAGCGCATCAATCCCGAGTTCGAAGCAGACTGGCTGCAGAACAGCTGGCTATTCCGCGCACCTTATGCTCAACCAGTTCCGGGCGTGAATCATTCACAGAAAATCCCTGAGATCCAAACACCCATTTCCAACCTGTTCTTTGCCAGCATGAGCCAGGTTTATCCCTGGGATCGCGGCACCAACTATGCAGTAGAGTTGGGACGCAAGGCAGCAAAATTGATGCTCTCCGTCGATCAAAATGCTTAATTCAAAAATTTGTAAATAAGAACAACAAAAATGTCCCGGTTAATAATCGGGATATTTTAATTTGCTAGGTTTTGTTCAGCTGCTCAGTAATTTTACAATTGTATCTATGGCATATATTGGGGGTAAGGGTGAATAAAGGGGCACCGCTTCGCACGAACAACTGTCCTAAGGGACTCTGGATTTTTAGATTATCGTTCCTGGTTTTTAAGATTGCTTATCCTTAAAATATTAATATTTTTTAATATGCCGTAGGCTAAGCGACTTGGAAATTCGATGTGGATTTGTTAGAATCATCACAGTAATCATTTCATCGAGCACCTTCTGGGGAACAACCATTTTCGCTCCGCAGAGCTCTCCAAAGCACTTTTTGTGCTAACAAGAAAGAATATCTTTTATATCCCACAGAAATATGGCAGTGGGGTCTATTAAATACTACAAAATTAAATATCGTATATCACAGCATTATTGAGAAGGGAGGAGCTCTGGCATGGAAGCATCGCAAGCATGGCAGGCTACGTTGGGGCAGTTACAAATGGAATTGCCTAAAGCCACATATGATACCTGGGTTCGTGACGCTAAACTCATTAAGTACCAGGATGAAATATTTTTTATTGGTGTCCAAAACACCTACGCCAGGGATTGGCTTGAAAATCGACTCACCTCCACCGCTGTGCGTTTATTAAGCGGCATTATGGACGCACCGCAACAAATTACCTTCGTTCTCCACACGCATGAAGAACCTGTAACTCCTTCTGATGAAACAGAACAAGAATTTACGCCGCTTACCAGCGTTGGAACACAAAACAATTTCAATTGCCGCTACAGTTTCTCCAATTATGTAGTTGGCCCCAACAATCGACTGGCGCATGCTGCCAGCCAGGCCGTGGCCGAAAATCCAGCCAACGCCTATAATCCCCTTTTCTTATATGGAGGCGTCGGTTTAGGAAAGACGCACCTGCTGCATGCTATCGGCAACGAAATAACCCGGCACGGACAAAACGTTTTGTATGCGTCCTCCGAAGAATTTACCAATGACTTGATCAACTCCATACGGAAGCATGATACCTCCAGCTTCCGCGACCGCTATCGCAAAATTGATGTTCTGCTGATTGACGACATCCACTTCATTGCCGGAAAAGAATCCACGCAGGAAGAATTCTTCCATACGTTCAACACCCTGCACGGTCAAAACAAACAGATTGTGATTTCCTCCGACCGGCCGCCCAAAGCCATGGTCACTTTGGAAGAACGGCTGCGCTCACGCTTTGAATGGGGCTTGATTGTGGATATCCAACCACCCGAATTGGAAACACGCCTGGCAATTCTGCGCTCCAAAGCGGAGAAATCCAGCAGACAAGTAAACAGTGACATTTTGGAATATATCGCCCGCCAGATTCAATCGAACATCCGCGAACTGGAAGGTGCGTTAACGCGCGTATTGGCTTACTCAGATCTGAGTGGCAGGCCGCTGGATATTGACTTGGCTAAAATTGCGCTGGTTGATTTCCTACCGGACATAGGCACACCTGATCCGGAGCAAATCCTGGACACGGTAGCAAAGGCCTTCAACCTGAGCCACGAAGAATTGCTCAGCCGCAATCGCTCCAAGAATATTGCCCTGCCCCGCCAGGTGGCCATGTATCTGCTGCGTGAAATTGGCAACGAATCGCTGCCGCAAATTGGCGCAACATTGGGTGGGCGCGACCACACCACTGTCATGTATGCCTGCGAGAAAGTAGCCGATATGCTCGAGCGCGATGACCATTTCCGTCGGCAAGTCTTTCAAATTCGCGACCAGCTTTATAGTCATCAAGTCTATGTGTAATTCCGGAAATCCTTATTAACAAAACATTTACAATATCAATGACTTGGGGATGAACAATACATGGTAGAATGTAGTCCGGTAAATTTATAAGAGATTACCGGATTGGATAATAAATAATTATAGGAAGACAACTTATAATTTCACAAGACTCTGGCCGGATTTCTCGCCAGAGTTTTGCTTATTAAAAAAAAAGCAATCATATCCGTGCATCTTGACGGATTTATATAATTAAGGAAAAAAAACATGAAAGAATCAAATCTCAAAATAATCCCATTGGGCGGCCTGGGAGAAGTTGGCCGTAACATGATGCTGTATGAATACGAAGACACAGCCATCATCGTAGATTGCGGGAGCATGTTCCCTGAAAACGACATGCTGGGAATCGACTATATCATCCCGGACTTCCAATATCTGCGCAGCCGCAAGGACAAAATCCGCGGCATCATTTTCACCCACGGTCATGAGGACCATATCGGCGCTATCCATCACTTTATTTCTGAATTCAACGTTCCGATCTACGGCACCCCCTTAACCCTGGGTTTGATCAAAGTAAAACTAACCCGGCACGGCATGCTCAATAATGCCTCCCTGAACACCATCAAGGCTGGTGAAAGCATCAAGATCGGGCCGTTCAAAATCGACTTCTTCCACGTGTGTCATTCCATCCCCGATTCAGTCGGGTTGGGTATTGAAACACCGGAAGGGCTCATTGTACAATCGGGTGACTACAAATTCGATCACACCCCGGTGGACAACTGGCCTACCGATTACGCCAAACTGGTTGAATTCTCGCGTAGAGGCGTTTTAGCTTTGATCGCCGACTCAACCAACGCTACCCGCCCGGGCTGGACGCCTTCCGAGCGCATTATTGGTGAGGCCTTTGAAAAAGTGTTCACACAGGCTAAAGGCCGCATCATCGTGGCCAGTTTCGCCTCACTCATCTCGCGTGTCCAGCAAGTGGTGAATGCCACCGTGGCGCACCATCGCAAAATTGCCATTGTTGGAACCAGCATGGTAGAGAACGTTGAAATGGCTCAAAAGCTGAATTATCTGGATATCCCCCAGGGTACCCTGATCAGCATGAATACCGCTCTGGAACTACCTGATTCGGAAGTTGTGATTATGTGCACGGGAGCGCAGGGTGAACCCACATCCATTTTAGGTCGGTTAGCCCGCGGTACCCAGCGCCAGTTTGACGTCCGCAAAGGCGACACTGTGGTGCTGTCATCCAAGATCATCCCCGGCAATGAAGAAGCCGTCTATTCCACCATCAACGATCTGTTCCGCCGGGGCGCCAACGTAATTTACGAAGAAATTGCACCGGTACACGTCTCCGGACACGGCAGCCAGGAAGATATGAAGCTGTTGATCCATCTGACAAAACCGAAATACTTCATTCCCGGTTACGGTGAAATGCGCATGCTCAAACAGGCTTCTCTGTTAGCACAGGAAACCGGAATACCGGAAAAGCACATTCTGGTGGTAGAAAACGGCGCAGTGATCAACGTGAGAAACGGGAAAATCAAATTAGGCGGGCAGGTGCCCACCAATACCGTATTCGTGGACGGTTCCTGGGTCGGTGATCTGGGTCCGGATGAAATGCGCGAACGCACCATGCTTTCACAGGATGGTATCGTGTTGGTGCATATCAATATGAACAAACACAACGGCGAAATGTTAGGCCGTCCGGAAATCATCAGCCGCGGTTTCGCTGCCTCACAGGAGGCCGAGGAAATCCTCAACCGCCTGGAGAAACCCGTCATTCAAGCCACCAACACTTCCAACGGAAACCTGGAACGCAACATCATCCGCACAGTGAAAAGCTACATCTACAAGGAAACTCGCCGCAGCCCAACCGTTTTGGTGACCATGAGTAAAATCTAATTCTTGATCTATCTTTATAAATCAGAATCCTGCCAGCCCTGTGCCCCTTTCAATGGGACAAAGACCACCGGCAGGATTTCTTTTTTCTCCAGACTATCTGCCCTTTTAATCCAAACTTGCAGCATCTGACGTTGCCGTGCTCCTACCGGTATCACCAGCCGGCCGCCATCCTTCAACTGCTGCGGTAAATCAACGGGAAACGCCGGGGCGCCCGCGGCAACCAAAATGCCATCATAGGGCGCCGCTTCCGGCCAACCCAAAGAACCATCCCCCACATGAACAGCGACATTGTCGAAATGAAGAACCGCCAATTTTTCCTGCGCCGCAGCGGCCAGTTCTGGAATGTACTCAACGCTGTGCACTTCTGCTGCCAGAACGCCCAAAACCGCGGCTTGATAACCGGAACCTGTGCCGACTTCCAGTATCTTTTCGGTGCCTCGCAAATTCAGCAAACTGGTCATCAAGGCCACTATATAAGGCTGCGAGATAGTTTGTCCATGGCCAATCGGTAGGGGATTATCCTGATAGGCATCCGGCTGCAATTCCGCCGGCAGGAAAACATGGCGGGGAATTGTGCGCATGGCATTCAACACGCGTTCATCCCCCACTCCCCTGGCAACAATCTGTGATTCCACCATTCGGCTGCGCGCGCCTTGATATTGATCTGCTTTTTCCATCATCCCCATTATACAAACTGCGGCTGGTTACCGCTGAATTTATTTACAATAACGAATGCGCAATCAGGCGGTCCACTTTTCCCATGGGATATTGCTCCAGTTTATCCGGTTCCACCCATTGGATTTCATCGGCCGCTAAAGCAGCGGGTTCACCCTTCAGTATCTGCGCTGAAAAGGCCGTGACCACCACCTTGAAGTGAGTATAGGCATGCCGGTAGGTTCCCAGCGATTCCTGCACAGCAATTTCTACGCCCAATTCTTCTTTAATCTCACGCACCAAAGCCGATTGCAGGTTCTCTCCCTCCTCTTGTTTACCGCCCGGAAATTCCCACAAACCGCCCAGCAATCCATTTGCTTTGCGCTTATCCACCAACACACAGCCGCCTTTGCGGATAACTGCGGCGACGACAATGTATTGCGGAATGGGTTTCTTCTTAGTCCGTTGGGGGAATTGTGCCTGGGAAGCGTGTTCAAAAGCCAAACAATGCTCCCGGATAGGACACTGCGCACAAAGCGGGTTGCGCGGCAGGCAGATGGTGGCGCCCAAATCCATGATGGCCTGGTTGAAATCGCCAGCTCGCCCATGCGGCAGCATTTTCTGCATCAAAGTCCGCATGGCGGCTTTTCCGGCCGGTTCATTGACAGGTTGTTCAAACTCCACCAGACGTCCAAGAACACGCAAGCCATTTCCGTCCAAAGCAACCTCGTCCTGACCGAAAGCAATGGAAGCCAGTGCGCCGGCGATGTAATCGCCGATGCCGGGCAATTTTTTCAATTCAACAACCAAATCCGGGAAGCAGCCGGCCTGCTGCTCAACAAGGAGCTGGGCGGTCTTCAGCATGTTACGCGCACGGCTGTAATAGCCTAGCCCTTCCCACAAGTGCATGACCTGACGTTCGTTTGCATCAGCCAGACTGTGTATATCCGGAAAAACCGCCAGCCATTCATGGTAATACGGAATGACGGTATCCACGCGGGTCTGCTGCAGCATCACTTCCGATACCCACACGCGGTAGGGGTCGTGGGACTCCCGCCAGGGCAGTCCGCGCGCGTTGCGGTCATACCAGGCAAGCAGCTCACGACTTACATCGGGTTTATTCATATTAAGTTAATCTTAAACGCTAAATTCACGGGGATAGATCAGAACTGAAAACCGCCGCTGGCCGGTACCACTTTATATTCATAATTGGTCACGAAATCCAGCAGCCGCACGATCAACGCATCCCATTCCTCACTACGCATAACCTCATAGATCTGCGCAATCGTCGGAAGGATGGCCCCAACCATGATCTGCGGCTCTTCGCCATAAACTGTCACCCAGGCATCGCTCAATTGAAAGCCCAGGCGCTGGACTTGCGGCAAGAATTCTCTGACTACAAACTCAAAATATTCCTGTTCGTGTTCCGGGTTAATATCCCAGGTCATGATCAACTTGCCGGGCATCTCCTGCTCCTGCTAATCGTGCGGGAAATCCAGCACAATCACCTGGGATTCCTCCGGCAGAGAAGCCACATTAGCAACCTTCAAAGAAGGCATAGTTTCCACTTCGGATAAACCCATTTCCTTCAGGAATTTGCCAATCGGATCCAGTTCGAGTTTGGTTTCTGTAGTCTGGTAATGCATGGGGATGACAATGTTGGGTTCGAAAAGACTAATGGCTTCCGCAGCTTTAGCCGCGTTCAGACTGCCGTTACCGCCAACCGGTACCAATGCAATATGCACAGGGCCCAGCGATTCCACTTCAGCCTGAGTGGGCACTTGCAGCATATCGCCCAAATGGACAATATTAATGCCGCCAAAGTCGATCAGATAAAGCGTGTTAACAGCCTGGTCGGCTTCACGTTTTTTGCGGGAGTCAGTGCGCAAGCCGGTGATAAACACACCCCCAACTTCATATTCACCCGGGCCGCTGATCACATAGGGGTCCCCTTTCACACCCTTTAAATAACTATGGCTAGGGTTCTCATGGCTGAGGGTCACGATATCCGCTTTTAACTTGAGCGGCTGATAGCCGACATATTCCGAATCATAAGGATCACAAACCACAGCTGTTTGGCCGCGTTCTGTTATTTTAAAGCATGAGTGTCCATACCAAGTAATTTCCATTCAACCTCCGGTTCGCGGATGATTATACATTATTTAGTCTAAACCCATTCTAACCCTTGCTTTCAGACGGTCGAATTTGTAATATTCTAATATACAGTAACTTGGAGAAACGAATGCATGCAATTTTAGAGTGGCTAATGGACGGGCCAGCCTGGGTGCGCTATCGGTGTTTAAAAGATTTGCTGGAAATGGGCGAGGACACCGAGTCAGTGCAAGCAGCCAGAAAAGAAATGCTGTCGGATCCACAGATCCTAAAACTGATCATCGATTTGGAAGAGTGGGAATTAAAACCGTTAAAAAGGCATAATGACGCCATTCACCCCATTCATAAGCTGGTGTTTTTAGCGGATATTGGTTTGACAGTCAACGATCCGGGAATCTCTGCAATTCTAACCAACATCAAACATCACCAATCTACAGATGGACCGTTTCAAGTTTTAAGCAACTACCCAACCGTTTTTGGCGGCAGCGGCCAAGATGAATGGTTATGGTGTTCGTGCGACGCGCCGTCCACGCTGTATGCGATGCAAAAAATGGGTATGCAAGATGATCCACAAGTAAATTCCGCCGTGGATTTTTTGGCTGCGCTTGGACGCAATAACGGCTGGCCGTGCAAAGCTGACAGCCAATTGGAGAAATTCAAGGGTCCAGGCAAACAAAGTGATCCCTGCCCGTATGCCAACCTGATCATGCTAAAAATGCTGGCGGTCCGTTCGTCCTCTGGCGACCAGACCAATATCCAATCCGGATTAAAAACAGCGCTTCTTCTATGGGAATCCAGTTGGAGCCAGCAGCCCTATCTTTTTAAAATGGGAAAAGACTTTCGCAAACTAAAAGTGCCGTTTATCTGGTATGACCTTCTGCACCTGGCGGAAACACTCTCCTATTATCCGCAAATCCACAAAGACAAACGGTTTATTGAAATCCTGTCACTTTTGGAAAGTAAGCAGGATGCGGCCGGCAAATTTACCAGTGAGTCTATCTGGAGCAAGTGGTCAGGATGGGAATTCTGCCAGAAACGCGAACCTTCGCGCTGGGTTACTCTGTGTGCCTTGAGAATTCTTAAACGGTCCGGACGGTGGCCAATTCCTACGCCACACGCCGAATTACATAAATCGTAACATCATCGGAAGGCAGCGCGTTGGCCTGGAATTCAAGCAGTTTAGAATCCAGCATTTCGATCAGCGAAGGATCGGTCTGCCAGGCATAGGTCTTGAGCAACCCATAAAGCCGGCCTTCCCCAAATATCGCGTCAAGCGGGGAACGCGCTTCAGTTACGCCATCGGTGTACATAACCAAGTGATCTCCCGGGCGAATTTGAAGCGTTTTATTTTCCAGTGCAAGCGCAGCTTCCACGCCCAAAGGCATAGCTCCTTTTTCCAGCCAAATTAACCCTTTGTTGTTCTTTCTCAACAAAAGCGGCAGGTTATGACCCGCATTCGTATAAACCAATTCCCCGGTTTTAACATCCAGGACAGCATAAAAAACTGTGACGAATAGCCCTTCGTTCGAACTCTCCAGGAGCATGCGGTTTACATGTTGCAATGTTTCTGCGGGGGAATTGCCAGATTGCGCAGCTGCGTGGATTAACGTACGGGCCACCGTCATCGTCAATGCAGCCGGCAGACCTTTATCGGAAACATCCGCGATGACTAGTCCCAAATGATTCTCACCAATCGGAATAGCATCGTAAAAATCACCGCCAACCTGCATAGCCGGCCGCCAGCGTACGCTGATTTCCCAGCCCGGTATTAGCGGAAGTTTATCCGGCAGAAAAGTCTTTTGGATTTCCTGTGCCAGTTGGATTTCACGGCGCACGCGTTCCTGCTTGACCATCTCTTTCTTCAAGTGTTCATTCTGGATCGCGATGGAAAGCTGCTGAGCAACACCTTTAATGATTTCAACTTTTTTCTCACGTAATTGATGACCTTCACTGGACTCAAACACTAACAGGAATCCATAATCGTCGTCCGTGATATACAAAGGAAAGAGCATGAGAACAGGTTCAGGATTATCGGGAACCTGGTTTTTTTTCAGGAAAGGTCGGTAATCGATCTGCAGCCATTCCGAAGGAGACTGAGCGCCAATATCACAGAAGATCGGCTGCTGTTGCTGCAGGGCCAAATCGAGACTTCGATTGGCGGCTTTGATTGAAACGGGCAGCGCTTCCACCTGGGTTTTCCAGCTTTGGCTGTAAGCGGCGTGCAGCTGCAGCCGTTCGCTAGCATCATCCAACAGATAAACCAGGGTTGTATCCACGCCCACAACAAAAGGAAGCAGGTTAGTTACATTGGCGAGAGTCTCATCCAAATCAACCGAAGCAGCTACCATCTCGGCCACTTGCAGCAGGATTGCTGTGATGTAAGCTTCATTTTCCTGCGATTCCCTCAATTCAAAGTTTTCAATAGCCAGCGCTATTTGCCGTGCAACCGCCATGAGCACATTCTGCTGCCCGGAAGCCAGATCAGTTGTGCCGGGTTTATCCGCTGATAATTGATCGACCAACAGCAGGCCGAACACCCGTTTATGCGCCACCATTGGCACTAGTTTGCAGCAATGTCCATTGTCTTTCCCATCTGAAAGTCCACGGTTGATTAAATAGGACTGATCGAGATCCAGAGGGATTTTCAACACAGCTACCTGGTGAAAACGTTCAGCAGCCTGCTCTTCATATGGAAGCATGGCCAATTTAGGTTCAATACTTTTTTGAAAACCATAATGTGCATTGAGATAGAACTCAGTTGATTCTCTTCCAGGCATATAAATAGCACATTTTTCAACACCCACCAGCAACGGCAAAATTCGCACAATAGCTTCAAACAGGTCGTCCAGGTTATCGTAAGCCTGGGCAGCTTCGGCCACCTGCAGCATCACTGTGGAAATCCATGTCTTTTCGAAAATATCGTCGAACAATTCCGCGTTTTCAATCGCAAGCGAAATAGAATCTGCCAGAATGCGCAGCACCATCACATCGTTCTCATGAAAAGCATCCAGTTCATCACTCAGAATTTCCAAAACGCCTAAAAGTTGATCGTTGATCAACAACGGCAAACAAATTTCCGAGCTGGCCGCAGATAATCCCTTGACCGGACGATATTGATCCGAGCAGTTTACATCGGGTGCATAGATCTCGCTGCGGGCCGCCGCGCAGCTGCCCACCAGACCTTGTCCCAAGGGAATACCTGCTCCCATGGTCAGGCATTCTTTTTGGCCGGCATTCAAAACCTGGCCGGCACTGGCTTGCAGCGCCAGACGCTTTTCCTCATCATCAAATGTATAAAGCGCGACAAAATAGAATTGAAAGGTATCGTGAACCAATTGGACCATTTTATCGAACAAGTCATGCGGTTCACGGAAACGCACGATTTCCATGCTGACGTTGCGCACCAAGGCTAACTGGTCATAGCGCCAATCTTTCAGGCGCGTGATGCGGGTCATATCCAGGATGCCAGCCAGATAACGGCCGGTGATTTCCAAAAAATTCTCCCAATCCTCGGAGAGGTCCATAACTTCCGAGAACTTAAATCGGACCCATCCAAAGGGCTCATTCTCTTTTTGGAGGGAGATCATAAAAGAATCTTGCGGGACTGGTTCCGAAAACGGCACACCGGGTTTTGTGAAAATATCCGCAGGAAGGCCGTTATTTTTATATTGCTTCTTGAGGGCCAGCTGTTGATCTGGCAGAGGCTTAAATTGCTCGCTCAAGCGGACATCTACCTGCGCCCCGAACATGGAAGAGAGTTTGGTCTTGATTAACTCAATCTGTTCATAGATCGAGCTTTGCGCCAGTAATTCATCCCCCAGCTCAAACAATTGGCGCCAAGTGGCCTGATTCATAACGTGAGGCGCCATTTACAAAATCACTCCTGTTGGTTATGTTCCTGACCGGAGGGCCCTTTTCCGGTTTTTACCATTCTCAGCTCGTTTCCATTTTTACTGCTAAAGGAAAATTCAACTGAATCCATCAAGGTTTTCATAAAATGCAACCCCAAACCGCGTGATTTACGCCGGCGAAGGTCATTCTTGATATTGGGTGATTTCACTTTCTCCGGATCAAAGGGTTTTCCGTGATCGCGCATGATCACTTCCAGTCTGCCCGGTTCAACTATATAGGAACACTCAATATCCCCTTTGCCTTCTCCCTGATAGGCATGGTCGATGATATTCGCAGCGGCTTCATCAACCGCTAGCTCGACCTCGCAAATGGATTCTTCATCCAGAGCTGCTTCCGTTGCTGCCTGAACATAAAATTCTCTGATCTCACTTAGACTTGAGAATCTGCCTGGGAAAGCAATCGAGCGCATAGAGCGTATTAAAAACTGCCTACGGCCTGGGCAGTATCCTCAAAAACTTTGAAATACGGAATGAAGCCGGCCAAATCCAGGGCATCGTGGATGCGCTTGGGGATACTCGCCAGAATTACCTCACCGCGATTGAAGCGTTTGCATTTCTTTTGGGCATTCACCAGAACCCATAAACCGGCGCTGGAAATAAAATCAACCTGGTTCAGGTCGAGTACCAATTTATAGTTGCCTTCGTCGATCAGGTCATTCAATGCTTCCTGCATTTGGGGTGCGGTTGCGCTATCAATTCTTCCATTGACATTAATTAGCACGCAACGCTTTAAAACCGTTGATTTAATTTCCATCTTGAATTCTCCTAATTAACTTTACATACAAAAGCGATTATAACATGCCCGAATTAGTTAGGCCCTAACTAAAATAGTGCCGAATATCTTGTTATTTCAACGCAATATGGTAAAATCCCAGTCTTGTCCTGCATTTAAGCTTTTGGTATAATCGAATGGTTGTACCTTAAATGAGTATAATTACTGCCGACGTAGCTCAAACGGCAGAGCAACCGCCTTGTAAGTGGTAGGTTACGGGTTCGATTCCCGTCGTCGGCTCAGTTGCAATTGAGCAAGTGGGTGCGGTCTGGAACATTAGAGCGTCTCACTTGCATGCCTGCAACTGGCAAGTTTTTGGGCGGTTACCCAAGTGGCCAACGGGGACTGACTGTAAATCAGTTGGC
>DHVJ01000027.1 GCA_002412595.1 Anaerolineaceae bacterium UBA5211
CAAATTGGCTCGTTTGTGCCCGCCGATTCGGCCGAGATCGGCATCGTGGACCGCATTTTCACGCGCATCGGCGCGCAGGACGAAATTCACGCCGGGCAATCCACTTTCATGGTTGAAATGATCGAGACAGCCAACATCCTGCACAACGCATCCGATAAAAGCCTGTTGATCCTGGACGAAATAGGACGCGGTACCAGCACTTATGATGGTTTATCGATTGCCTGGGCTGTGTTGGAATACATCCACAACCACCCGCGCCTGAAATCACGCACGCTCTTTGCCACCCACTATCACGAACTGACCCAACTACCCGACGTTCTACCCAACATCAAAAATTACAACGTGGCCGTCAGCGAAGTGGATAACCGGGTTATTTTCCTGCATAAAATTGTCCCCGGCGGTGCGGACCGTTCTTATGGGATTCACGTGGCACAACTGGCCGGCATCCCTGCTCCAGTCATTTCACGCGCCACCGAAATTCTGGCCCAGTTGGAAGGTCAATCCCGCCGGTTGGAGTTGAAAGATCAAGCTGCGCATCCCACCCAGATGGCTTTATTCCAGCACGAAAACCCGGTCTTAAAAGAAATTAAAAAGGTGGACCCCAATAGTCTTAGTCCTATTGAGGCCCTTAATAAAATCTATCAGTGGAAAAAAGAATTGGATCAGGAATGAGCCCTCAGGCTTCTGTCTGATTATTTTCCTCGTCCCTTTCCTTTTGCTCGATTTCTTCCATCGTCTCCGGCACTACCGTTTTCTGCTGTTCAATTTCGGCAGGGGGTTCTT
Organism: Anaerolineaceae bacterium UBA5211; assembly: GCA_002412595.1. Classification (GTDB taxonomy): domain Bacteria; phylum Chloroflexota; class Anaerolineae; order Anaerolineales; family Anaerolineaceae; genus Pelolinea. Next base: position 784 of record DHVJ01000027.1, read on the forward strand.
CAGCCTCAATGCGCTCATATTGGGTTTCTTCAGCCATAACCGGCTGCGGTTCTTTCGCCATTCGGCCTGCCAACAATAGGATGATACCGAAGACCATCATGATTACTGTTGAGATGATGACCCAAATCAGCATCTGATAGCCCACATCCTGGACAGCACCTAAAAGAATGTAGCCAAAACCAGTTACCAGATTCTTCAAATAGGGATTCAAAGTCATGGCGATGAATTGGTCAAATCCAATCAGCAGGACGACCAACCCGACCAAAGTAATTGCAGATACGATTACCAGCAGCCAGCCGGTCCATTTCCACATCACTTTGCGCTTTTTGCGCAGCAGTATGGCAACCAGGATCAGTAGGAGAATGGAAATAATCGGCAGCAGTCGGAAACCCCACCGTATCAGACTGTAATTAGAGAAGTTCTGATCCGTCAATGTTTCTTCCAGTGGAAAAATCGCCGTGATCGCCACTGAAGAAGGCAGGCTGTTGAATGTATCCTCAAAGGCTTTGGTCCACATTTGCTTGAAGAAGGCCAGGTTCTGACTGCCGGGCTTGCAAGCCGGTAAATCATTGGCTGTTGAAATAGTAGCTGTATTCAATCCAGCCAAGTCATTATCGGTGCAATTTGGCAAGGCCGCTAAAAATTCTGCGGCGATTTCAGCACTGCTCCCGGATAATTCGTCTTTGATATCCACGATATTAATTTTCATATCCGAGGTTGGGATTTTAAAATTGAGATACGAAAATGTCTGGTTAATGGCTGTATTAAATGTAGTTTGCACCGTCTCCGCCGATAAGTGTTCAGCGATGATTGGGCTGACCGTATCTTTAAATTTCACAAGATCAATCTGTTCGGCGGATCCATTTTGGGCAGCCTGGTAAACCAACACTTCAGATAATATCCCCGGTAGCGCTTGCGCGTAATCTTCGTTCTGCAAAACAGTTGAATAGCTCTGCGGATTAAAGAAAATTAATTCCACCGGCAGCGCGAAGAGAGAAACAAACAAGCCTATCACTAATATCAAAGATATAAGCAGTGCGATAATCCGGTTTTGAAATGGGATTTTTTCAGTCATAATTTCCTTATAATATTTTCATCATACTATATACGATTGACCCAACGCAATAGTTTCCTTCAGCTTATCCGGATGATGAGAATAAACCTGTCTGGTCTTTTCATCCATCAGAATTTGGTTAAATATTTCAGTCAAGGCAAAATTAACAGGTGTAGGGACACCAGCAGCCTGCCCTTTTCGAACGACTGCCCCATTCAGGTAATTCACCTCGCTGCGTGAACTACCTTTCATCTTTTCGATGTAAAAGGAAGGCATCTTATCTCCCCGACCTCCGGCGACCATCTTGGTCAACAATGGCCGCAGTATCCCGTCCGGCAATATACGCATAAAGAATATCAGAGGACGCATCGGCAAGCCGGGAAGGTTGACAATTTTCAGGCCGGATTGTTGCATCACTGCTACCGCCTCTAAAATCTGGGCTTTTTCAATACGAAAAAGGTCTCTGCGCGAATATATTTCTTTGGGAGTCATGTCCAAAATGCCTGAACAAGCATTTGAAAAAAGGTTGGATACCATCTTGGACCATTTCATAGCTTGCATATCAGAATATATCCGCGGGTTCAGCCCGGTATTTTTGAATATGTTAAATAGGGGTTGAATCGCCTCTTCTTTTCCGCTCAAACCAATACCGCGGTTCTTTTCAACCCGAATACTGGTATCACCCAACCGGCTGATGGCGCTGACCACAGAAGCGCCCAGGATATCCGCATCCGGAAAAGCGCTGTGCAGTTTGTCTTCATTTTCAACACCATTTTGCAGACATAGAATGGCATGAAACCGGACATGTCCGTTCTTAAGCTGCTTGATAACCTGTTCCGTATCAAAAGCCTTCACCGCGATGAACACATAATCAAAATCATCATCGGGCCGCAAAGACGTCAGGGTATTGATGACATTAAACTCTGTTGTCTGGCATAGATTTGCTTGATTGTGAATCTGAATTATCTGGCCTGATAATTTGCTCTCTTGCCCGGGTTTCACCAGAAAAGTAACTGCGGCTCCCTGTGCGGCTGCGCTTCCGCCCGCCAGAAAGCCGATTGCGCCAGCCCCGATGCATAATATCTTCATGTTTCTCCCCGGGTACTTTCAGCTCACCCAATCACGCGCACCATTCAGAAAATCTGACCCGCTCATGGGTCGTTTGCCGGCCGGCTGCACTTCAACCAGTTTCAGGTCCACACTGGCCGTACCCACGCACGGGAACTTATCCACTACTGTATGGCCGCCAAAGCTGCTGGATTTCTGAGCGGTCTCTTCTGCCCGCAAAACACGCAGGGGCTGATTTTTCCATTGAAAATAGCAAATTGGCCAGGGGTTGAAAGCGCGCACCTGTCTTTCCAAATAAGCAGCTTCCTGTGAAAAATCCAATTGTCCATCTTCTTTTTTCAGCAGCGAGGCATATGTCACGCCATCTTCAGGTTGTGCGTATGCGTCTATTTTACCCTCCAGATATTGCGGCAGCACTTCCGCCAACAACTTGGCACCGGCTTCTGCCAGTTTACTGGATAATGTCCCAGCTGTATCATTTGAGTTAATGGTAATCTCTTGCATTTTAAAGACCGGCCCGGTATCCACACCTTCATCCATTTTCATAATGGTGACGCCGGTTTTCTTATCGCCGTTCAGGATCGCATTCTGGATTGGCGAAGCTCCGCGCCAGCGCGGCAGCAGCGAGGCGTGCACATTCAGGCAGCCCAAGCGCGGATATGCCAGCACACCCTTGGGCAAGATTTTTCCATAGGCCGCCACCACAATAACATCCGGTGCGAGCTTTTGCAGTAATTCCATAAACGCCGGGCTTTTAATTTTGGCCGGCTGATAGACAGGTATTTTCAAAGCCTCCGCAGCAGTTTTGACCGGCGGCGGCTGAATTCTCTTTCCCCGCCCAACCGGTTGGTCAGGCTGAGTAACCACTGCTGTCAAGTTAAATTGTGCATGCAGCATTTCCAAAGCCGGAACCGCATAATCCGGTGAACCCATAAAGATGATTTTTTTGTTTTGCATCTTATGCTTTGGCCTTGGGTGTAGTTCCAAATATTCTATTCAGTAAAAACAATAATAGTGAACCCAATACAAAACTGGAAGAGATTACCAGCACAGAAATTAAATAATTGGGGTATTCCACACTAATTTCAGGCTCTTTCGTTAACCGGTTTTGTAGTTCATTGATATAAGAAGAACGTGGGGAAACTGGATTTAATATCCCATCTAGTTTTTTCTCCAGATTCATATCCAGATCAGAATCGACCTTCATGCCTTCCTTCCTTTCCACTTTATTCCTTCACTTCGAAATAATCCTTTAAATCCATCAATGTGCGATGGTATAAACTTTTTATTGCGCCTTCACTTTTCCCCATGACCTCTCCGATTTCTTTATTGGATAAATCTTCAACATATTTCAGGATCAATACCATTTGGCGATCACTGGGAAGCTTACGCACAGCTCGCATCAGGCCCTCAACTTCCTGTTTTTTCTCGATTTCATGGTCAGGAATATCCAGTTTGGACCTTAAATCAATGTGGTCTTCAATCGGTACTTCCTTACGCCGCTGATTGTCGCGGTGCCAATTGGCCACCAGGTTATGCGCGATTCGGTACAACCAGGCTGAAAATGGGACACTGGTTTTCTTATAACGAGTAATGTGCTTAAGAGCCCTTTGGAACACCCGAGCGGTAAGGTCTTCCGCATCGCTTACATTACCGGTGCGGTAGTAAATGTAGTTATAAATCTTCTTAACATTTTCCTGATAAAGGATACTGAAAGCAGCTTCATCGCCTTGAATCGCTTGGTCGAGGACTGTCTCGTCTTGTTCGCTTCGATTTTCCATTAATTTTCGTATTGGGTATTTGCTATCCAATCGTTTCCTGATCGCTAATTTGCCTTGATTATATTCAATATTTATATAAAATCATTTAGATTAACACAATACTTGTATGGAGGTTCGAATGAAGCAAATAGAGGGTACATTGAAAACACCACAGGGTATGCCGGAATTGTTTCTCCGGGCATGGGAACCAGAAAAGACTGTTCGCGCAGTCATGGTCCTGATTCACGGTCTTGGCGAGCACAGCGGGCGCTATGGTGGGGATTTTGCATCATTCTATACAAAGTCCGGTTTAGCCATTCTGGCACCCGACCTGCCAGGACACGGGCAAACCAAAGGCAAACGCGGCCACATCGCCCAAACAGCCATGTTTTTAGATTACCTCGATTTGCTGGTTGGAGAAGCAAACAGGCGCTACCCTGGAAAGCCGCTCTTCATTTACGGGCATAGCATGGGTGGGTTGATCACACTCTGGTACACACTCGACCGCCATCCACAAACAGCCGGTGTCATTGTCACTTCCCCGGCAATCGCTATTCATGACCCGGTTCCGGGGCCCAAAAAAGTCATGGCGCAAATCATGGATAAGCTCATGCCAGCTTTTTCCATGGAAAACGGCTTGGCTGCCAACCTGCTTTCGCGCGACCCGCAGGTCGTTCAAGCTTATAAAGATGACCCGCTGGTTCACAGCCGCATTTCCGCCCGCCTGGGGTTGATGATGATCGGGCAAGGTCAATGGATATTCGCGCATGCACCCGAGAATCAAAACAACCTTTTAGCCATGATCGGTTCAGAAGAAGGCATCGTCAGCAAAGATGCGGTAGATCAATTCTGTAAAATAGCTCCGCGGGTGACATATAAAGTCTGGCCCAACTTGTTCCACGAGATCCACAACGAAGCTGAAAAGCAGGAAGTCTTTGACTTCACCCTGGATTGGATCGATAAAGCAATGGCGTAATTTAACGCGGCAAGTGTAAATTGAATTTATCATCTGATTTTTAATGCTTTTGTCCTTGACCTGAAGTTTACTGAACGATAAAATTGAATTGATGATTGGTATATACAAAACTAATGAGCTCTTTTTCCTTTGTCTTCTAACATCGCCAATCAGGGCTTATACAAAACCACTTGTTAGATAAAGACAAGTGGTTTTTATCTTAATTATTGGGAGTTGCAAGCATGCCTGGTTTTTATATAAATGATTCTTTGGAAAAAGTCGATCCGGACCTGAAACAAATCATTGATCTGGAAGCAGCCCGTCAAAATCAGAAGTTGATATTCATCCCCAGCGAGAGCGCGGCACCACTGGCTGTACGGGAAAGCCTTGGTTCTATTCTGCAAAACATTTACGCTGAAGGTTACCCGGATGAAGAGAGCCGTTTGTTCTCGCAGGAAAAAATTCTGGATGTCGAACGTCATCTGGCTCATTTCAGCCGCTACTCCGATCCGCGTTACTATAAAGGCGTTGAGTTCGCCGATGTGATAGAAGAGTTAGCCCGCCGCCGCTGCGCAGAAGCTTTTGCCACTGAAAAAGTGGGTGCGGACGATATTTTTGTCAACGTCCAGCCCTTGTCCGGTGCGCCAGCTAACAATGCTGTCTATCAAGCATTGATCGATCCCGGGGACACTATTTTGGGGATGAACCTTTTGCACGGCGGTCATCTCACCCACGGTTCATCGGTAAACCGCTCCGGCAAACTGTACAAAGCCACGCATTATAGTGTTGACCCGCAGACGGAACAGATTGACTACGATGAAGTCGAAAGGATCGCGCTCGAAAATAAACCGCGTGTCATCATCGCCGGCTATTCTTCTTATCCCTGGATTCCGGATTGGGCCAGATTCCGGAAAATTGCGGACGCAGTTGGCGCTTATCTTTTGGCCGATATCTCCCACATTGCTGGAATGGTTGCAGCCGGCGTGCTGCCCTCCCCGGTCGGATACGCAGATGTGATCACATTTACCACCCATAAGACGTTATGCGGCCCGCGTGGGGCTTGCATTCTCTCCTTCAATGAAAGCATCTCGAAAAAGATCGATAAAGCCGTCTTTCCCGGCGAACAAGGCGGCCCGCATATTCAAGTGCTGTCAGCCATGGCGACAACTTTCAAATTAGCGCGCGAAGATACTTTTATCAAATTCCAGCAGCAGATTGTAAATAACTGTAAAGCCATGAGTGATCAGTTTGAAGCGCGGGGCTTCCGCATCGCTTTTGGCGGGACCAATACGCACCTGCTAAATATCGACTGCAAATCGGTCGTCGGTCCTGACGGCACCACCTTATCCGGCGATATGGCCGCCCGAATCATGGACCTGGCCGGATTGGTCGCCAATTCCAACGCCATTCCGGGCGACAAGGCTACCCTGCGCGCCAGCGGTGTGCGCCTGGGTACTCCTTGGCTGACCCAGCGCGGATTGGTAGAACAAGATATGCGCGAGATTGCCGATATTATCGTTGACTTGCTCCAAGCCTCCCAACCTTACACCTACAAAACCGGTAAGACCAGGTTGACACGTGCCAAAGTAGATTTCAAGAAATTTGAGGAAATCAAGATCCGTGTGCGTAAAATTACAGAAAGAGCTTTTTGTAATGAAACCGCAGCACACCTTGGCTATCCGCAATTTAACTATATCGACGACCCTTCTCCTGCCGGAAACACGGACACCGCCTCATTTGAAATCACCGGCGACCATGTACGCCAAAGCTTGAATTTCCTTCTGCAGAATGATTTGGAAACGCTTCCCGCCGGAGAGAGTCAATTGACCACCCTTTTCGTCGAAAACGAAGCACTTAATGCTACCCTGACCTGCAACAACTTCTCCAGCTATGTGCTCAGCGTTGCCGCTGAAAAAGCAGCCTTAGCGGCTGCCTGGCTGCGCGATCTCTCGGATGGTTTTATCTATTTCGACGAAGATCTGCTCAAACGCATACCTGGGCCATTCATTGTCAGGCCAACCAGCACCCAGATGGTCTCATTGAATGAAAGTCAGAATGCTGTTTCCCTCAAGCCTTATTTTGTCGGTTTGGAAAAAACCAAGAGCCCATCACAACCGGCCCTCTCCGATTTCAAATGGGAAGCTCCTCAGGCGGCAGCCGATAAACAAACCAACCTGCATGACCGTCATGTTGCCCTAAACGCAAAAATGGTGCCTTTTGCCGGCTGGGATATGCCGGTTTGGTACAGCTCTGTGCTGGATGAGCATATGGCTACGCGCAAAGCCGCCGGTTTATTCGATGTTTCTCACATGGGCGTCTATCAAGCCGAAGGACCGGATGCGCTCGCCTTCCTGGACAGCGTCTGCGCCAACGACATTAGCGCGCTCAACATTGGGGAGTCTTGTTATACCCATTTCCTTGATCCGGATGCCAATGTCATTGACGATTTGTTGGTCTATTATCATAGACAGGATGAATACCTGGTGGTGGTGAATGCCGGAAACGATGAAAAAGACTGGGCATGGTTGAATGCCGTACGACAGGGCATTGTCAAGGTTGACAACCAGCGACCCTGGACGCGAGCCTTTGGTTGCAATGTAATCCTCAATAATTTACGCGATCCCAAGATGGGCAGCGAAATGCGCGTGGATATTGCGCTGCAGGGACCGCGTTCACGCGATATCCTCAATGCCATCGGATTATCCGCAGCAGATTTATACCGTCTGAATAAGCTAAAGAGAACTCATTTGGGTCATTTCACTTGGGAAGGTCTGGATTTGATCCTCTCACGCACCGGCTATACCGGTGAGAAAATGGCCTTTGAAATCTTCATCCACCCCGAGAAAGCGCCTAAATTTTGGGACATGCTTTTGGAAGTCGGCGCCCCGTTTGGAATAAAACCTTGCGGATTGGGTGCGCGCGATTCCCTGCGCACTGAAGCCGGCCTGCCGCTCTATGGCCACGAAATGGGCAGTGAATTGAACCTGGGTGTAGCCGAAGCCGGATTTGGCTCGTATGTGAAAACCTACAAACCCTGGTTTATCGGTCGTGATGCATTCCTGCAAAAAGAAGCTCAACGAGATGTGGAAGTCATCCGTTTCCAATTTGAAGGCAAACGCGTACGCATGGCTCATGGCGGTGACCTGGTCCTGAACGAAAAAGGTAAGGTTATCGGACAGGTGACCAGCTGCGCTATTAATCAAGATGAATTTTTGACCGGTCAAGCCTGCCTGGAAATATCTGGGATTCAGGAAGGTACCCCCATCTACATTTACCAAAACACCAAAGCCATTAAGCCCATGGATGTAAATGATTTGGAAAAAGGGAACAAATTACAGCTGCCGGATAAAGCCATTATCATCAGCCGTTTTCCAAAGTTGTAAGATTTGCCAACAACCATCAGGAGAAAAAATATGCAAACTTTATGGGATTATCGCTTTGCTCAAAGAACTCAAAGAATGGAGAGTTCAGCAATTCGTGAATTATTGAAATTTACGGAAAGTCCCGAGGTAATTTCGTTCGCCGGTGGCATGCCCGCCCCGGAAGTTTTTCCTATTGAAAAATTTAAAGAAGCCTGCCTGACTGTTTTAGACCAGAATGGTCCGGCCAGCCTCCAATACGGTTCCACTGACGGCTACGTGCCCCTGCGCGAAATGATTGCGCGCTATTCCGCCCGTTACGGAATCAATGTGACCATCGACAACATCCTCATCACCAGCGGTTCTCAACAAGCCCTGGACTTATTAGGTAAGATTTTCATTAATAGCGGTGACCGCGTTTTAGTTGAATCGCCCACCTATGTTGGTGCGCTGCAAGCCTGGCGCGCATACGAGGCAGATTTTGTGTCCGTTCCAACTGACGAGGATGGCATGATGACCAGTCAGTTGGAAAGCCGCCTGCGCGCTGGCCCTAAGTTCATCTATGCCCTGCCTAACTTTCAAAACCCCACCGGCTCCACACTGGCCTATGACCGTCGGCTCAAATTAATTGAACTGGCTGAAAACTACGGTGTCCCAATTGTGGAAGATGATCCTTACGGCCAGCTGCGCTTCGAGGGCGAAAACCTGCCAGCGATTGAAGTATTAGACAGCCAAACTCGCGCACAGGATGAGTGCTATTCCGGCAACGTGATTTACTTGAGCACTTTTTCCAAAACCTTGGCCCCCGGTATCCGCCTGGCCTGGGTGATCGCTCCACCCGAAGTTATCTCAAAGTTGATCCAGGCAAAGCAAGGCACTGACCTGCACACCTCGACCTTCAATCAGATGGTCGCTTATGAAGTCGCCAAAGATGGCTTCTTATACGAACACGCCAAGCTTATTCGTAAAGTCTATAAGGAACGGCGGGATGTAATGTTGGATACACTATCCGAATATATGCCCGAGGGTGTTTCGTGGACCCACCCCAAAGGCGGGTTGTTCCTGTGGGTCACCCTGCCGGATTGTTTGAATTGTCAGGATCTCTTCAAAGACGCGGTCGCTGAAAAGGTGGCCTTTGTGCCCGGTGATTCATTTTACGCGGAAGGTGGTGGTTTCAATACCATGCGCTTGAATTTCTCCAATGCCAGCCCGGAGAAAATCAATGAGGGTATTTGCCGCCTGTCAAATGTGGTTAAAAAACATCTGGCCAGCAATAGCTAAAGGCGTCTCCTCCAGCCGTTACCGGCTGCTTTCATTCCAGAGGTGAAAATCGGAAAGGAAAGAATTTCCGATAAATTCTCTCAGAATGGAGTTATCCGGCACAAAATTGCTGTCAATTGGCAGGAACCAATCCAGAAAAGCCAGTAACCGCTTCGCTTCAAGATATTCGTAAGTACCGAAGGGGATCTGGCGCAGCAGTGGTTCCACGTAGGGTTTTAACGCGGACAATTCGTAAACCAGGGCGGAATTAAATATCTCGTCCGCGTTTTCCTGGTATGGAAATATGTTCTCACGCTCCCCCCTGCGCACTGATTCCCATAAATCAATTGTACGCTGCGGTGTATAGCCGCGCGTTTGTGCGTCTCGCACGATACGGCGCAGCATGCGTGTGTCTGTGGTGGAAATACGATTGTAGTAATCCAGGTTCAATTGCGTCAGGCAGGAAGTGTAAATCCGGAAAGTATTCTTCTTGGATATCTGCGGGAACAAACCGGGGTTCAACCCATGAATACCTTCGATCAAGATTATCTGGTTTCCTTTCAAACGAACTGTCTTACCCTCTTCCCGCAGTCCGGATTTGAAATTGTAATGTGGTAGAGTAACTTCCTTGCCATCCATCAAATCCCGGATATGAAGTTCCATCAAGCCCGCATCCAGCGCATTGAAAGATTCAAAGTCATAAATTCCGTTTTCATCTTTGGGTGTCTTTTCTCGATCGACAAAATAGTCATCCATTTCCAGCGCAAAAGGGGTAATGCCATATGTGATCAGCTGCACTGCCAGGCGCTTTGAAAAAGTCGTTTTTCCCGAAGAGGTTGGTCCGGATATCAACACAACTTTTATCTGGTCATTCTTCTTTGCGATACGAGAGGCAATTTGGGAAATTTTTTGTTCCTGCAATGCTTCGGAAACCAGGATAACCTCACGAATAGTTTTACTTTCAATGGCATTATTCAACGCGCCAACACTGTCGATATCCAGGCTTTTCAGCCAGGAGCCGTACTGTTTAAAAGTTTCCAGCAATTTGCTGTAGCGCGGCATGGGAAACAGCTGGTTAGGTGTACCGCGGCGGGGGTATTGCAGGATAAAGCCTTCTCCGCGAGGATGCAATTTAAATAGATTAAGATAGCGGGTGGAAGGAACCATATAACCGTGATGGTAATCTTTATGATTTTCCAGCTGGTATAAAACCAGATAAGGTTTTTTCCGGTATTTTAACAGACGCAATTTATCCGCGTAACCCTTTTCTTCAAAATAAGCGCGCGCTTCTTCCAGGGTAACCCGTTCTTTGGTGATTGTCAGATCTTCCTGCACCAAATGTTTCATCTGCATTTCTAATTTTCGGATTTCATCCTTGGTCAGCGGCTCGCGCCCCAGGATATTGCAGAAATACCCGCCGCTGGGAACAGAATGGTCAATGGCCAAAAAATAGTCCGGGAAGAGGTCATCAAAGGCAGTTTCCAATAGAAAAGTCAATGAACGGCGGTAGATCTTGGACCCGTCGGATGTGGACATATTCACAGGTTGAACTTCACAGGCTTTGGTCAGCGGCGCAGTCAATTCTTTTAGTGTGCCGTCCACAACAGCACCAATAATTTGAGAACCTTCCCAATCCTGCAAGGGGCTTAAGAAATCCTCCAGTTTAGCGCCGCGTTTGCCGGAAATAAAGCGCCCATCCGGCAGCGATATTTCAATAGTCTCGCTCAATTTTTCAATGAATTGGAAATCACTTTTTTCGTTCATGTGGAATTGAATTTTACCACCAAGGTTTTCTAGTAAAATGGAAGCGATTAACTCGACAAGACCACTTGAAAACATGGAAAATTGGCGCCTCATCCTCCATCCTCCTTACCCCGCAGCCTGGAATATGGCTGTGGATGAAGCCATTCTTGAAAGCACAGTAAACCGGGATTGCCTGCCAACCTTACGCCTGTATCGCTGGCATCCCTACGCGATTTCATTGGGAAGGACGCAAAAATTCGCTGAGGTAGATTTACCTGCCGTAACCGCACATGGCTGGGACGTGGTCCGGCGCCCAACCGGAGGGAAAGCCATCCTGCATGCAGATGAATTAACCTATTCCATCTGCGCGCCCCAGGAGGACATACATGTCAGCGGTAATATACTGGTATCCTACCGCCTGTTATCCAAAGGATTGTTGAAAGGCCTGCAATTGGCGGGCATCGCCGCTGATTCACGTCCTTCCGAAGAGAAAAACCGCGAACGGCTTATCGACCCGGTTTGCTTCCAATATCCTTCCGATTATGAGATCACCTTTGGCGGCAAGAAATTGATTGGCAGCGCTCAAGCACGCTTACATAAAGGTGTTTTGCAGCATGGGGCTATTCCCCTCTACGGTGATATCACCCGCATCATTGAAGTGCTGTTGTACGATTCCGAAGAGGAGCGCAAGGCCGCTATTAACAATCTGCGCGCGCACGCCACCACCATCGCGAAATGTATTGGCACGCTGCCAACCTGGGAACACATGGCCCGATGCATGATAGATGGCTTTTCCCAGGCACTTGATTTACACTTTGAACCTGCGCAATTGAGTGCAGCTGAAAAATTTCGGGCATCTCAACTTTGGAAAGAAAAA
>DHVJ01000032.1 GCA_002412595.1 Anaerolineaceae bacterium UBA5211
TATTAAAGTTGTGGCAGGCGGACCATTGTTCACGACCGAACCTGAGGAATTCAACGGGATTGATCATTTTGTGCTCAATGAAGGCGAGATCACCCTTCCGGAATTTCTGCACGATCTGGAAGATTCGCAACCCAAACTACTTTACCGCACGGATGATTACGCTGACCTACATCAAACCCCCACACCCCGCTGGGATCTAATGAACTTGAAGGATTACGCCAGCATGAGCATTCAATATTCACGCGGCTGCCCCTTCAATTGTGATTTTTGCAACGTCACCGCATTGCTTGGCCACCGCATGCGTTTAAAAACCGCCCAACAAATCATTGATGAGCTGGACGGGCTATACCAGGCTGGCTGGCGCGGGGGTGTCTTCTTCGTAGATGATAACCTGATCGGCAACAAGAAAGCCCTCAAAGAAGAGCTTCTTCCCGCATTGATCGGGTGGCGCAAAGATAAAGAAGGTATGACCTTTAACACAGAAGCCTCCATCAACCTGGCGGACGACCCCGAGCTGATGAGCCAGATGACGGCTGCTGGTTTCAACAAAGTGTTTATCGGCATTGAAACCCCCGACGAAGATAACCTGGCCGAATGCAATAAAAAGCAGAACCTCAATCGTGATCTGGTGGCAGATATCCACCGTATCCAGCGGGCTGGCATGCAGGTTCAAGGTGGTTTTATCGTTGGCTTCGACAATGATAGTCCGCTTACTTTCCAGAATTTAACCGATTTAATCCAGCGCAGCGGTATTGTCACCGCCATGGTTGGCATTCTGCAAGCTCCCATAGGTACAAAGCTATACGCACGCATGGAAAAATCCGGCCGCATTGTTAAAAACATGTCAGGGGATAATGTGGACGGCTCTACCAACATTGTTCCGATTATGAATATTGATGTACTAAAACAGCAATATAAAAAGCTGCTAAATCATATTTATTCTCCCACGGTCTATTATCGGCGCGTCACTACTTTTTTGGAAGAATACAACATGCCCAAGGTAAAAATCCATATTGACCTGCAGGTAATCTGGCAGAATCTGACCGCATTCACCCGCTCTGTCTTCCAGTTGGGCATCTTTGGCAAAGAACGCCGCCAATATTGGCAGCTCTTTTTTTGGACCTTGTTCCATAAACCACGCTTGTTCCCACTGGCAATCGAATTTTCCATTTACGGTTATCATTTCCGAAAGATCAACGAGCAGCATGTAATTTGAAACCAGAAAGATCAAAAACCCTGACTAAAAGTTGGGGATTTTGTTTTAATGAGAGGCGCAGCCATTATTTTTCCAATCAGCCAATTGGAGTAAACTTAATTCAGATATCCCACAAATTTACTTATGAATAATCACGACAAACCAAAAGATGCCTTTTGGAACAAAACTGCTGGCCAACTTTTTAAAGAACTTACAAGTTCGGCCAAAGGTCTGAGCCCTTCCGCTGCAGCAGAGCGATTGGACGAATTCGGGCCCAATACTTTATCAGTCGGATCGCATTTATCCGGCTTGAGGATTTTCGCCAATCAATTTTAAAATCCTATCATCCTTATCCTCTTCTTTGCCACAATTATTTCTGCTGTCGCCCAAGATTGGATCGACGCGGCCATCATTCTCGCCATCGTCGCGGCCAGTTCCCTGCTCAGCTTTTTCCAGGAATATAACGCGCATAACGCTGCGGAAAAGTTAAAGAACCAAATCGCGTTGAAATCATCCGTCCTGCGGGACGGAGCCGTAACGCAGATCCTTTCACGGGATGTCGTTCCCGGTGATATAGTCCTGTTATCTGCTGGCAGCATGGTACCTGCGGATGGATTGATTGTGGAAGCTAAGGATTTATTCATCAATCAATCTGTCTTGACCGGTGAAACCTTCCCGGTGGAGAAGATGCCCGGTGTTTTACCATCCGCTGCCAGCCTGGTAGAGCAAACCAATAGTGTCTTCATGGGTACTAACCTGCGCAGCGGCAGCGCGAGAATATTGGTGGTGCACACCGGTAAAGATACTTCCTTCGGGGCCATTGCGAAAACGCTCACCCTGCGCGCGCCGGAAACCGAATTCGAACGCGGTGTTCGCCGTTTCGGATCGATGCTCTCCGAGATTATGCTTATCATGGTCATCCTGGTGCTGGTTTTCAACATCCTGCTGAACAAGCCCATCCTGGATTCTCTATTATTCTCGATCGCATTGGCGGTTGGGCTAACACCCCAGCTTCTGCCTGCTATCATCAGCATTAACCTATCTAAAGGAGCACAAGTCATGGCCCGCTCCGGCGTAATTGTACGCAGGTTGAATGCGATTGAAAACTTTGGCAGCATGGATGTGCTGTGTACGGATAAAACCGGTACCTTGACACAAGGGATAGTTAAACTGGATGGTGCGTTGGATTTGCAGGGTAATCCCTCCGACGAAGTGTTTCGCCTGGCTTCCCTCAATACCGAACTGCAATCCGGCCTGGAAAATCCACTGGACGAAGCCATCAAAGCCCTCAATCAGCTGCAGATAGATCCTTCCATAAAATTGGATGAGATCCCTTATGATTTCATGCGAAAACGCTTATCCATCGTAGTGGCGGAATCTGCGGGAAACCTAATGATCACCAAGGGAGCTCTTGATCATATCCTCGAGATTTGTACTAGTTGTGATACTGATGGGAAGACGACTCCCCTGGCAGGCGATGCGCAAACAGAAATTGAAAAGAGAGCCCAAGTCTGGGGAGAGCAGGGTTTTCGTGTGTTGGGAATAGCAACCAAAAGAACTGCTGCACAAAAACAATTCTCTCGCTTTGATGAAACCGAAATGACTTTCAGGGGATTCTTGCTTTTCTATGACCCGCCCAAACTGGACGCGGCAGCTACAATCAACGATCTCAAATCCCTGGGTGTCAGCTTGAAAATTATCACCGGCGACAACCGTAATGTCACCCTGCATATCGCACAGACGATAGGTTTGGAGGTTTCAGGAGTCCTGACCGGCCGTGAGTTGAATGAAATTAATGATGAAGCTCTCTGGCACGCAGTTGAATCAACCAACCTCTTTGTGGAGGTCGATCCAAATCAGAAAGAACGCATCATTAGCGCCCTGCAAAAACGCAATCATGTGGTCGGATATATGGGTGATGGGATCAATGATGCTCCCTCACTGCATAATGCCGATGTGGGCATCTCAGTTGATTCGGCGGTCGATGTGGCCAAGGAGGCCGCCGATTTTGTTCTGCTGCGCCATGATCTGGATGTTCTCAAACAAGGCATTATTTTAGGCCGCACCACTTTTGCGAATACGTTGAAATACATCAATATCACCACCAGCGCCAACTTCGGCAATATGGTCAGCATGGCCGGCGTCTCCCTCCTGATTCCCTTCTTACCTTTGCTGCCTTTTCAGGTGCTGCTGACCAATTTTTTAACCGATTTTCCAGCCATGATGATCGCGGGGGACAGTGTGGACGATGTCATGATCCAAAGCCCTCATCGCTGGAATATCCACACGCTGCGACATTTCATGATTGTTTTTGGGGTCATCAGTTCTGTGTTTGACTACATTACATTCTTTTATCTTCTAAATATTCTGAAATCATCTCAAGATGTCTTCAGGACAGGTTGGTTCATTCAATCTGTTCTGACGGAACTCCTGGCCTTGTTAATCCTGCGTTCTCGTAAGTCTGTTTTTAAAAGGCACATCGGCAAAGGATTATGGATAATCTCGTTATTGGTTGCCATTTTGACAATATCTTTGCCATATATTCCCAGTGTCAGCACGCTGTTGAACATTACCCCGCTGCCGTTTTCTTTGATAATTATGCTAATCGGAATTACACTCTTGTACTCACTCACCAATGAAATAGGGAAAAGGTATTTCTACCGAAAATATAATGACTGATCATCAACCTAAACAAGACGACTCGGAACGCAATCTTCATGTTGGTAAAATAGGATTTTCCAAATCCATGGTTTCCATCATCAAAAAAGTCGCTCTATTGGGCATCTTAGCCCTGGCTGTCCTTTACTTGCTACCACAGCTTTCTTCAATTGAAAATTCGCTTAAAGTATTATCGACTTTAAAGCCTTGGGCAATCTCGCTGGCCATCATTGCACAATTTATCAGCTATTCGGGAAACGGTATGACCACCAGCGAATGCGTAAAATTGACTGGAAATAAAATCACAACGTTGCGGGGCATGTTGATAGCCCTGACAAGTGCTTCCATTGGCCTTGTGGCCGGTGGCATGTTCGGCAGCACCGCCAGTACCTTCCGCTGGGTCAAAGCCAGCGGCGGGGGAAATGATGGTTCCTCATTAGCCGCGTCGCTGCCGCCAATTTTCGTGGATATCGCCCTCCTTGCGGTATCGGTTATCGGTTTAGTATTTCTCCTTTTTGTCCATGATCTAACTCGTACCCAGGTGATTTCATTTAGCCTGGTCACACTACTGCTGATTGCCCTGGCAATTTTATGTTTTCTTGCGGTAAAACACCAAAAAGCAGCTATTGAAAAAATGCTGGTAATTTTGGAAAAATTCTACGTTTTCTTTAAAAAGGATTTTCCCAAAGAACAAACCCGTACCAACCTGGAAAAACTCTTTGCCACGGGTACATACCTGATCAAGGGTGGTTGGAAAGGCCCGCTAAAAGGAGCTTCTTTCAATATCTTTTTCGATATGCTGACCCTATATTTTGTGTTTCTAGCCAGCGGGAAAAGCATTTCAGTTTTCGTGTTGATCGCCGGATACGGCTTGCCCTGGTTGATTGGACGAATGGCATTCATCTTCCCCGGTGGAGTAGGTGTAATTGAAAGCGCTATGGTAGCCCTGTTTATCACTTTGGGAATCGATAAAGCTTTAGCTACAATTGCGGTCCTGGTTTACCGCGTGATTTCCTTTTGGGTTCCCTCACTCATCGGCTTTATAGTTCTCCCTATCTTGAACGCGATTACCGGAAAAAAACCGATCCAAGATTAATGATCCCGGTTAATAAATGATTACGAAGTCCATCCTAAAATACCAGAATATGAACTTATTCCTGGGCGACTTTTCCTTGCGGATTCTTCCCCATTCATGATTTTATTATGTATAATAATCTACCATTGCTATCCATTTGGATCTGCAATCATTGACATCACACAAAATTATGAACAAATCTTTACAACCTCAACCTGAACAGGAAGAAAAGAAAGAGAACCTGGATCTTGGTTTTATAAAAATTTCAAAATCCTCACTTCCCGTTATTGAAAAAATAGTCCTGATCGTCATACTGGCTTTAGCCGTTTATTTCTTCCTGCCTAAGATTTCCTCACTCGAAGAAACAGTCCATATCTTTACTTCGATGAAGGGCTGGGCATTGATCCTGGCGATAGGCGCGCAAGTTTTGCGGGCGTATGGAAATGGACTCACAATCCAGGAATGCGTCAAGATCACTAAACAAGATTTTTCAATCATGCGGGCTATTTTGATCTTTATGGCCAGTTATTCTTTCGGTTTGGTGGGCGGTGGCATGTTCGGAAGTGCAGCAACAACCTACCGGTGGATCAGGGTCAGTGGTAGTAATGCCGAGGGTGCCTCGCTGGCTGCATCGATACCGGCTTTCTTCTTGAGCTTTGTGCTTTCTGCCGTATCAGTCTTGGGTTTGGTCTTTTTATTTCTGAGTAATAACCTTTCCACATTACAAATTATCTCGTATGTCTTGATTTCCTTATTCCTGGCAGCAGTCGGTATTTTACTAATTGTGGCGATGCGCCACCAGGAAAAATCAATCGAGATATCAATTACCGTTTTGAGAGCAGTTTTCAAATTCCTTAAAAAGAGTTTTGATGAAGAAAAGGTATCTAAAGAACTGCGCAATATGTTTTATGCCTGGAATTTTCTGGTCCAGGAAGGTTGGAAAGGGCCAATGATCGGTTCCCTGGTAAGCACTCTCGGGGATGTCCTGACTATTTTCTTTCTTTTCCTGGCATGCGGCAGCCCACAATCACTCCTGGTGGTTACAACCGGATATGGATTGCCCAACCTGTTTGGGCGCATGGCTTTCATGATTCCCGGTGGCGTTGGGATCATAGAAAGTACAATGGTGGCCTTATATACATCACTGGGAGTGGAAAATTCGGTTGCTACCGTAATAACATTGACTTACCGTTTGCTTTCCTTCTGGGCGCCGGCATTATCCGGATTTTTCCTGCTGCCCTATTTCAATCGTTTGAGCAGCAAGAGCCACGAAGAACTTCCTAATTAATGTTATTCATTTGATCAGGTAAGCGCGTAATGTATGCAGCCCACCCATCACCATCACGAGACCCCCAATCCAAATCCACATCATAGATGGTAGAAATGAAACTTGAAATTCTGCCAGATGGCTGTCAGGTACATTCCAATCAGACATCACAACATGAACATCCTGAAATAGATTGGAATGGAAATCCGGCAGGGATTCTTCAATATCTAATTTGGGATAGGATTTTATTTCAGGTT
This sequence comes from Anaerolineaceae bacterium UBA5211, assembly GCA_002412595.1. Lineage (GTDB taxonomy): Bacteria > Chloroflexota > Anaerolineae > Anaerolineales > Anaerolineaceae > Pelolinea. The sequence continues at coordinate 6,453 of DHVJ01000032.1, forward strand.
CCAGAAAAATAACTTTCCCTGAAGCTGACTTAAATTGCAAAATGAAGGCATTGCTATCCTGCCCCCCTGAAGTTTCAGCTGGAACTACCTCGCGGGATACGGCATTGACTGTCCAACCCATCAACTCGAGAGAATCGCCAGCCTGTAAACCAATTTCATAACGAGAAGTGAAATTTTCCACACCCAGAATACCAAAAGCCAATAAAGCCAGACCGATATGCACCAGCACCATCCCAAGTGGGGTATTCAGTTTTGCAGTACTTGTTTTCTTTCTGAATCTTGTAATTACAAAGAACATCAACAAATAAAACCAGCTTCCAAACAGGAATACGGTCAGACCATAGCCAAGCGCCGCGCTAAGGCTGATCGGGTAAATTAAGAATAATCCAGCTGCCACTATAATGGAAAAGATAGTCAGCCCCGTCCGATAAGCCTTGGGGAATAAATCTCGTGTGGGTTGATAACGGAAGGGGAACAAACCCGTGAAATATAGAATCAACAGTAAAAATGGCGTGGATAGCGACTCGTAATCATTGGCGCTAAAAGTTGTTTTGGCACCTTTAAACAACGATGAAGTAATTGGCAATGTTTGCCCAAACAAATATAACAATACCAAGATTAATAAACAACCATTCAATCCAGAAAGCAGTTGATCCGGTCCCAAATTCTCTGAAGTCTGAGAGGGTTGTTTAAGAGCCTTAGAATTCCCGCCTATAACTATGCCCGCGAACACTGCATGGGCAGCCAGCAGCCCGGTTAATACCGGACCCATTGCCCCACTGCTGTAAGCATGCACTGATTCCAGGATGCCAGACCGTGTAACTAAAATCCCCAGCAATACAAAGAGGAAGATAAGCACCGCGAAGACATACGTCCAACGTTTAAAAGGTCTGCCATGCAGCAAAGCCTGCATGCTGTGAAGTAATCCAAACGAAAGCAGCCAGGGCAGCAAACCCGAGATTTCCACTGCATCCCAACTCCAATAGCCGCCCCAGCCTTGAATGGAATACGCCCACCAGGAACCCAGGAACATGCCCAGTGTCAGGCACATCCAAGCCGCCAGCGCAACCGGGTAAACCAATTTAACCCAATCCAAATCATCCGGTCTGTAAATTAACGCAGCTATGCTGAAGGCATACGGGATGAAGAACCCGATTAACCCTAAATAAAGGAAAGGCGGGTGCAGCAGCATCGCGATATGCCGCAGACTGGGTGTTAACCCACGCCCATCCGTGGGCATCACCAACGCAGCTTCCTCAGGCGCAAAAAACGTGTTCGCGATAGAACCATTTGGCATCAGCCAAATTTTAGTAAATGGACTGGTGACAAAAGTCGGCGGTATCAGAAATACAAACAGTGTTATAGAGAGGATTAGAACCGCCAGAACACCCATGCGCCATTCCGGTAAACGTTGGCCTAGCTTGAATGTTCCATAAATGGCTATGGTGAGAATCAGGGAAAAGAATAGTAATGAGCTGGCTTGCCCGGACCACAAACCGCCCAGTTTTTGATACCAGGGCATTTTCAGCTCAACTGAGTTAAAGACCAATTGGTATTCAAATGCATTCTGCAATAACAAGAAAAGCAGACTGGCTACTGCCGCCAGCATGAGGCCACATTGAACCTTCAAGCTGGTGTGAATCATTCGCCACCATTGATCTTTCTGTTTGATCAGAAAAATCAAAGATAAAAATACTGTCAGACCGCAGAAGAAAACTGCGGCATATAAACTGACCTGTCCAATCCATCCCGCCATGGCATTCAATGTAGTCATAGACAGATTTTACACCCCTCCAAAAAATTATTTTAATTGTTTTTTTCAGACGTTCTGTATTATTTCAATACTTCCGCATGATCTTTCATGAAATGCTGGACCTTTGGGGAAATTATCGCCCGGCAGTAAGGTTGGTTGGGATTATTGGCAAAATAATCCTGATGGTATTCTTCAGCTGGAAAGAACGCTTCCAGTTTTTCGATGCGAGTCACAATCGGTTCGCGAAACATGCCACTCTGGTTAGCTTCTATAAGTGAAGCTTCTGCCTGAGCTTTCTGCTCTTCATTGGTGTATAAAATGATCGATCGATATTGCTCACCCACGTCATTACCTTGGCGGTCCAATGTGGTCGGGTCGTGTGCGTACCAGAATATTTCCAGTAAATCTGAGTAGCTGACAACTTGTGGATCGTATTCCACTTGAATGACTTCCGCGTGGCCGGTAGTTCCACGGCAGACCTGTTCATAGCTGGGATTGGGGACTTCACCACCAGCATAACCAGGCATGACCGCCTCTACACCCTTCACCCGTTTGTAAATCGCTTCGGTGCACCAAAAACATCCACCGCCAAAAACGGCTTTTTCTGTGTTATTCATTGGATCTCGGGATGAATTTCATCGACAAAGAATTGACACAATGGCGGGTGTCTTTGGGTGTGTAATGCTCACCCTCAAAAACGTGCCCCAAATGCGCTCCGCAGGCTGCACAGGTGATTTCCGTGCGGCGCCCATCCGTATCCAAACTGTGTTTTACTGCGCCGGGAATTTCCTCATCAAAACTGGGCCAGCCGCAGCCAGAATGAAATTTGGCTTCGGATTGGTAGAGGGGGGCATTGCAGCGCCGGCAAACATAGGTACCGGCTTCAAAGACATCATCATATTCGCCACTGAAAGGCGCTTCCGTGCCTTTATCTTCAATTACATGGGCTTCTTGCGGGGTTAGTTTATTCCAAGACATTTTAGCTCCTTTAAGTACACTTTCAGTATATAGAACAAGCGCTGGAGAATACGTTAATGAATTATTAAAGATAACTTGGATAGAAGTTCTTTATTTTAAATTTGCAAAGCCCTAAATTTATCGTTTTCAGGGCTTTGCATAATTTATCGGTTTGCTTCGAGAATTTTGTCGATTATTTACTCAAATACTCCGGCTGAATTGTATAAGCGGGTGGCATAGCTGGTGTCCAATGCATATTGGGCGGCACCGGGAACACAGAAAATCCGCCTTTAGCTGTAGCTTCTAGATTCTCCACCAATTTTCCAGTGACCAGGCTATAGGGTGCCGTAAATACCAGTTCATGGTTCTGTGTACCACCAAAGATACGGTCCCCTGCACATGGGAATCCAACCGTGGGTTTCTGGTTGGCAATTGCAAAAGCAGTGCAGGAGCACATAGCCCCTTCCGCTACGGTATCCGCAGCAATCTTCTCACCGGTATCGTAGGTGCTGGCATGAATCAAGCGCATGGCCTGAGCGGGATTGACATAAATAATGACCGCCTGCGGCTCGTCATCCTCAGTAACTTCAGCCAAGGGTTTTACCATAACGGCATCATACTGTTTGCCGTTGTCACCAATTTTGAAAACATTAGACATGAAATTCTCGGCCGCTTCCGGATTACCGGTATAGATGCCCAAACCGGCTTTCCCCGATGAAATGACTTCCGGTGTTTCAATCAACCCCAGGCAGGATGCGCCAAAAGCGCAAATCATGTCATCCGGAGTGCTGCTATTACCTCTGCCCTGATAACGGGCAATGGATACCAGCTGACAGAAATTTTGCTTAATGTTTTGGGGATGGCGGGGAAGATCAGCTCTGTCCTTGTACACTTTTACCGCAACCGGCTGCGTCTCGAGGTGCAAGATTTGAATGATACTTTGGGAAATTTCACTTGGGTTCATGTTTGCCTCCACTTTGAATGATGACCCGTTAATATGTTTATATTGCACGTAAATAAAATACGTGCAATAAACTTTAATATATGCCCCTAATAAACCTAGCGAAAGGGACAGCCATCATATTTAAACATGATGGCTGTCATTATTAAAATTGGAATGTAACAAAAAAAGATCTTCTTATTAGATGGAATTTTGATATCTTAAATAGAGATTATCTTCTTAATGGTAAATAAATCCCTTACTATCGAATTCCTATAGATTGCATTATAAGAAATAAGATTTTTAATTTTTAATCTTTAGATTAAATTGTTCAACTTACTTATCATTTATTTCGTGCTCATTTCCGCCGCTTTGAGCGTATTCCGCAGCAGCATGGCAATCGTCATCGGCCCCACCCCGCCCGGCACCGGTGTAATCGCACCGGCCACGTGGCAGGCTTCCTCAAAGGCTACATCCCCCACCAGGCGGTAGCCTTTCTTTCTGCTGCTGTCATCCACATGGTTAATACCCACATCAATCACAGTTGCACCCGGTTTGATCCAATCACCGCGCACTATTTCCGCCTGGCCAATAGCCGCCACCAGGATATCTGCCTGACGCGCTATAGCTGGCAGATCGCGCGTGCGTGAATGGCAAATGGTCACAGTGGCATTAGCGCGCACCAGCAGCAGCGCCACCGGCATGCCTACGATGTTCGAGCGCCCCAGCACCACCGCCTGTTTGCCTGCCAGTGAGGGCAAAGTTTCGTTGAGCAGCACCATGATGCCGGCTGGTGTACAGGATACAAACAGCGGTTCCGGTCCTTTTTGGGCCAAACGACCGATATTGACCGGATGAAAGCCATCCACATCTTTTTCGATTGAAAGCACACTGAGTGCCTGCTGCTCATCTAATCCCTCTGGCAATGGAGATTGCATCAGAATCCCATGCACACGCTCATCCTGGTTGAGTTCTCTTATCAGCCCTTCCAGTTTTTTCTGCGGTGTGTCTGCCGGTAACGTAAACCCGAATGATTGGATACCAGCCGCCTCACAGGCACGATGTTTGGAATTGACGTAAGTATGCGAAGCCGGGTCATCGCCCACCAAAACAGTCGCCAATCCGGGAATGGATTTTCCGGCTGTTTTACGAGCAGTTACCTGCTCTGCAACCTCCTCGCGGATGCGCATGGAAACAACCTTGCCATCAATTATTAGTGCACTCATCTTTATTCTTCCTTAAAATTGTCTTTGAATTCATAATATAACCCATTTCATTCTAATAATCCTCTACAATAATAGGTATGAAAATAACATTTGAACCCATTGGTGTTGTTCATAGTCCCTTTACGGAACTGTCCAATATGCCCATCCAGCCTACCGGAGATGCCGCGGCCGCGGGCACTTTAGAAATTTATCCTCCCTTTTGCGAGGCGCTGGCAGATCTGGATGGCTTTTCACACATCTATGTGCTGTACTATTTCCACAAAATTAGCGGTTGGCAGCCCAAGGTAATCCCTTTTTTGGATAACCAACCGCACGGCCTGTTTGCCACACGTGCGCCCCGGCGCCCCAATCCAATCGGCTTATCCCTCCTGCAGATCACTGCCGTGGAAGGTTGCCAGATTATGGTAAGCGGACTCGATATTCTGGACGGCACTCCTCTGCTGGATATCAAACCCTATATTCCCCAGTTTGAAGACCCGCAAAATATACGCAACGGTTGGCTGGGCGAACGCGGCGACCAGGTTAAAAGCAGGAAATCAGACCACCGTTTTCTAAAATCCGACAACCACGATCCGCATAGGCTTGTATAATTCATTTATACAAGTATGATAAAACATCATAGTGTACAATCCATTTATACTGGTAAAAGAATAGGAAACTATGCTGCTCACCATTGATTTAGGCAATACGAATTTGACCATTGGCTTATATCAGGGCGAAGAACTGCGGGCACACTGGCGCCTGGCTACTGACCATCAACGTATGCCGGACGAATACGGCCTACAGTTGCACAGCCTGTTACACACCTGTGGGTGCACAGAAGAAGAACTGGACGGCATCGTGCTCTCCTCAGTGGTTCCTCAATTGACAGAACGCTTGCAGCAAGCCTGTGAAGATTATCTGCACCTGGAACCCCTGACTGTCACTTCCGACCTCAAATTGAACATCACAATCCTTTACGACAATCCTCATGCTGTGGGTGCGGACCGCATCGCAGACGCGGTTGCTGTAACCAAAAACTACGGCGGGCCGGCCTGTATCATCGACTTCGGCACCGCCACCACTTTTAACGCCCTGACGTCCGAAGCGGCTTATCTGGGCGGCGCAATCCTGCCCGGTATCGGCACAGCGGCTGACGCGCTGGTTTCACACACCGCCAAATTGCCGGCAGTGGAATTAAAAGCCCCACCCTCTGTGATTGGCACCAACACCCAACACGCCATGCAAGCTGGATTGATATTCGGTTATGTAGCCATGGTGGAAGGTTTAGTCACCCGCTTTCGCGAGAAATTGGGTACAGATATGAAAGTCATTGCCACCGGCGG